>LCFM01000006.1 GCA_000999025.1 Parcubacteria group bacterium GW2011_GWA2_43_13
TGTTGATCGCGATAAAAAACCCGACTCCCGGGCCGCGTTGTCACATACACATATCCTCCGACTAATGCCATGATGATAACAAAAAATATCAAAGAAAAAATTTTCATATAATTCTTCCCCACAAGAATGTGGCGACAAAAATTCCAATCAAAAGAAAAAATCCAACAGGGATAATCACCTTTGGCGCTTTTGTTTTTCCAATTTCTGAAATTCGAACCGAAAAGACATACGCTATAATCCAACCGACCAACAGACCTGCGCCAGGCCATTCGGGATGGACAAGATTTGACGCTCCACCATTTTTATACCAATCAACCCATCCAGAAAATTTCATAATACCGACATGGAGCGCCACAGCAATGAACGCACATCGAATCCCCCAACTATGAATACACCACCACACTTTTCCGCTAAAAATCTTTACTGCGTTTTTATGGGAAAGGATCCAAAGAATACATACAATAGAAAGCGCAGTAATCCCAAACACAAACGGCCATAATCCAGACGTAAAAAATCGGGCGCGCGAAAAATAATCAGATAAAAAAAAGAATGACGATACTGAATGCGCAAGCGCTAACACAAACGCTACAATCCCAATTTCTTTACGATATTTCAACCATCTATCAAAAATAGTATACGCACGGCTTAACGGCCCCAATAAAAGCACAATTCCCAAAAGGATTGCAGATGTCCCTGCAAATATTTTATTCGCAATATACAAATCATAATATCCGCGACGATAATACAAATACACTGATAGTACAACAAATAGTATTCCTGCGATTGTCATTGCAACACCATATTCCCACATTCGTCCATGGACTTTCATCGGTTGTGTGGCTGATTTTTTTACTATTGGAGTTAGCTGAATGTGAGGCATAGGAATTATGAGTACAGTATATCATACTCTTGATAAAAAAAGATGTGTATGATAATTTTGTCTCCATCACACCGTATCTCTTTCTCAAGGAGAACACGATGTCACCTGAAATCGTACTCCACCCTCGAGGAGTCGTATGCCAAACAGCATACGATGTGAGCAGAATGATCCAATACTTGCTCACTGCCCAAGGATCTTCATGGAACTACAATGAGCATGCCGTCCTTGCACGCCTGCCAGGGATAAAAACCGAAGAGCAGAAACAGGACGGCAGGGTACAACTTGCCGTATTCGGAAGGGAATTTTTTAAGCAGACCTACTTTCGTGTAGGTGTTGTGCGTCTCCCTGAAACATACGATGCGCGTTATGGCGCCGTACTGTTTAACGGAGAAACGGGAAAGGCCCTTTTGGATGCAGAGAATACACTCTCCACACAGACACATCTCCCAAGGGGCTTTTCAGATATCACACTTGAAATGCGATTCGTGCAGGAAGAAAGGGACACACTCATCCTCCCTCTCTTTCCTACGCTCTCCACCCTCCTGCGTACGCTCAACGACTACCTCGAAGGCAGTAAAGAGCGCACAGGACAAAAAGTCGCACAATCTTTAGTCCTACACAGTCAAAAGATCATTGGCGGACTGAAGATGAAATTGTATCCGCCAATGCCAGATCACTCCCTGATTACGCTGGGGATTGAACAAAGCACTCCAACAGCACGGGACGTCGCATGGGCAGTGTCTCGAATCCGCTTTGATGAAGAAAACAGCGTTATTGCCCTGCACCTTCATCAAAATATTACACCTGCACATCCCATACATCTCGTCATTTCGTATGTCAGCGGAGTCAGAATACGGGGGAATGAATACCTCCCCATCTTCAACCTCCCCAGAGCATACGAGGTGCTCAATCTGTTTTCACGATTCGCACCAACGCACCGCTCTTTCCCGGCTGAACCCTGATTCAGCCGATTTTTTTATGACGATATAATCGCAACTGTTTTCTCCGCTCTTGCCAGTTCGGAATTGTATGCGCAACCAACGCCCAAAAACGCGAAGAATGATTGTGCTCTTTTAAATGGCACAATTCATGCACAATAATATAATCTGCCAATTCTTGGGGTAAAAAAATAATGTTGTAATTAAAATTAAGATTCCTTTTAACAGAACAACTCCCCCATAACGTTTTATGTTTCTTTATCACAACTCTGTTATAAACAAATCCATATATCTGATTAAAATGTCGCAACCGCACTTGCACCAAAGAGCATGCCTGCTGTTTTATATGCGGATATTCTTTTAAACGTACCTGCGGAAGAATGGTCGTTCCCGCGCGTACTCTTGTGTTCATCTTTCCTCTCATCAAATCATAGTTATCTCTTAAAAAATGTTCAGCGCGGGTAATAGAAACTCCCGGAGGGCGAGTCACTGCAATCCTGCCGTCATAATAAAACGATATTCGAATATGACGAGCACGCTTATGAACTCGAGAAAGATAACAAATACTCTCTGTTCCTATGGTAAGCGTCCGAGGTACTCCTCCCATATACTCTACAGTCGCAAATAGACGCCCCTCCGCCAGCCGGCGGAGGGGCGTCTCTACAACAATCATAAAAATTAAAACTCAACTGATTTCTTTTTTACTTTTGCCGCTTTGCGATCGCGGTTCGTTGATTCAAACGCCTGCCGTAAGATATGCTTATCTTCATTTGATGCTTCTTTATCGCGCCGGGCAAACATCCGCTCCTGCATGGCAAGCGCGGATTTTAATTCAAATTCATATTTCCCTTTTGGCGTCGCGTGCGTAAATGAAGGGACGTTTTCGGAAATGATTCCATAACACGACGCCGCAACGCCAATGATTTTGCCGGTATACAGAGCAGTATTCACAGCGGTCTTTGCGTAATCAGCGATAATGGATCCCAAAAACTGCATACCAGTATCAATCTTTTCCCACCCGACTTGCATACGAACCGTGCCATAAGTATTTTTTAAATTCGATGTAGATGATCCCCCTCCCATATTCACCCATGACCCCACATACGAATGGCCTAAAAATCCAATATGCGCTTTATTAGAAAATGATTCAATAATAGAATGCGCCACTTCTCCTCCCACTTTCACCTGCGCGCCTGCGATAACCTTTGGCCCGATCACAGAACCGGCCCGAACGACTGTTTTAGAACCGATATACAACGGCCCACGCAATACAGTAAATGCTTCCACAATACTATCATCATCAAGAATAATCACGCCCTCTTGAGTATCAAAAACAACACTATCATCAATAGTAACATTTGATCCGGCATACACACCCTTTAATCCCCTTACCTCTTTCATCGCCTGCGCTTTATGCACAAGATTTTCCGCGCAGTATTCCTCATTCCATTTAATTACATCCCACGGATATTCAATCATTGGATATTTTTTCACTGGCATCTTGCCCTTGTCTGTATATTTTTTCACTTCCTCAAACACGGAAACAGCTGGGACAAGCCGGGCATTGATACTTAATACATCATCTTTTGCTTTCCAAACCGGTTCTTCTTTTTTTGACGACTGAAAAATCACATCAGCTGATTTCCACATTTCTTTCACAAGAGTTTCCAGCGTCAAGCCGGCAATAGTAATCTGTGACGCTTTTCGCGTTAGCGTAATAGGACTCAATTGATCAATATGCGAATCCTCAACAATAATAATATGCTTCATAGTGTTTGTGTTTTACATGTTCGTTGGTGTTGATATACAACAGAGAGCAAGCCCGATATCAAGAACCTCTTTCACTGCCCCAAGTAACGCGGCTCGCGCCTGTACAAGGGCTGGGGTCTCTGCCTGAAGCACGCGATACGTTTGATAAAATGCATTCGTTTCCTGCGCCAACGTATATAAATACTGCGTAAGCGCTGACGGATTATAATATTTTTTTTCTAACAAATGATTATGGAGTTCATGAACGAGCGAAGGAAACTGCAAAACCAACAGTGCCAATACATGCTCTTGCCGTTCTATTAATACAGTATAATCAATCTTTTTTTTAAGTTCAACCTGCGCAAGGATGTGTGAGATTCGCGCAACAGTATATTGAAGATACGGACCAGTCGCGCCGTCAAATGAAATGGACTCTGCAGGATTATAAATCATATCCTGTCGGGGCTGAACGCGCAAAAGGTAAAAACGAAGCGCGGCTTGCGCAATCATTTCAGATCGAGAGTGTAATTCAACAGAGTCAATATCCTGCCAGCGCGTTTGAACCTCTTGTAAAGCAAGACGCGCCAATTCATCTAATATATCATCTGCGTCAACCACTGTTCCTTCGCGCGATTTCATCCTGCCGCTCGGTAAATTCACCAAACCATAGCTGACATGCACGCATGTATCCGCCCAAGTAAACCCCAACCGCTTCAGCAACTCAAACAACACCTTGAAATGATACTCTTGTTCACACGCGACAATGTACAGCACTCCTTCTAAATCCGGATGCCGCGCGGTGCGCATCAAAGCCAATGCCAAGTCCTGCGTGATATAAATAGCAGTCCCATCACTGCGCAACACAACCTTTTGATCAAGCCCCACATCGGTTAAATCGGCATATATCGCGCCGTCATCTCGCTTTTTAAAAACACCTCTGGCTAATCCGTCAGCAACAACCTGTTTCCCTTTTTCAAAAATATCGCTTTCAAAATCTTCCTCCTCAAACGAAACACCCAACCGCTTATACGTCTGCTTCATACCATCAATAACCCAGGCATTCATACGCTCCCAGAGTGAACAAATTTCTTGTTCACCCTGCTCGTACTGTTGCAATAACTTCTGTGCCTCTTCTTCAAGGGACGGGTCATCTTTTACGCGATGACTAAATAACACATAATAGTTGCCAACAAAATGATCTCCTTTGATATGCGCTGATTCAGGCGTTTCATCGTTCCCCCATTTTTGATAGGCAAGGATGGATTTCATGATATGAATCCCTCTGTCATTTATAATTTCAGCGGAAATTGCCCGATGTCCGCAATACTTCAAAAATGCAATCAATGCTTGGCCAAGCGCGATATTGCGGATATGCCCCACATGAAGCGGTTTATTTGTATTGGGTGATGCGTACTCAACAATATAGGTAAGCGGTTTTTCCGTCTGTGGCGCGCCGTATGATTGTCCTGCCTGTAAAGCCGCGTCTATGGCTTGATACAAAAATGCTGAATCAAGAGTGATGTTTACATACCCGGCATCTGCTCGAGCCACAGCAATACATGGAACTTTTTCTGCAATATGATCGGCTATCTGTTGAGCAACCTCATGGGGGTTCTTGTGTATTTTTTTGGCGCATGCAAAACATGGGAATGAAATATCTCCCCATTGCGATGGCGACATGATCATTGTACGCGATATTTCCTCGATACCATCCGTATTCTTTATAATACCTCCTATCGCGAAAGATATATCGCGCACTATATCATCAAGCACTGGCATACGCTCTATGATGAGGGCTCTTGTTGAAACAGCTGACTCCCGTTTACAACGTGCGCCGACATAATAAGTTCTCCTGTTTTTAATTCTATGTGTGTAATCTGTCCCACGCTCTTAATATGAGCATTGGCCTCATCCATTTTCTTTCCCAAAGCGGTTTTTACAAGAGAATCTGCAAACGTACGAGGGACGGTTAATCCGCCAATAGCAACTTCTTGAATGTCAAAATTAAGCGTCCCATCTTTCATCACCGGCAGTGCTTTAATCAACAACTGCCCTTCAAACGGTTGAGTTACTGTGCCTGACACTTCAATGCCATCCGAGTGAATTGCGGCTTGAGCAGAAGTCAAAGGCAAATCGCCTGATCCGGAAAGCAAAAGAGCTGTTAACTCGCGCTCTGTCACTGTTAATGAAATATCAACCGGATTTTCAGGCGTTGCCGTTCGCATAAGAAAAGCGATTTCACCAATTTTATTTTCAAGCCCGGCGCGTTCTTTTTCTCTCTCGCTTTCGGAAAGTTCAATCCGGCGCACTGCATCTTTGGGTGAAGAAAAAAATTGCGAAAGCCACGGAATGCGAAGAATACCGACAGCTGATAATACGATAACGATGGCCGCGGAAACCAACACTATAAACATCAGCGCGCATAATCCGCATCCTTTTTTCTTTTGTGACATGGGATCGCTCATACATTATTTCACTGTAACGCTTTTTGCCAAATTTCTTGGTTTGTCAGGATTATTTCCCTTTAAAATTCCTAAATTATACGCCAATAACTGAATCGGTAAAACATTGACCATATACGAAAGTTCCCCAACATCAGGAACATGAAGCCAGTAATCAAACACTTCATGCTTGTGCGGCCCAATGCCGATAATAACCCCTCCGCGTGCCTGCACTTCTTTGGCATTCGATATGATATCTATGGTATCGCCATCATTGCCTGTTAATACAATCACCGGCGTTTTTTTGGTGATAAGCGCAAGCGGTCCGTGTTTCAATTCGCCTGCCGCAAAACTTTCAGCATGAATATAACTGATTTCCTGTAATTTAATAGATGACTCTTTTGCAATCGGGACATTGACCCCGCGTCCTAAAATATACACATGTTCCTGTCGTACTAACATTTTTGCTATTTTTTTTACATACTGTCCGTAACGCGGATTGAGTAAGTCGTTCATCTGTCCGGCAACTTCAACCAGCAGGCGCTTGCCTTCGGCAATATCTCCTCGAACAGCATACGCCAATAATGTCATCACCGCATATTGAGCAGTCACCGCTTTTGTTGATGCCACAGCCCGCTCCGGACCGGCATGAATAGGAAACACATAATCCGCAAGCCGCGCAATGGTTGAACTTGTATTATTCAGTATGCCAATCACTTTTACCTTTTTTTTCTTTGCGGTCTCAATCGCTTCAATAACATCAGCCGTCTCACCACTTTGAGAAACAACAATCATCAAACTCCGCGGAGTTAAAAAACCGGAAAAATGTTTAAACTCGCTTGCCTCAACAGCGTTAATGTGCCGATTCCCAATCTTTGCAAATACATATTCACCAAGCTTGCATACCGCGGCGGCAGACCCGCAACCAACTAAAAAACTCCCATATGCGTGATCAATCATGTCTGCAACTTTTTTCAATTGCTGTTCATCTTGTTCCACGGCCCGACGCGTGGTCTCTTTCTGCTCCATAATCTCTTTAATCATGTAATGAGCATAATCTCCTTTTTCTGCGTCTTTCGCTTTTATATCAACGGTAATTTTACGGCGCGCGACATGAGAGCCGTTTGAAAGTGAAAAAAACTCTGGTCGCGCGTCTTTAACACAAACCATTTGGCCATCATCAAGATAATACACTGTATTTGTATACGCAATAAAAGCGGGAATATCAGATGCGATAAAAACTTCATGAGGCGCGACGCCGACAATAAGCGGAGAGCCATTCCGCGCGGCAATAATCTCCTGACTCCCTTGCTCCATGACAACAATCGCATTTCTCCCTTCTAAATCCTTCATCGTTCGCCGCACCGCCTCTTTAAGCGGATGCTTTTTACGATATTCCTCAATAGTATTTGCAATAACTTCAGTATCTGTTTCAGACAAAAAGACATACCCTTTTTTTTCGAGATTTTTTTTCAGCGCTCCATAATTTTCTACAATCCCGTTTTGGACGAGAACAACTTTTTTGTTCATCGAAAAATGGGGGTGCGCATTTTTGACCGTCACACCTCCATGAGTTGCCCAGCGCGTATGACCGATACCATCGCGCGCTTGAGATAACTTCAAATCAGCCATGGAGACCGATCCTATTTCTCCGGTATTGCGTACACGATTCAACACTCCGGTTTCAGACCGAACGGCAATACCCCAGGAATCATATCCCCGGTATTCAAGATATTTAAGCCCTTCTAAAATCCGCTGTCGTGCGTCATGAGGACCCTGATACGCAACTATACCGCACATAGTGAACTATAAAAAATAACAAAGCCGCATCTTCTTGTTTTTTATTTTCGTCATCAGTTGACAGATGCAGTCGCTCGTATCGCGAACTCATCTTTTACCACAATTTTCTTGCTAATCATAATATCATATAAAAAACGATCAGTAATAGAAAGCCGATAACGGTACTCATCTATAGGGAAAAAGCTGTATCGAATGGGCTGTCCAAACTTTTGAGAAAACCGGGCAAGTAATGGCTCCAGACGTTTTCTATCAAGTATAGAACCGGCCATCAGTAAATCGGATTTTGTATGCGCTCCTGTAAATACGCCCGTTAAAATAATAACATCCAAATCTCCCAAACTTTTCAACTCTTCAGCAACGTCACTTTCAATCACCGTATCCGCTTTTGTAAACAGCGCTCGCAATTCATCAAATAAAATAAAATTCTCTTTTGCTTTATAATACATTTTTTGATCTTTTGCCTCCTCTGACAGCAATCCGAACTTAACCAAATTCGCGAGTTCTCGGCGAATGGAATGGATATGTTCCCCAGTCAGGCGAGTAAGCTCACGCACATAATACGCCTGCTCTGGATTTCGCAGAAAATAATTCAATAACTTCACTCTTGTTTTTGAACTAAAAATGTGTTCAAGCATACCTGACTGACCTTTCCTCAAACAACTTAGTATAGTATACTATCCGCAACACCATTCTGCAACTATGGCGAACGAACTTGAGCATATTCTCCTCAATACCTACGATGATCAAACCCCTATTAAGTGTATCACTGGGAAAACCGGAAATGCGGGGACCTGCATTATCATGGGAGGATTTATAGGACATGGAAACCAATGGGGAAGCGCACTCCCTCGTGTTATTGACACCATTCAAAAGGGATATTCCGATGCCGTAACAAACGACCCAGAAGCGGCGCTTGAAAGATCGTTGCAAAGCGCCAATTACACAATAGCTCAAATTATAAAAGAATTTGGCAAAGAATGGCTTGCGAATTTCTATTTTATAGGGATAGCAAGAAAAAAAAATCAGGTTCACTTCAGCCGAGTCGGAAAAATGCACGCATTTCTTATTTTTAAAAACACAATTACAGACCTTGCTCCATTAACCTACGATGACTACGAAAAAACGAACCCACTTAAAACATTTTCTTCAATTATAAGCGGAGATCTCACCCCGCACTCCCAGCTTGTCATATGCACAGACAGCGTACTTGATTACCTTTCGCTTGAACGACTTAAAAGAACTGTCGCAGATACCGTTGTTGGAAAAAGAGAAGAAGCATTTCGTTCCCTTCTTGCAAAAGCGCCCGGACACTTGCCGTTTGGCATTGCTATCATTAACCATGAAAACGGCGACTATCCTTCTCGTCCTCTCTCTGCGCAAAAATCATCTCAACACAAACCCGTACATATCACCGAGGAACTCCACTCAATGCCACTTCAAACACCACCCCACACACAGGACCAACATCCATCGCGATTAGTACCCAAACACGCTATCTCAAAAACATTCCGCACTCCGCCTCTTTTCCCAACAGGAGAAATCAAACAAACATTAACTCAAATACTCAGTCGCTTATGGACAAAATGGTGCTTTTTTATTAAAGATATTAACCGTCCAAAATCAGCGACATCAGTGCGACAAAGAAGTTATCTTTCTCTAAAAAATGCGTCTAAAAAAAACATACTCATCCTTATTCTTCAAAGCATTTCAGCCATTGGAATAATCACTGGCCGAGGATTAACCTCTGCGCGTTCATGGTGGAAGCATGCGGCGCGCATAACCAAACTTCTCTTAACATTCGCCTGTATCCTTTTAATCCTGTTTCTTTTTAATCTTTCACGAACGCATCGCTCTCAAATAAAAGAAAAAGACATTGAAACCTACAACCAAACCCTTGAAATGATTCAATCTCTGCAAGATCGAACCACATCTGCTTTACTGTACAGCGACAACGCAAAGGCAGAGGAACTCCTTGAAGAAGCTCACCAGTTGGTTCAATCCCTGCCAACTGATACTCAAAGCAGAAGCGAAAAGCAAGCCATGCTGTTAGAACAAATAACCACGCAACTCAACAAAACAAAAAATCTTTCAACCATAACCGATCCGCTCCTTGTGGTTGATCTTGAAATAGCAGATACCTCTATCAACCCAAAACAACTGTTAACCATACAAAGAATCCTCTATACCTATAGCTCTGCCACAAACACTCTCTTT
Organism: Parcubacteria group bacterium GW2011_GWA2_43_13; assembly: GCA_000999025.1. Classification (GTDB taxonomy): domain Bacteria; phylum Patescibacteriota; class Patescibacteriia; order UBA9629; family GWA2-43-13; genus GWA2-43-13. The sequence goes on from LCFM01000006.1 coordinate 10,023, forward strand.
GCAATTAACCCGGCGGAAAAATCCGCAACACGCATTCAAGCAACTCCAGCTATCACCGGCTTTTTTGAACAAGCGTCAGTCAGCGATACAGGTATGCTTGTGTTTTATCATAATAATAACGGCTTTATCGCGTTTGACCCTAAAACACAAACATACAACGCTCTGCCGATTGATATCGGCGACGGCACTGTGGATCGATTTCTCCTCTACCAGAAAAAATTCTACCGCTTTGATAGCGCGCGCAAACAAATTTATCGCCATAACGCCACTGGAGACGGATTCGGTCCGGGTACTCCGTGGGTTACGGACGGACTTTCACAAGATAGCGCTCAAGCCCGCGATATTGCAATAGATGGGTCTATTTACTTGCTTCTGCCATCAGGAAATATTATAAAATATCTTTCAGGAAAACCAGAGACGTTTGTTCTGTCAAAGATTGATCCGTGGTTTTCTTCTCCAACGCGTATCGTAACGAACGCTGACATGAAAAATATATATATCCTTGACCCGCAAAGCAAACGATTGGTGGTTATCACCAAAAGTGGCGAGGTAATAAACCAATACACATCAAACGTATTTGATGATCTTCGCGATGTCGTTATAGATGAAAGCAAACAAATGGCGTATCTATTGAACAATAAAAAAATTTATGCTATCGCGTTGAGTTCGCAACAATAACATATTCCGTGGAATATAAAAAAGAGACCAATTATGGTCTCTTTTTTATTCACTCAATCATGGCTTACTTAACCGACACTGTCGCCCCTGCTTCCTCCAACTGCTTTTTCATTTTTTCGGCATCTTCTTTATTCACGCCTTCTTTGACTGTTTTCGGCGCGCCTTCAACTAAGTCCTTTGCTTCTTTCAGCCCAAGATCAGTAACAGCGCGAACGGCTTTGATAACATTGATTTTGTTATCGCCAGACGATATTAATTCAACAGTAAAGCTGGTTTTTTCCTCTGCCACTTCGGCAGGTGCGCCTGCTCCGGCAGGGCCTCCTGCCATCATCATAGGCGCGGCGGCTGATACGCCGAATTTTTCTTCTAAAATCTTTACAAGCTCTGAAAGATCTAATACTGACATCTTCTCGATTTGCTCTACAAGCGCCTTAAATTTTTCTGGCACTTCGATTATTTTTTCATCACTCATAGATAGATAGTTAAATCAATAAACCGATGAACGTATGAACCTATAAACATCTCTGTTCACTGGTTCTCATATTCTTCAGTTATTCGATTCATGTACCAATTAACTCTTTGCCTCTTTTATAGCGTTTAAAACATTTATAACACTGCGAACATTTCCTGCTAATACATTCACAAACCCGGATAATGGCGCTTTGATAGTACCAACGGTCATTGCGATCAATTCCTCTTTAGATGGCAAGAGCGCAAGCGACACAATCTGACTGGCATCTAATATCTGCTGTTCAAGAATACCGCCTAATATTTTGACGTTTTCATTCTCTTTTGCAAACGACTGAATGGTTTTTGCCGGAGCAAGAGCGTCTGTGCGTCCGAAAGCCACCATAAGTGTTCCCGTCGCATCGTCAATATTCACATCAGTAATATTTTTTCCCGCAAACAATCTCTTCATCAGCGTCTTTTTAACAACAGTCATATCAACACCTGACTCTTTCATCTTGCGACGAAGATGTTCCAATGCAGATATCGGCGTTGCAGTGAATTGGGCTATGACTATTGATTTCGCTTGATCAAACCGAGACCCGATATCGCTTAAAATAGCTACTTTTTGCTGTCGTGTTTTTGGCATATATACTATTTCCTTTCTTGTCCGCCAGAGATGGATTGAAACTGCTTGCGAAATGTTCTTCGCTTACGCTCGAATATTTCGAACCAGTTTTAACAAAAAAACGACTCTGGCATTCCATAGTCGACCTTTCGCCCAACACTAAAGATGGTTGAACGCTCCTCGGTAAGGTTAGGTTATTAAGCTCTTTTTGTGCGAGCCCTTACGGTCTACGGAATACGAGAATATAGTATCAAATAATAAAAATACTGTCAACACAAACCAAACAAGAATGTATCTTCACACCTTTTCTTTTCCTGGTATACGACCACGAATATGACGACCCCGCGCTTTTTGGAGTGATTCCAAATACAGGACCCCACTGTCCTGCTCCACTCCCATATTCCCAAGCAGTCGAAAACTCCCCTCTCCAAATGTCTCTTCAACAAGGCGAGCAATTGGCAACAACCTGCCAGTAAAATGCGCTTGTAAAAATTCTTTAAAAACATCGTCTACCACTGAAAACCGATCCGGAAACTCTTTTTGAATTTCCTTACACACATACTCAAGCACTCTCCTTTGGGATGCATATCCCATGCCCTCAAAATCATCAGGATCACTTTTACTCACCCAAATAATCTCATCTTCTGATAAATCATGCTTCTCTGCGAATCGCTTTTTCTTCGCCAAAGCCTCGTCTGATAATAGCCAATCTTTTTCTTCTTCCAATACCGTGAGTGAAAGCAACCTATGTGTGAATTCTTTTTGTTGGCACGCAATAATCGCCTCGTCTAATCCACTAAAATGCTTATGTAACTCATCTTGGAATGTTCCTCCAGCAGAAACACCTGCTCTATAGTAATAAATCCATAGATCATCCCCCTCTCCCTGAACTAATAGCGAGAGATGCGCTTTTATATGAAGAGTTTCATGAAATACACAGGAACCGAAATAAACAGGACTTTTGCGAACATGATCAGCATTAAAAACCATCGATTGCTCTATCCATTGATGCTCTGCGTGTCCAAATAAAGATATCTCTTTATAAATATCGGCAGGTAGTATGTGATAATTTTCTACTGGCACATCAAAAACATCAATTCCACATTGCTCAAGCAATTCATTTGTTGCCTTATTCACACAAGCAATCAAAGCAATTTCTTGCTCTATTTTAGGCAGTTCATTCTGCTGAAATTTTTCTCGCAAATCATTGGGCAAATACTCAATATGATGATGAAATGCGTTATCAATATCTACTCTCACTTTTTCTTTGCCTTCCTCTGACGCATTGCCAATAATACGAACACGAGATCCTCGTTCCATAGGTTTACCGAAGATACTTTGCTTTATTCCGTTTATGCTCTTCAAAATTCTTGCTAAAAATGGTTGTGCCGTCGGGAGTACTCAAAAAATACCAATATTCATTTTGAGTCGGATATACCGCGGCTTCTAATGAATCAGACCCCGGATTGCTGATTGGCCCGGGTGGCAAACCGCGATATTTATACGTATTGTAAGGTGAATCAATTTTTGTGTCATCAAGCGAAATTCCAGGTGTTTTTTTCTTGGTAACATAATTCACTGTTGAATCCGCCTGCAGTGCAACCCCCTCATCTAATCTGCGCCAAAACAAATCCGCAACCATCTTTTTATCCTCCGGCGTTCTAACCTCGCGCTCTAAAATAGAAGCCAATGTTACAACTTCAAAAACTGTTCTCTTTTGCGACGCGATATCAGCTCGCATATCACCTGTCATCACAACATCAAACTCCCCTATCATACGATTCACAATATCTTCAGCAGTCGCATCTTTAAAAATGCGATAGGTGTCTGGAAACAAATATCCCTCAAGCGACGCATTGAGAGGCGCATCGGCAAGTACGGGAAATGCTTGACGTAATGATTGTGGGATTCCGGAATCAGCAAAAACAATGTCTAAAAATTCATCCCCGACTACAACTCCTTCTCTCATCAAATAATCATTCATATCAGATATATTCCAACCCTCGATAGTTGTGATCACTTGCTCATTAGAAAGCGGGCCTGTAGAAAGCACGTTTGCTATTTTACCCAATGACCACCCCTGCTCCAATTCATATGCCCCTGCCAATAGTTTTGCCTGCAACCCCTTGAGCACAATATATGTTTTAAACCAAAACTCGGACTCAATGTACCCCGCCTGCTTAAGCCGATTGGCAATCACAGACACTCCCTCCCCTTGCTCTATAATAAATGTATTCTCTTCCACCTCTGGTGTATCATTCGGCTGATTATCTTTATTACCAGAAACAAAAAATACCCCTAATCCTAAAACAACGATAATCCCAAGCAGAATATATTGTGTTTTTTTGCGATGATGTTGTTTTTCAAATACATTTTCTTCCATAGTATAAAATATCGTTCATCATTTTATAAATACTCCTCAAGGCCTGTGTCTTGCATCTTTTTAACAAGTTCTTTGACTCTTTGCGCCTGATCTTTCGGGCAAATAAGAAGCGCATCAGGAGTGTCTATAATAATCATATCAGAAATACCAATAGTTGCGATAAGCCGGTTCGCTTCTGAATAAATCAATGAGTGTTGCGTATCTATGCCAATATGCTTTCCCTTCACGATCATGCCCCAAGACCCCTCACTACCCTCCCCTTGGTAAAGGGAGGAAGCAAGAGGAGTATCGCCTCCCTTAGGAGAGAGGGACGATGATAAAATATCCTGCACCGCGCGCCAATGACCGATATCAAGCCAACCGATGTCTGCCGGAATAACTAATAAATCAGGTATTTTTTCCATAATCGCATAGTCAATCGAAATAGCAGGCAGAGCATCGTAAATATTTCTCTTTTTATCTTCATCCTCTATCTGCATCATCGCCTGAACTCCTGTATATATTTCTGGCGCATACTGCTCATATAAAGAAAGAAGATGTTTGACAGTAAAAAAAAACTGAAGTGGATTCCATAAAAAATTTTCTTGTTTGATATAATCTTTTGCTGTTTCAATATCCGGTTTTTCAACAAATCGTTTAACCGTATAAACACAAGTATTTGATATTTGATATTTGATATTTGATATTTCGTACTCGATATATCCATACCCTGTTTCCGGATATTGAGGAACAACGCCCAACAAAACGCCTTCATTTGGATGAGCCAACAAAATATCCGGAATAGAAGAAAGAATATCTTTATACCTGTCTTCATTGGCAATATACGCGTCTGCCCCACAAATCCCAATTAAACCATCAGGATCGCGCTCTGCAATTGTCATAGTGGCAAGACAAATCGCAGGAGCATTATCCCTGCGAGACGGCTCGCAAATGATATTAGCAGGAGCAATCGTTTCTGTTTGAGAAGCGACAAGGTTACGATACTGTTCATGCGTTGAAATAAAAATTCGGTCGCGTTCAATGACCGATTCAAGCCGCTGTATGGTTTTTTGCAATAACGTATCTGTATCTAAAAACGGGCGCACCTGTTTTGGAACGCCTTTGCGCGAAACCGGCCAGAGCCGCGTTCCATGCCCACCGGCAAGTATCACTATGTTTAATGCCATATCAAAACTATTAAACACCTCTTTCTATAGTATCATTCCCTTTCTCTTTTTGACAACTACAGTCTTGTACAATACAAGATGAGCCCCAAATAGAGAGTGCCTCTAATGCGAAATGAGCCCGAAAGGGGCCCATTTGCAGAAATGGTGAGAGTGTCATACTGAAGGTTGTATGACTATCATTATGAACGACTCTCACCTGTGCAGTATCGCACATCTCAACGCTTTCTTAAAGGTCTCAAAAAGTATCGAGTTCAGGGGAGCATCACAGAAAGAAAAATATACATGGATAGAAATCATTCTCGGACGTTTCAGATATTTCTCACTGCGTAAAAAAGACAAGACCAGTGTCAAGTCGTATCTGACACGGATGACGGGATACTCTGATTCCCAGATGACACGACTTATTAGTAAGAAAAAGCGTGTTGGCAAAATTGTCGCATATTCAAACAAGCGTCATCATTTCCCAACCCGATATACTCCACACGATATCGCACTCCTTGCAGAAACGGATCTTGCGCATGAACAGCTTTCAGGTTATGCAACAAAACGTATCTTGGTTCGTGAGTATGAGCAATTTCATCACGACCAGTATGAACACCTTACTCATATTTCCGTATCTCATCTGTACAACCTGCGTGGCACACGCCAGTATATGAGTAGGACGAAATATTTCACTAAGACGTCCCCCACACAGAGCGCGATTGGAGAACGCAGGAAACCGCGGCCAGAGGGAAAACCAGGGTTTTTGCGCGTAGATACAGTACATCAGGGAGATATGGGGGGAGAAAAGGGCGTGTACCATATCAACCTTGTAGATGAAGTATTGCAATGGGAAGTAGTAGGGGCTGTAGAAGGAATTTCAGAACAATTCCTGTCGTCATTATTGGAAGAGTTATTAAATCAGTTCCCGTTTTGCGTGAAAGCATTTCACTCGGATAATGGGTCAGAATATATCAACCACGTCGTTGCAAAATTACTGAATACGCTGTTGGTTAAACAGACAAAATCCAGAGCGCGGCATTGCAATGACAACGCATTGGTGGAAAGCAAAAATGGAGCAGTGGTACGAAAGCACATGGGATACGCGCACATCCCACGGAAATATGCTACGCCAATCAATGAGTTTTATCAGGAACATTTCAATGTGTATTTAAACTACCATCGTCCGTGTGGATTTGCGACGGTACTCACGGACGAGAAGGGAAAGCAGAAAAAAGTATACCAGACATATCAGACGCCATACGAACGATTACGAGCACTGCCGGAAGGAGAGAAGCACTTGAGGAAAGGAATGACGTTTGAGATATTGGACAAAATTGAGCATGAGCAAAGTGACAATGAATGTGCACTGCTCATGCAAAAAGCAAAGCATGAATTATTCGCAACATTCAAAAAATGACGCTCTCACCCTCCACTTTTTTGGGGCTCATCTCTTGACTGGAAAAGACTACTACGCAACCCATTGTCTTACTTTTTTCACGGCCGTGAAAAAAGTAAGACAGCCCCATAAAATAAAAAAGAAGGTACGGGGCTAAGCATGTTGGACGTGCGTCGCTCAAGTACCTCCTCATCTCCCCTTGGTTAAGGCGGAGATGCTATTGGTGTTTCCCCTATTCTTTATTACTACGCAGAGCATACCCTAGGGTAAGGTTTCTCCACGGTCGCGATGTTTCGTTCATCGGGACAATTAACATAATACACTATTACAAATATCTGTCAATAGCGTGCGCATAAATCACTATTACGACAACATGTGTGTTTTAGAAATGATATATGGCACAAGCCCGCCGATAAAAAAACCAGCCAACACGTCGCTTGGGTAATGTACGCCAACCATGACACGGCCCAGCCCCACCAATAGCGCCGCGATAATAAACCCCGTTTTCACATTTTTTGAAGCCAAAGGGTAGGCACTGATAAAAACACCTACCAAAGCCATCGCAACTGCCGCATGAGACGAGGGAAATGACCCTGACGGATTCGGTTCCCCTATCGCAATAACTGCTCCTGTTTCCTGAACAAACGGTCTCTCCCGAGGCACGATAATCTTAACCGCATACACAACTGCTAATGTTGATAAAACGCACAACACAAAAAACAGCAATCGTTGTCGTAATGGATACAATGTTCGTTTCATCAACACTAGTGCAAACACAACCATTGCAATGCCCCACACCAAAACCTGACTACATAAAATCGCAATTGACTGCCCGGCTTCCGAATTACTCAAGCTATTGATAATAAAAAAAAGAAATGACTCCATATATAAAGGGTATTAACCCTGTGTTATCTGCGCTCGCTCGGAAGAGCAAATGATTTTGCTCTTCGCTCACTCGCTTGATAATAAAAATGATATACCTCCCCCTACCCCTCCTATTTTAGGAGGGGGGGGCTATTACACCAACGACGTCCCTTTCATTTCTTTAGGTTGGGGGATATGTAAAATTTTCAACACAGTCGGCGTAACATCTGCCAATACACCAGATGGAATCAATTGATATAGTTCTCTATTTTGATCGTGATTTTTAAACTGCTCGCCAATAATCAACACAGGCACAGGCAACGCTGTATGTTGTTTATTGATATGCCCGGTTTGAACATCAAACATAATTTCCGCATTCCCGTGATCTGCTGTTATGATTAAACACCCGTCCGGCTGAATCAACTGATACAACCGTCCCAAACATTCGTCAACAACCTCAACCGCCTTAATCGTTGCTTTTAAATCGCCAGTATGACCCACCATATCAGGATTCGCGTAATTTACTATAACAACATCATAGAGCCCCTTTGCCAATTCCTCTTCTATCCGAGCTGTGATTTCATACGCTGACATCTCAGGCTTTTCGGCGTATGACGCAATGCGAGGAGAAGGAATCAAAATATCATCTTCATTTTCCGTTTTCCCTTCCTTCCCTCCATTCAAAAAATAGGTTACATGAGCGTATTTTTCCGTTTCAGCAATATGCAATTGCCACAACCCTGCCTGCGCCAACTGACACGGCAATGGACACTCAACCTCCTCTGGAGGAAACGCCACAAAAACAGGCTGGCTGGCTTCGTATTCAGCCATTGTAACAAAATATATGTTTTCCAATTTTACGCGTTCAAATCCTGAAAAATCAGCAGAAACAAATGCGTGCGTCAACTCACGCGCCCGATCAGGCCGAAAGTTAAAAAACAGAACACTATCTCCACTTTGGATCGTCGCAATCGGCGCGCCGTCTTTTTCAATAACTGTCGGCTCAATCTCTTCATCATAAATTTTCTTTGCGTACCACGATTCAATTGCTTCAATCGGATCGCCAAACCGATATTCTGAAGCCCCTTCTGTTATCGCGCGATACACCTTTTCAATCCGCTCCCAATGATTATCACGATCCATGGCATAAAATCGTCCAGTAATACTTGCAATACTCCCCACGCCTGATCCTTTTATATAATCTGATAATTGCCGTACAAATTCTTTTCCACTATTAAACGGCGTGTCGCGACCGTCAAGAAACGCATGAATCCAAACCTTTTTTGCGTTCTTTTTTTTACATATATCAAGAATCGCGTACAAATGATCTAAAAAACTATGCACACCGCCAGAAGACACCAGCCCCATGATATGAACTGATCCGTTATTTTTTTCCGCCGTATCAATAGCTACATTCAGCACGGTATTCTTATAAAAACTTTTGTCAAAAATAGCATGATTGATCCGTGGCAAATCCTGATAGACGATTTTCCCGGCGCCGATATTTAAATGCCCTGTTTCGGAATTCCCCATCTCTCCTAACGGTAATCCAACTGCTTCACTGCTCGCCTGAACCGCAAGCGCTGTATATTCTTGCACAAACGTATCAATATTCGGTGTCTTTGCCAAACCAATCGCATTCGCAGGATTATTTTCCGCAATACCAAAACCATCTACTATGGCAAGAATGAGTGGTTTAGGAGAGATACTTGGTTGTGATTGAGTCATATATTACTTTTTCAATACACTCTCACACGTCATTGCATCTGGCTTTTTAATTCCTAAAAGATCGCAAATGGTGGGGGCGACATTTCCCAATACTAATTCTTTTTTTGTCATATCAAGCTCATGCGAAGATGAAATAAGATACAAAGGAACAGGAGTTGACGAATGTTCAGTATTCACTTCCCCTGATGCCGGATCAAGTACGCACTCTGCGTTGCCATGATCCGCAGTAATCACAAGATGTCCATTGTATTTTTTCACTTCTTCAAGCAACCGTTCGATATGCGTATCTGTCGCCTCAACCGCCTTAATAGTTGCCTGCAAATCACCAGTATGCGCAATCATATCCGGAGCCGCGATATTCACTGCATAAAAATCATACCTGCATTTTTCCATTTCAGAAATAATACAATCAATAAGTTCTTTTGTCATCATTTCCGGTTTTTGTTCATAATGCGCAAGATCAGGAGACGCAATCATTTGCCGCTCTTCTCCGCCAACAGGATGAGCGTATCCGCCGTTGAGAAAAAAAGTCATATGCGCAAATTTTTCCGATTCTGCTAAATAAAACTGCCTGATATCACGCAATACCATAGGAAGCGTTTCCGGAACCGGCTGTGGGTGATATGCGAACATTGCTGTCCCAAGAGAGGGACCGAAATCAGTCAGCCCCACAAACCGCACATTGCGTATCACGCGTTCACGGACAAATGCTCCTGGGTTGGCTGTTTCAAAATCATCCTGAACAAATACCTTGGTAAGCTGACGCGCGCGATCTGAACGAATATTAAAAAAAATAATTGAATCATTATCCTCTATTTTCACAACCGGCTGTCCTTGATCATCAACAATCACAGACGGCTCTAAAAATTCATCTGTCATGTTTTTATTATAGCAATGCGCAATTGCTTCTTCTGCTGTTGTATAGTGCACCCCCTCTCCTTGCGCAAGCAAGCGATACGCTTTTTCCGTATTCTTCCATTCCTTTTTCCGATCCATGGCGTAAAACCTACCAACAACACTTGCAATGGTCTGGCCGGGTTTCATATGCTCGCGTAATTGTTTAAGCAACGTAATGGCGTGATGCGGTGGACTGTCACGGCCGTCGGTAAATAAATGAATCCATACTTTTTTCAATGCGTACGCATCGCACATCTCAAGCAGAGCCCATACATGACGCGGATCTGCATGAGCGCTTTGCGTATCAGTCAACAATCCCATGATATGAATATTCGTATCCCACCGCTGAACATGTTCAAGCGCTTCTTTTAAAGATTGGTTTTCATAAAACTGTTTACTTTCAACAGCATCTAAAATCACCACATCATCTTGTTTCACAATACGACCGGCTCCAAGATTCATATGCCCTGCTTCGGAATTTCCATTTTGATTATCAGGCAATCCGACTGCGGCCCCTGACGCGGCAAGCGAAAGATAGCCGACATCTTTATCAAGCTGATCAAATGTCGGCGTTTTCGCAAGCGAAATAGCATTTCCTTTATTTTCAGGACCAATCCCCCAGCCATCAATGATGACTAATACGACCGGCTCTTTATGGTGTAATACAGTCGGCATACAGAAGCGTTAACAATTGACAATACTCATTTCCAACCACCTCATCTTATCCCGTCTGTGAGCGCTTGGCAATGCGACGCGGTGGGTTCACGGTGCCATCAGCTACTGCCACCACCTCAACGGGTGGATTTGCTTGCAGTGATAGAGGCAGAGTAAAAATAAATCTCGCACCTTGCCCTATTCCGTTACTCTCGGCCCAAATCCGGCCACCATGCATCTCAATAATTTTACGCGCAATATATAAGCCAATACCAGAGCCCGTCGTATTAGTGGTCAACCCTTTTTCACCACGAGAAAACTTTTGAAACAATTTTACTATCGTTTCTGCGTCAATCCCCATACCAGTATCTTCTACCACGCATTGCACCGCGTGTGGCTCTGGCTTTAATGTTATTGTAACACTGCCTTTTTGAGTATATTTCAAAGCATTATCAATTACATTCATCACCACGTCATGCATTTTATCTTTATCAATATACAACGCAGGGATAACAGCTGTAGCCGGAACAAAACGAAGGTTAAGATTTCTGCGTTTTGCCTCTGGTCTCAACTCTATCATCACGCTTTCAATAATTTCTTGTATCGTATTAAGCTGATATTTCATCTGTAATTTACCTGCCTCTATGCGGGATACATTTAAAAACACGGTTACAAGCCGCGACAACCTGTCTGCCTGCATAAACACATCTTGTAACCGATCTTTTACTACCGCATTCCCCACATCTCCCATATCGCCTTTAAGTATCATATCCAAATATCCCTTAATACCAGTAAGTGGCGTACGTATCTGATGCGCGGCAATAGACAAAAACTCTGTTTTCGCGCTATCTAATAATTTTAATTTTTTATTGGCGCGTGTGAGTTGTTTTGCGAGTTGTTCCACACGTTCGCGCCCGGCTACTTCTTTAGAGACACTGCGTATCAGCAAAATACCAAAAATCAGCATCAGAATAAATAAAATAATATCAGGTAATGCCGCTCGTACACTATCAGCGCTTATAACACGCACCATGAGCGTAATAATAATCGCAAATACCAAAACCTGGGTTGCGATAATTTTAATGTTCAAAAGTTTATATCGCACAATGGCATACGCGGTTAAAATAACATACACAGAAACCAAAATATTTCCTATCGGAGGAATAGGAATACGATACCATAGAAAATAATTAGTAATACCGCCACTAAATCCCAACACCATCCCAAGCAACATATATCTCACTTGCGAGCGCAATAATCCTGATGACGAATGATAGGCCTGCACAAGCAAAGATGTTGTGTATATCACTGTCAAGAGCCACACAAAAAGGCCTGCCGCATACAGGGGTCCTGCAATAGGCCAAAATGCAAATCCCGCCACTGGTTCAACATGCGAAACCATGTGTGGTGAAAAACTCAACAGCGCAAAAACACTAAAATAGATATAACTGCAAACAAGGATAATTTGTTTAACGCGCAATTTATTAACAAGCGCTAAAACAAAATGCAAATATGTGGCAGGAATAAACGAAGCAAAAAACATTAAAATACGGGAAAACAACAGCGCGTCAGATTCAGACGACGCAAGTTGCCAAAAATAATACCACACACTCCATAAACCGACGGAAGAAGCGAATAATGTAAAACTTATACGCACACGAGAATTTTTTGCGCGCAAAAAAACAAATCCCCCAAGTATGATGCTTGTGATTGCATTCACCAAAGCAGAAAATGCGTAAAATGTCATACGTTACGAAATAAAAAAAGAGGAGATATGGCGTACTGTTCAATAGTATACCATATTCCCCTATTCCCGTTGAGGTTTTCGTCCCCACACCACAACGTGAATGTGGTGTGGTTCAACTTGAAGACGCACATCGTCGAATCCAGCCTCAATCATCAAATTGGCAACTTGTTCTGGTGTGCGGTACACCATTTTAGGCCAGTTGATGACTGTATGGAGAAAACGCCTTTCAACGTTCTCCATAATATTAGCGGTTACGAACACGCCGTTGCTCACCATCGCTTCCAAGATCAACTTGAATAGTCGGATGGCGCGCTCATCGTCAAGATAATCCAAGTATCCGACCATCTCGACTATATTAGGTTTTTGTAAACGAAGCTTTTTTACCACTGCATGAGAGATGTCCCGCGTTTCCGCGCAAACGCTATCGCTTATTCCCAAAATTTCTGCGGTCTCTTTGATATACTCCACTGCTGTGGGGTCATAATCAGAGAGATACACAGAAACAGGGATTTCCTCTGCGGTTTGTACAATGCCGGACAAAACCGCAGGTGCGCTTCCGCACGCCAATGACGCAACACGCACCGGCAATTCGTATTGCGACATCTCTGTTAAAAGGTCGCCAATGAGTCGAGTGACGATTCGCAAACGATTACGTACCGCTTGCGCATTCATCATCCCAACCCAAAAATCATCACACTGCGCCCCAAAACTGGGCACCTTTTGCACTTCGTAAAAATAGATTTGGTGCAATGATTTCCAGCCGGAAGCATTTTGCCGGATAGTGCTGTTTGCTTGCCCGCGCCAGTCAAAGAATGGGCTTGCAAACGCACTCCCATGTCCAATACGACGCATCGCATCCTCGACAAGGGCATCAAGAATGCCTTGTTCACCCATCTGCTGATAAGGTGAACTATGAGACTCGAACTCCCCCGACATCATCGGGACAGTGCCCTGTTCAGCATTGATGAATGTCCCTTGCTTCATCAATTCCTGCCACATTTCCCATGACACTCCTTCAACAGACCGAAGGAGTATCCAGTCGAGCAACGCAGGCGTTGGGGAAAGGATTTTAGGAATAGGATAGTTGGGTGCGACTCCCACTCCTGGTAAATCCGTTGCCACTACCTGCAATGCACTACTTTGCATTGCATACTCCTTCTGGTGTGAGTTTGGTTAAAATGACAAATATAAAAATATAATAAAACTACAATTCTGTCAAATAAAAAGACGCGCTCGCAACGCGTCTCTAGTTCATTATAAAAAAACTCACTACGCCACTTCTTCTGCCAGTTCGACAAGCCGATGGGAATAACCCCACTCATTGTCGTACCATGCGATAACCTTGACCATATCGCCGTCTACAACTTGCGTTAACGACAAATCCACAATGGCGGAATAAGAACTCCCCACAAAATCAGAAGAAACCAATTGTTCATTAGTAACAGCTAAAATATTTTTATAATTCGCCTGTTTACTTGCTTTTATAAATGCGTCATTTATGTGATCTTTTGTAACTTTTTTCTTAAGCACCAATGTGATATCAGAAAGCGATACCACTGGCACCGGCACACGAATTGCCACCCCGTCAAATATTCCTTTCAACGCCGGGATTGTCTCGGTCGTCGCAATGGCGGCGCCAGTCGTGGTTGGAACAATATTTACAGCCGCGGCACGCGCTCTGCGCAAATCCTTATGCGGACCGTCTTGTAAATTCTGATCCGCAGTGTATCCATGCACCGTTGTCATCATGGCTTTTTTAATACCAAACTCGGATTCCAACACATTCATAACTGGTGAAATGCAATTGGTTGTGCACGATGCGTTTGAGTGAACTTTGCTTTTTGCTTTTTTGATATGTGCGCTGTTGACACCGCGCACAAATGTCCCAATATTTCCACCTTTGCCTGGTGCTGAAATAATCACGCTTTTTGCACCAGCAGTAATATGCGCACTTGCTTTTTCTTCTGACGTAAACATACCAGTGCATTCCAACACAACATCAACATTCAACTTTTTCCACGGCAACATTGCTGGGTCTTTTTCCGCGTACACTGGAATTTTTTTACCATCAACAATCAATGCGTCTTGTGTTGCTTTCACTGTCCTTGCGTATTTTCCATACGCTGTATCGTACTGCAATAAATGCGCCAATGTTCGCGCGTCTGTTAAATCGTTAAGTGCGGCAACAGTGATATTCTTTTTTTCAAACGCGACCTTAAACGCGCATCGTCCGATTCTGCCAAATCCGTTGATTGCGATAGTAATATGTTTTGCCATAGAAAATAAAAAATTATCTTTTATTCAGGTGTTACCAATGTGCCGATATTTTCGCCACGCGCGACACGAACTAAATTATCATGAGAAAATTCAACAACGCGAATGGCAATACCGGCACTGCGAGCTTTTTCAAGCGCTTCTTTGTCCATAATTTCAAGCTCGCGCGCAAGCGCGTCCGCCATGGTCAGTGTTTCAAACTTTTGCGCATCGCCATTATTCACAGGGTCTTTATCATACACGCCGTCAACTTTTGTCGCTTTCACAATCACATCAGCATGCAAATCAATCGCTCGCTCCACCACGCCAG
This sequence comes from Parcubacteria group bacterium GW2011_GWA2_43_13, assembly GCA_000999025.1. Lineage (GTDB taxonomy): Bacteria > Patescibacteriota > Patescibacteriia > UBA9629 > GWA2-43-13 > GWA2-43-13. The sequence continues at coordinate 25,177 of LCFM01000006.1, forward strand.
TATCTGTTGTTACATACGGCACACCAGTGCCTGCAGAAAACACCACGACTTTTCCTGAACTTGCCGCTTGGATTGCAGAAGACGGATCTACTCCATCAATAACCCGTTCAATAGGCCAAGCAGATTGCAATACCGCCTCTCCTCCTGCCACGCGCAACCGATCCCACAATAACAACCCATTGATAATAGTCGCCGTGATTCCCATATAATCAGCAATAATTGGGTCAACATCAGTATGCTCAACATACCGCTTGCGAAAAATATTGCCCCCGCCCACAACAACGCCTATTTCAGCGCCTTCATTTTTCATGGCAAGCACAGCGCGGGCGAGTTCATCTGTTTTTGCGACATCAATCGCCTGCCCTTCTCCTCCTCCAAAAAATTCTCCTGACACTTTAAGTAAAATACGCATAGAGGTTATGATAAAAATTGTACGTCTTTCTTATTAAAAAAACAATCACCCATAGGGTGATTGCCTTTTATTCTTTTATAGCACAGATGATTGACTCGGTTTCAAGCGAATACCGACTAAACCTGCGAATAACAACCTTTTCCCCCAATTTCGCAGTCGCGCTATTTACAATATCCTGAATGGTTTGCGAATCATCTTTCACAAACAACTGATTCATTAAACACACATCACTGAAAAATTTATTCATCTTTCCTTCAAGTATTTTTTCAATCATGTCTACGGGTTTACCTTCGTTGTGTAATTTTTCCCGCTCAATCTCTTTTTCTTTTTCAATCACTTCATTCGGCACATCGCCTGATGTAATAAATCGGGGGCTCATAGCGACAATATGCATGGCAATATCATGAGCGAGCGATTTAAACTCGCTATTGCGTGCTACAAAATCGGTTTCGCAATTTAATTCCAACAGCACGCCGACACGGCCGTTGCCGTGGATATAACTTTCAATCAACCCTTCATGCGCTGTACGCTCGGATTGTTTTTTCAGCGCAATTTGCTGGCCTTTTTTCCGAAGCCATTCAATGGCTTTTTCAGTATCACCGCCTGATTCTTCCAAAGATCGTTTTGCATCCATCATTGCGGCTCCTGTTTTTTCTCTCAATTCTTTAACCGCTTGTGCTGTAATCATAGTACGTCAAGTGTCAATAGTTATATATTTTTTGTTTCTTGTTTTTTATCACTTTCATCTTCTTCTGTCTCTTGTTTCTGTTCTTCAATTACGATTTGTTCAATTTCTTTTTCTTTATGCTCGTTCTTCTCTCCCTTCTTTTTGCCTACTTTTACTGCAGATGCAATACTGCTGATAATAAGATCAAGGGACTTAATAGCATCGTCATTTGCCGGAATTGGATATTGGGCATTATCAGGATTCACATTAGTATCAACCATTGCGATAATCGGAATCTTCATGCGGTTTGCTTCTTTGAGCGCTGTTTTTTCTTCTTTTAAATCAACAATAAATAACGCGTCAGGAAGTTTAAATAATAACTCAACCCCACCAACTTCCTCGGTTAACTTTTCTATCTCGCGTTCAAACATCAACTGCTCGCGCTTTGTGTATTTTGCCAATTCCCCTCTTTCGCGCTGTTCTTTTAATTTTCGCAGTTTTTTTATCTTTTGAGAAACCGTTGCCCAGTTGGTAAGCAATCCGCCTATCCATTTTTCAGTAATATACGGCGCTCCGCACTCTTGGGCGTATGTTAAAATAATTTCGCGCGCTTGGCGCTTTGTGCCTAAAAATAAAACAACTCCACCTTCTGCTGTCACGCGCTCAATAAACTGCATCGCCTGTTCAAGCAGTTCGCGCGTTTTTTCAAGATGGATGATATGCGTCCGACTGCGGGTAGTGTAAATATAGGGCTCCATTTTAGGATGCCACCGCGCCTCGTTATGCCCAAAATGGACACCTGCTTTTAATAATTCCTCTATTGAGGGAATAGTCATTGCCATAGTTTTTGCCTCTACAGCCGGCGATAAAAACCTATAATATAGGCACTACTTTAGCGCGCAACATGGCTGTATGTGTGATTAAAGATATCTCTATTTAATCCGATTTATCACAACTTGTCAATATTTTGCTGAAATAAAGGGTATTATACCCCAGAGCAAGCTCTGGACTCTCGTTCCGTAACAGAGCTACAGGGTATTAACCCTGTGTTATCTTCGCTCGCTCGGAAATGTGAAAGCACGGCTTTCCCACTTCTCTCGCTCGCTCGATAATAACAGAAAAATACGCTTATTATTGCCATACCCCGCTATAGATCATGGCAAAGTGTTACCGAAATCTGTCGATTCATATTTTGTTTTGCCGTAGCGCTTTTGAGTATCATACACTGCTTTGAGCCGGCGCTCAATGTCGCGTTTCAGTATGAGCGGGTTGAGTGATGCGTGCTCCTTACGAAGTCGCTCCTTGACTTCTTTCTCTACTGCTGGATGTTCGATAATGCGCTGGTATGGCGTTTTGGGTGTCTTTTCATACTTGCGCCGGTAGTGTGATTGTACTTTTTCTTTCTCCACTGTTCGTCTCACCGCGACGAAATGCATAAGATAAGGAGTAAGAACGCCATAGAGCGCATTGAGCACATCCATCGCTTCAGGACAATCAAGCCGGATATACCCCACATGTTTTCTGATGACATGGCCGTTCCGTTCCTCCACATACATGTTGTCGTTTTTCTTTCCTGGTCTTGATCGAGAAAGCTCGATGTTTTCTTCTTTGCACCATGCCACGACAAACTGATTGATGAATTCTGATCCAGTATCCGGATGCGCACCGTGCCAACGAAACGGGATTCGTAAGTTGATATGCTTCATGCTTTCCCTTGTTGCCTGCATGCCTTTGTTCCATTGCGCTCTGGGGACCACCAGCAATGTTGCCGCATCCGTGTAATTGAGCGTATATACCAAATCTCCAAGCAAACTCGAACCGCAGTGCACGACAGTGTCAATGTGCCCCCATCCGGGTGGCTTGTCTTCCCATGGACCGGTAAACACCGGAACAATCTGCTTTAATGCGCTTGGCTTTGTTGCTGATATCCCTTTCCTGCCACGTCGGATCTTGAAGAATCCTCCTACGCGTCGCTTCATTGTTCCAACACTCATCTTCCGAAGTTTTCCCGTAGCAACTGCGCTGTGTTTCCACATCCCGTCCCTCAGTAGGATGTCCACATATTCGCCGACAAGCGGGTGAAGTAATTCGCCGCACACCTCGTTACCTATTTCCCATATGTCTTTAAGTGTAGCGATGACATCAGGGGTATAGATGATTTTCGGTCCAGGCCGTTTCCGTTCTTTTAAGCGACTCCTCATCTGTTCACGCTTGATCGCGCGAATCAGAGATTTACGCGGCATGCCGAGAACCGCTTCCAGATGATCCAAGATGTGGGACTTGTCGGTGCGGGACGCTTTGAGGTATACCATGAGTTGTTCTTGTAAAACCTCGGTTTTAGTTGCCATAGTCATATATGACTACGGTAACACTTAATATGATCTATCCGCTTTCTCTTCGGTAACATTTAATTTGATCTATAACGTACCCCTTGACAAATCAAATAGATTTAAATACTGTATGAGCATTGTTGCCGTATCAAGAGGGGCTTCCCCAATGACGGCACAACAAAGACGAACTCAGTATCCTTGAGGAGGATACGAGATGGGCGGAAACTGCATCCTCTGCACACAGATGCCTGCATGTTATTTGACGTCGAACATCGTGACGATCGGCGACTTCGTCCGGTCCTAAGCGACGACGCGGCGTGGTAACTTCCTTGTATCTTGACAAAGGGTATGTGAACATGTGAGCTCGTCTCGCATGATCAGTACACAGTCACATACGAGAAAGTTACCCTCGGGTGCAAGCAACTCAAAAGTAACCAACACGGGTTCAGCCCCACGCCACCGAGTTGCTTGTGCCCTTGCAATTATACATACGTTCTTTATTTGAAGCGGGTCCCCTGCCATATTCGATGGCTCCTTATCCCCCGCTTCTGATGGCTTGCACCGCGCAAGCCATTTTTTTTACCTCTTGCAAAATTCTCCAACTCCTGATATTTTAAACCTTGTTTACATTAAAAATTACTCCCCTATCCCCTTCCTTCACTGCTTTCAGGACAAGCTCTTAAAAAGGAGGCATACTGGTAATTACTCTATGAAAAAAGAAATCCATCCAACCTACCATGATAAAGCAAAAACAACGTGCGCGTGCGGCACGGTCTTTGAAATTGGCTCAACAGCAGAATCCATGCACATAGAACTGTGCTCTCACTGCCACCCGTTTTACACCGGCGGAGGCCAAAGAATCATTGACACCGCAGGCCGTGTGGACCGGTTTAAAAAACGCGCAGAAAAAGCAACCACTACGACTGCCACTGCGAAAAAACGGCAATCAACCACAGCTCGAAAAGTTGCGGCAAAAGAATCGCGCACACTCAAAGCGCAAGGCGAAGCGATTAAAAAGAAATTGGCAGAAAAAAAATAACCTCTGTTAAAAAACACAGGAGCCATGGTAGTGTACCATGCTCTTTTGTTTTCATGGTACAATTGTAGAGACGCAATAATAATGCGTCTCATACATCGCAAAGACGCTCCACCGGAGCGTCTCTACACCGAACCGAAATTCTATGCACTACCCAACCGAACAACTTGAACAACGCAAAAGCGAACTTGAAATAGTGCTCTCTGATCTTTTGATTGTGCGCGATCAAAAAAAATTCGCCAGCGTATCGCAAGAATACTCGGATATAACAAATATTCTTTCTGTTATCAAAACATACAACCAACTCAATAACCAATGCATTGAATTGGAACAAGACGCGCAATCACATGACCCTGAAATAGCGCAATTGACTCGCGAAGAAATTGCATCTCTGCAAGCGCGCATTGAAACATTACACAAAGATATTGAAGAATATTTTCATCCGGCAGATCCATTGGATAAAAAAAATATTATTGTAGAAATCCGCGCAGGCGCGGGCGGGGATGAATCAGCGCTTTTTGTGGCTGAATTATTTCGCATGTATTCGCGCTACGCAGAAAAACAGAATTGGAAAGCAACTCTTCTTTCTTCAAATCGCATAGGCATTGGCGGATATAAAGAAGTTATTTTTGGCATTAAAGGAAAAAACGTCTACTCACGGCTGAAATTTGAAAGCGGTGTGCATCGCGTGCAAAGAGTTCCGGAAACAGAAAAAAACGGTCGCGTACACACCTCTACTATAACAGTCGCGATATTGCCGGAAGCCGAAGAAATTGATATTCAACTCAAACCGGAGGAATTAAACATAGAAACAACAACCGCATCTGGACATGGCGGACAATCTGTAAACACTACCTATTCCGCTGTGCGCATCACCCATCTTCCAACAGGAGTAACGGTTTCATGCCAAGACGAACGCTCTCAACAACAAAATAGAGAACGGGCGCTTACAATTTTACGATCTCGTCTGTTGGTCGCGGAACAAGAGCGAAAAATGAACGAGGACTCCCAAGCGCGCAAAGCGCAAATTGGGACCGGCGATCGTTCTGAAAAAATCCGCACCTACAATTTCCCGCAAGATCGCATTACCGACCACCGCATCAACCAAAACTTCAACCAAATCCCTCGTATATTAGATGGCGAGCTGGATGATATTATTGAAGAATTGCGAAAGCGAGAAAGGGAGCAACGGTAATGTTAAATTTTAACTTACAAACATAAAATCAATGACCAATTTTGACATTATGGCATTTGGCATTCATGTGACATTTGTAATTTGAAATTTCATCCATCACTATCCAGTCATTATTACAATCCTTCCATCTCCTCGATCACCTCGACAACGAGGTGCTTTTGGCATGGGCAATTGGAAAAGATCGGACATGGGTGTTGACGCATCCGGAATATGCATTAACCGAAAGTGAACAAAAAAAGTATTCAGATGCACTAAAACGCAAAGAAAACCATGAGCCAGTCGCGTATATCACTGGAGAAAAAGAATTTTATGGACTGCCATTTTATGTCACTCGCGATGTGTTGATCCCGCGCCCGGAAACGGAATTGTTAGTGGATAAGGCAATTGAGTACCTGACTACCTCACCCCTGCCCTCTCCTTATAAAGGAGAGAGGGACATACAACCAATAGACACTATTATTGATATTGGCACCGGAAGCGGGAATATCATTTTGAGTGTCGCGTTAAAAACCTCACCCCTGTCATTTCGTCCGCCATCGGGCGGACTTCAGACGGGGCAAGCCCTACCCTCTCCTTGTAAAGGAGAGGGAGACGCCGCTCCCCTCCTCCTTAATAAGGAGGAGGTTGGGTGGAGGTATACCTTCATCGCAACCGACATATCCCCTGCCGCACTCGCAATCGCGCAAAAAAATCACGAGCGGCTATGCCCGGATATTCCGATTCAATTTATTGAATCCGATTTATTAAACTTTCTCGTACACAAAACCTCACCCCCCGCCTTGCCGGCGGGCATGCAACCCTCTCCTAAGGAGGGGATGACGAATATCCTCATCCTTGCTAATCTCCCCTACCTTCCAACATCTGACAAAAGACAAATAACAAAAAACATCCTGAACTACGAACCGCATACAGCACTTTTCTCTGGCAAAGACGGGATTAACCACTATCGCCGTCTTATCAAACAAATCGAGACAATAAAAAAACCAGGGCAAACGATTACCCTGATTATAGAATCAAATCCAAACCAGCATCAAAAACTCAAGCAATTAGCTGATAGCTCATTCAACGTCACCACCCCCTTTATATCCATCACTGTGTTTAAATGATAGGCGCAATCTCTGAACATGTTATCGCCTTATTTGTAACGGCTGTGATGAGCTTTGAAGACCCTATATTGCAAAAATTATTTGGCGCATCTCCAACTTGAATACAATAACTATTAATATAGACACCGGACGCATTTATCAAATTAACCTGCACCATCTTACGCCAACTAAACTCAAAAAAATAATCATATACCCATCCTGCGCATGGCGGTGTTGGCCATGTTGCCATATATGATGTAATAGGATTCGCAGTAGGCGCGCCACGATCTGTGGCCTCATTCGTATCTCGTGGCCAAGCGTTATTGGCATCATAATACAACTGGACTGCAGTATCCATTGACTTCATGTCCGCAACCGCTTTTGCGTACCGCGCTTTTGAACGCGCGCTGTTTAAGCTCGCGACGCCAATAGCGGAAAGTAATGAAATAATAGAAATAACAACCAACAACTCAATTAATGTAAATGCTTTGTGTGTCATAGAAAAATAGAATCAACACTTCAAAATATTTTTTTAATTTACTTTCCAATCATGTAATTAATACCGGTTACTCCCACATTATCCCACCCCCCGAACCCGCCAGTTTGTTGGTTAATAAGCGCTGAAACACCTGCTTTTTCCAGTTTAGTCGCAAGGACATACGATTGCGTGCCAAGTGTGTTTGAGTTAAATGAATTGGGACCTGTCATTGAATATCCGGGGGCATAATAATAGCCATATTTTGTCGCCTGATTTAACGGATCAATCGGCACGGTCATAAACTCTGTCAATCCGCTTGTCTGCAGTGTTCCGGCTGTCGTGGTCAACCCTCCCGCAAGGTACGCATCATATTTATCATAATACAAATCAAGCGCTGTTGAAATGTTTTTCAAATCAGCGGTCCGCTTTGCGTCGCGCGCTTTTGAACGCGCGGTATTCAAACTCGCAACACCGATACTTGAAAGCAGTGCGATAATAGAAATAACAACCAATAACTCAACCAATGTAAATGCTGTGTTTTTTTTAGATAACACCATATTATTGAAATGTAACGCGTTTTCCCTCCGGAACGACTTCTATCCACGTTGCTCCGGGCAGTAATGGCGCAAGACGATCTCCCTTCTGACTATGAATAAAAAATTGCGTTGGCTGATTATCTTTTTCCCGTTTCCATATTCCATCTGCACATTCGCCTGCACTGCATATCAGCGTTTTCCCTTCTCCAATAGTTTGCATTGTCAGCCGCAATTCATCTTCCAGCCCAACCTGAATATATTGTACTATAATATTGTCAGCAAAGATAGCTTTATCACTTTCAACAACCTCAGGAATGCCATTGCGAAATCGTTGATACGACTGCGCGCTATTTTTTTGCTTCCATTCAACAGTATACGACGTGCGTGAAAAATCAACAAGAATAGATGACCCCGGGTTGCCTTGTATGCCGTCAGTTGTACCACGCGCCCAATCCCATGGTTTGATGGTATCTTGATCAATCACAGGTCGCCATTCTTTTTTCTTCCACGGGAGGCGAGAGCTTGCGATAAAAAGATTATGAGGCGCGCTTCGATATGGATCGCGAAAAAAATACATTCCATCTCCGCTGATTTCATTCAACTCATCTATTTCTGTTATGGAAATTAATTTCAACGCAGTCGGACTGCCACCGGCATGCACTAATACCGCGTCAAATCCCTGCGCCCAGTCGGCAAAATATGGCCGAACCGAACGAACAGGTCCGATTTTTTCAACAGAGGCAATAGGATCAAACAACGCCATCAACCGCGTTACTCCGCCCTCAACAAGCGCTTCAACCACAACTGACGCTTTATCAAGCCCTGCCGGCACTCCGCTGTCTATGCCTTGATCAATCATCACGGCATAGGGCCGAGCGCGCGCGTCTTCTTCGCGTTCCACTGCGCGCCCGTCAAGCCACCACTGCAACCGCGGATCTGTACGCACAGCGAGCGGATCATCCCATACTATCAATGATTGATATTCCGATTCATGGGATAAAAGAAAAAACAATCTGCCTAATACAACAACAATCACAGATCCAATCACAAGCAATAGCCACAACGGCGCTGTAAATTTTTTTCGCATTAACACGCGAACACATTTCTTTTTAGACAACGCCATATACTATAAGTATATCAAAGTATGTACAAATAAAAAATGAGCACCATAGATGGCGCTCATTTTTTTGATTGTCAAAGGTTACTGACATTATTTCCCCTCCTCACCCGTATCTTCTGCGTCAGCTGGCTTTTCCTCTGCGCCTTCAATGTGAGCAATCGCCTCTTGTTCACTCACAGGCGCGGCAAGTTCTGCCTCCAGCTCTGCTTCTGAACGCGGTTCTTCAACAAACACAATAGTAGCATCCATATCATTTTGAACCTCAAGTCCTTGAGGCAACACAATATCTTTCACATGAATTACATCATCAAATGTTTTAAGAACAGAGATATCAACGTCAATCGCGTGCACCAAATCGCCTGGCAAACACTCAACCTCAAGCTCATCCATATTTTTAACTAATGTGCCACTCAATTGTTCAACAGCAGGCGATTCGCCGATAAACTCCAATGGGATATGGGTTGTAATCTTTTCTTTCATATTGACTTGATAAAAATCAATATGAACAACGTCATCGCGCACCGGATGATACTGCACATCATGAATCAGCACCTTTACAGGATCCTTGTCGCCAATACTTAAATCAACCAACGTGCTTTCGCCTGCTTGGCGCAGTGTTTTTTGAAAAGCAATGGCATTCACGGCAACGTGTGTCGGTTCTATTTTATTACCATACACAACAGCAGGAATAGCGCCACCCTTACGCAACACAGCAAGATTCTCGTCTTTGGCTCTATCAACGCCTTTTAATGTTTGAACCTCCATAAAAAATCATTTTAATACGGGAGAATAATACTAAAATAAAAAAAAAGAGTCAAGCTCGCGAGTCGCGATGCGCGTTTCGCTGTAGAGACGGGGTTAACCCCGTCTCTACACATTAAAAAAGCAAAAAATCATGCATTACTCCCCCTCAATCAAAGCAACGACAGCATTTTTATGCTGTAACTCGCGGTGAAGATCAAGAATATCATCGCTCGATATGGCAGGAGCATACTGAAACCGCCTGATATCACGCTCTGTCAAATCCGTAACCAAGCCGATTGAGCTAATGCCCATCAACCCCATTACCACAAGCGCAATAATAGATGCCCCACACTGATCACATTCAACATAAATCAAATTGGCATCATCTTTTTGTTCTAAAATTGATGCCTGATTCGGCTGATATTGGGCATTGCATAACGGACAAAACGCAACCAACCGAAAATTTTCCAATGATTGTGAATACGATGACTGGCTCATACTATTACTATACAATTATTATGATAATGAGTCAATAAATCGTTAAAGATAGTAGAGACGCCCCCTGCCTGCCCGCCTTTGGCGGGGGGCGTCTCCGTAAGACGTAACGTAACCCGAGCTGTTTGAGACGCGCCCCTCAAAAGGCGGACAAAGTAGAGGCACGTCTCTACAACGACATACAAACGACGCCCTTCAAACTTATCCACACGAACTATTGACACATGTTTTAATGAGAAGTATGGTAAAAGTGCGTTCATTAGCAACATCCGTTGCGTGATGTACGCAGTGTCGTTGAACCAACTGCGACGAAGCGCAATACTGGGAAGGAACCCCAGGCATGAATGTGCGCATGGCAATGGTTTTCTCGACCACGTTCGTAGCGAAGAAGGGCACGGCAAACGCCAAGATGGCGAGCTGACGACGCGTCCGCGAGGGACACGAATCACCCCGCAGAATACAGAAGGAGGGTGCCAATGGCACACATGAGGCCTCGCTCACAGCGCTGGCTCCATAGCGCCAGCCGCGATCGCCTCCTCGGTCCGAACTACGGGCCGGGACGATTCTGAACGTTCTTTTCTACTCTCTATGGTGGTTCGCGCCACATTACGGCGACCACTCATTGACGCGATGTCAACGAGTAGAGAGTGCGTTCTTTCCTTTCTCTATTTCTGGACAACTTTCTCGCGGGGCGGGTTTAGTGCACATACGTGTCGCGCTTAACCCGTCTTTTTTTTATCTTGACATACTTTTTAAAACAGCTACCATTACTGTACGCCTCATCCCACGATGACCGAACCACCAAGTAAATTTTTGCTCAGAGGCGTACCTTTCCCCTCCCCCGCTTTGAGGGGTACCCAAATAGGTTGCGCAAAAATACCTTGTCAAACTGCGATAGGGTCTATATCGTGAACCACCCGTCGCAGACCCCCATGAAACACCTGTCGTGTTTCTGGGGGCTCTTTTTTTCTGGAGAACAAAGACGTGGCAACGCCACGTCTCTACAACGACACATGTACAAAGACACATGGAAATGCGTCTCTACACGCAATCTACCCCCGCTCAACTGTTCCAATATTATGCCTGTGTGTTGCCACTGACTGCGCAATGCCAAGCGCAATCAACAGCGCAAGCAAAGAACTTCTGCCATAGCTCACTAATGGCAAAGGCAAACCAGTTACTGGCGCAATGCCGATATTCATACCGATATTGATAAACATGTGCAATGCAATCACTAATACCACGCCCAAACAAAACAGCCCTCCAAACGGATCAGTCGCGCGCAATGCAATCACAATTAACCTGTACATTAAAAATCCCAAAAATCCAATCACTAACACCACGCCCACAAATCCGAGTTGTTCCGCGATCACGGCAAAAATAAAATCTGTTTCTCGTTCAGGCAAAAATTTCAACTGACTCTGCGTCCCCTGCCCCAACCCTCTGCCAAATATCTGGCCTGATCCCACGGCAATCACTGATTGGGTAACATGGTATCCACTTCTCAACGGATCGCGCGACGGATCAATAAATGTCAAAATTCTGTCTTTTTGAAAATCTTTAAACAAAAAAAACCACGAAATAACTGCCATTAAAATCATAACGCCACACATGCCAAGTAAAAGCCCTTTGCGCGTTTTAATAAAAAACAAATACCCGAGAGCGCATGCCATCAGCACAAACGCTGATCCAAAATCCGGCTGTGCCAACACGAGCCCGACCGGAAAAATAACAAAAAAAATAAAAAATAACAGCCGATGCGTTTCTATAAGATGATACGAAGAATCAGCTAAAAATTTTGAAAGAAAAATAATAAATGTAATCTTGACAAACTCAACCGGCTGAAACGATAATGGGCCCAATTCAATCCATCCTGTTGTTCCGCGCAATGTCGCTCCCCACACCAACACAGCTCCTAACAGCACAATCCCCATGACATACCACACCCAAGCGGTATCCTTAAAAATACGGAAATCCAAAAATCCGACAGCAACCATCAGTACAACTCCTATCCCTGCCAACAATAGTTGTTTTTGAAATCGCTCCGTGGCAATAGCATCATGAGATAGCGTTAAACTAAACAACGTAGCAAGCCCAAACACAAGCAATAATAAGGTAACTATCATGAGCGGCCAATCAAGGCCTTTGATCATTCGTGAAAATGAGAGAACCATAACCCTCACATAGTAGCAGGCAGTAGAGATGATATGCAAGAAATGGAAATTAAAACTCTGTCCGTGATGGGCTTTCCGTTTTCATCACAATATCTTCATCCAATACATCAACATAGACAGCCGCTTCCAAAAGAGCAGAAGACGACAACGCAGGACCGCGCCAGGCAAATGCCTCTGTTCTCTGCTCAAGCGCTTTAAGCGCCTCAATAGAAATATCAGTAAATCCGGTAACTTTATTATTCTCAAATGCAATAACCGCAAGCCGCGCGTGCCAATATCCCTCAACAGAGGTGTTTTGAATAACAGCACGCACCCCGGGTAGCGCAACCCCTGTTTCAGGAATATATCCAATCTCCTCAACAGTAATATCTGAAAGCTTTGTAATAGTTTGTTTTTGCTCAACTTTCAAGCGCTCCCATTCTGCGGAAACAGTAAGCTCGCCTGCGTCAATCTGACTCACAGATGAAAGAGCACCTACTCCAAACCACTGCTTTTGCCCGGGATACATGCGGATAAAAGATATGCCACGCGCATTAGGAGCCGAAGCAAGAGAAAAGGAAACAACTGCAGAATAATCACTATTCTGATTTGTCGCAGACCATACCACCTGATTGCCTGCGTCGCTTTTTATAAACATCATGTCATCAACTATGATATCAGCAAGCGGATGCGCCACGCGCCATTGTTCATACGGGAGCCCGGCGCGAACAAGCTGACTAACCACTGCCCTATTGGCAAACACATACCGCATCCATGTAAATACCGCAAAACCAATCAGCGCGCAACTGATACCCACAATCACAACTTTCAGCCACAACTTGACCCTGCCTTCATGATCAAGCCACCACATACTCAACCGCAATCCTTGGTCATCAAGCGGATGAAACTGTTGAGGCAATGGCGATTGCTGTACGCTCATAGATATTCATATCATATCACATTGCACATATACTTACTATTGAGGTATACTACATACAGTAAAGAGCAAAAATTAAAAAGCAAAATGACACATCAAAATTCAAAATTTTACTTTTTGCATTGTCGTTTTACTTTTTGCATTTTAACCTTGCCTTTTATATGATAGAAACATCAAAAGACCTGTTAAATATTGTTTTATCTATTTCCATTGTCTGGATTACGGTTTTTTTATGCTGGGCGTTATACTACATCATCCGCACACTTCATGATCTACGGTCTGTGTCTAAAAATCTGCGACACACGTCAACTATTTTTATTGATTTTTTAGATGAACTCAAAGATAAACTCATTATTGCCGCAACATCTACAAAAGCGATTTCTACTGCGGTAGAGCAATTAGTGTGCCATGTTACACAAGTATTTGGCACGAAAAAAACACAACGAAGGCAAAAAACAAAAGACAAATAACAAACAACAAAAAACAAGAAACAAACAACAGGCACCACATGTTTTTTGTTTCTTGTTTTTTGTCTCCAACATATGAGTTTTGTGCACTTGCACACCCACAGCAACTACAGTTTACTCGATGGGCTGGGGAAAATCAGCGATCTTATCAAACAGGCGCAGGGCTATGACATGCCCGCTTTGGCATTAACTGACCATGGCGTGCTCTATGGGGCGATTGAATTTTATGAAAAAGCAAAAGAAGCAGGCATCAAACCGATTATCGGAGTTGAAACATATATCGTCAATAACCGATTCAACAAACAAACAACACATGACAGAGCCAATCACCACCTTATTCTGCTTGCTAAAAATTACACCGGCTATAAAAACCTGATGAAACTCATCACCCGCGCTCACCTTGATGGATTTTATTACAAACCGCGCATTGACCACGACATCCTTGCGCAACACAGCGAAGGGCTGATTGCCATGTCCGCGTGCTTAAAAGGCGAAATCCCATCAGCCATTTTAAGCGAAGATGAAAAAAAAACCCGCGAAAAAATAGAATGGTATCAGCGCACATTTGGAGATGAAAATTTTTACCTTGAACTTCAGCATCATCCGCATATTCCCGAAGTCGCGCTGGTGAATAAAGAAATCATCCGCCTTGCTCGCGAATACAGCATCCCGCTTGTCGCAACGAACGACGTCCACTATGTCAAACACGAAGATGCCGAAGCGCATGACATTCTGATTTGTCTGCAAACAAAAAAGAAAGTGTCAGATACCGAGAGAATGCACTATCTCCCTGAAACATTCGAAATGACATCGCCGGAGCAAATGAAAGAATTTTTTTCTGAAACGCCCGAGGCGCTTTCAAATACTGTTGCAATCGCGGAAAAATGCGATCTTGCTATCCCAATGGGAACTTCAATTCTTCCAAAATTCACTGTTCCTGAAGGATTCACGGATCAGGGCTATGTGCGGGAATTGTGCTACCGCGGAATAAAAAAACGATTCGGATACGATATCACCGAAGTACATGCAGATACCCCTGCTCAAGCCATTCAAACTCAACACAAAGAACGTCTGGAATATGAGCTTTCTGTGATCGAAAAAACAGGATATGCTTCATACTTTCTCATTGTGCAGGATTTTATCAATTGGGCAAAAGAGCACGGCATTGTGGTTGGTCCGGGCAGAGGAAGCGCGGCCGGATCATTTGCTTCGTATCTCTTAGGCATTACCAATATTGATCCGATTCAATACGATCTTTTATTTGAACGATTTTTAAACCCGGAACGCATCAGTATGCCTGATATTGATGTTGATTTTGCAGACACGCGCAGAAATGAAGTCCTTGAATATGTCAAACAAACATATGGAGAAAATCGGGTATGCCAAATTATTACATTCGGCACCATGGCGGCGAGAGCCGCGGTCCGCGATGTGGGCAGAGTTCTTGATTTCCCGTACGCGTATTGCGATGAGGTGGCAAAAATGATCCCCCAAGGCGCGGGTATGACAATAGAAAAAGCGCTTGAAGTGAATCCTGAACTAAAAACAAAATATACCACTGACCCTGACTGCAAACGGCTGATTGAAAATGGTAAAAAATTAGAAGGCGTCGCGCGCCATTCATCGGTTCACGCGTGCGGAGTCGTTATCAGCAGAGACCCGCTTGACGAATATGTCCCGCTTCAATACGCGTCTCCGTCTGACCCCACCATTGTGAGCCAGTACAGCATGGTGCCGATTGAAAAAATCGGTTTATTGAAAATGGACTTTTTAGGATTAAAAAATCTCACAATTATTGAAACCGCATTAAAAATCATCAAAAAAACCCGACAGGAAATTATTGATATTGACGCGATCCCGCTTGATAGCCCTCCGGTGTATGAACTTTTTAAGCGAGGAGAAACGATTGGCGTATTCCAATTTGAAAGTTCGGGCATGCAACGGTATGTACGCGAACTTGAACCAACATATTTAGAAGATCTTGTCGCTATGGTCGCGCTCTATCGGCCAGGCCCAATGGAACTGATCCCTGACTACATTGCAGGGAAAAAAGGGTTGAAAGAAATCACCTATCATCACCCTATACTCAAACCGATTTTAGAAAAAACATTCGGCATCGCGATCTATCAAGAACAAGTATTACAAATGGCACGGGATCTCGCCGGTTTTACCATGGGAGGCGCTGACATGCTCCGAAAAGCGATTGGAAAAAAGAAAAAAGAATTATTAGAAGAACAGCGTGAAAAATTCATTGAAGGGTGTATACAAACAAACGGTCTCGCGCGCGATCTCGCAGAAACAATTTTTTCATTTGTGGAACCATTCGCTCGTTACGGATTCAACCGGTCGCATGCCGTGTGCTATGCCATGATCGCGTATCAAACCGCGTACTTAAAAGCGCACTACACTCCTGAATTTTTAGCCGCCCTCCTGACCTCTGACCGCCATGATACTGAACGTGTTGCTATTGAAATCGCGGAAGCGGAACGATTTGGCATCAGAGTGCTTGCGCCGGATATCAATGAAAGTTTTGCCCAATTTGCCGTCGCGCCAAACCCGGAACATCAGCAACAATCCCCTATTCGATTTGGACTCGGTGCCATTAAAAACGTTGGAGAGCATATTATTGATGTTATTATAGACGAACGCAAAAATAACGGCCCATACGCCGACCTTGCCGATTTTTTAACCCGTATCCAAGATAAGGACTTAAACAAAAAATCAATGGAATCGCTCATTAAAGTGGGCGTATTTGACCGATTTGCAAACCGAGTCCTGTTACTTCACAACATCGAAACACTACTTCAATTTTCAAAAGCATTACAGCAAGAAAAAAATTCAGGCCAATTCAACTTATTTCAAAACAGCGACGGCACCCGAGTCGCTCCTATGCTCCGACTCAATGAACACGTCCCTGAAATTTCCAATCGCGAACAATTAGCATGGGAAAAAGAACTGCTCGGATTATACATTTCCTCTCATCCGCTCAAAGAATGGCACAGCGCTTTAGCGGAAAAAACTCATCCGCTGTCAGCATCGGGAACATGGAAAGATCGACAAGCTGTAACAATCGGCGGCATGGTCAACAGCATCAAAAAAATTTTTACAAAATCAAATGAACCCATGTTGTTTGTAACTATAGAAGATCTTACCGCAAGTATTGAGGCCATTGTATTTCCAAAAATTCTCGAAAAAACCAGCGATCTATGGCAGGCAGATGAACTCGTCCTTATTACAGGGCAGTGCTCTCTTAAAGACGGGGTACCAAAACTCATTGTTGACAGCGTCGCTCGACTGTCTCATGATGAACTTGAAAAAAAGCCAAATGCCACCCGCATCGCAGAGGACACGCCTGCACAAGAACTCATGCACCCGGTTGTTTCCATTACACTACCGCATACGGTTTCACGAGACGCATTGGCTCAATTAAAAGCCGTTATTCTCGGCTATCCCGGCGATTGGCAGGTTCATCTTATTTTTAATCACTCGATCTCTAAACGGATTAAAACACAGTATTGCGTCTCATATTCTCCCGAATTTGTCAAAGCAGTAAAATCACTAATTGATCAATGCTCGATTCAACCAAAAATGATTCGCGAACCATCACATTCATTCCTTGAATAATTTCATTCTTTCTCACTATGGCACTTCCTCAACTTCACCCTGCTACCTATCGTATTATCGCGCTTGTATTTTTAGTGCTCATTATTGTCGGAGCGCTTGCCGTTGTCCATTCAGCTCTTGCACGCGCAACAATCGAAGTAACTGCAAAAGCAGACAGAACAACTGCAGTGTCAACCCTCGCTGTTCAATTTTCACCTACTCCCTCACCCGACACCTCGCAACCGCTGACAGGAAAACTCATTTCAGTATCGGCCTCAAAAACAGAATCATTTTCACCTCAAAGCGATGGAAAAAAAATCCCTGATAAAGCGCGGGGAATGGTTGTATTCGTCAATACATCATCACTGCCACAACCTCTGCTTGCAACAACCCAACTCCAGCTCACTGCCGGAGGCATGATTTATCGAACAGAAAAATACGTCGTTGTTCCGGCGAAAGGAGAAATTGAAGTTGAGATTACGGCGGATGAAGAAGGAAAAGAAGGTGAACTACAAGCCCCTGCACAATTGTCTGTCGTCAAGCTCAATGCGTCTCGACAAAAAGAAATTTACGCGGATGTGCGAAAATCAATCACTGGCGGAGAAAAAACCATTGCAGTCCTGTCTCAAGCGGATTTTGACGCGGCGCAAGAAAAAATCACCGCACTTCTCAAAGAAGACGCGAAAAAGAAACTCTCTCAAACAATCGGATCAGAAGTGACTGATGATCATGTGATGTATGGCGATGTTAAAGTAACATCAGAACAAAAAATTGGAGATGAAACAGATACATTTGTCATGACAGGCGCGCTGGATGCGGAAATGCCATCGTTTTCTCAAGATGCGATTCTTGCAGTCGCAAAGCAGAATTACACGTCAACGCTCCCGGCGGGATATTCATTACTGGGATTCAACGATACGAGCTTAAAATGGAATGTGGAATCATTGAACGAACAAAAAACAGAAGCAACTCTGCGCACCGAACTTGAAGCGTTTACAACGCTAACGCCTAATGCCGAAATCATCAATCCCCAAGAATTAGTCAACTTGGATGTTGAAAAAATCAAAGAAAAACTCTTGTCAAACCCGAATGTTTCTTCAATCCGTGTTACATTTTGGCCGTTTTGGAGAACAACCGCGCCAGCGTTTGCAAACCGAATTACTGTAATAATAACAAGCAGTGATCAGCCAGAAACGACGACTGACAATTGACAAAAAAAACTGTTTTCCCTACACTCTATTATGTACACGTTTGCACGCCGACTCACCACCGACGGAGTGTACAAAACAATTCATGAAAAGAATGAGCGGTCTCTCGCAGGGAGACAATTGAGGTGGAACCTCCGACAGTTACATTGTTGGACCTCAAGCGATATTTATTATCCTTCAAGATAATGCCTATCGCTTGAGGTTTTTTTAAACTCAATTTTTTACTTTTCATTCTATGAATATCGAAACTCAACGCCATTCACTGGCGCATATCATGGCATATGCCGTGCAAGAACTGTTCCGCGATAAAGGGGCTGTCTCTTTTGGTGTCGGCCCGGTGATTGAAAATGGATGGTATTATGACATTCACACTGAACAGCCGATAACAGAAAATGATCTTAAACGCATCGAAAAAAAAATGCTCGATATCATTAAACAAAAAGTATCCTTCACTCGCACCGAACTCCCTATTGACGACGCAATAATACAGTTTAAAAAAATGAACCAGCAGTATAAAGTTGAACTCCTGCATGACCTTAAAACACATGGCACAACAAACCTAAACGAGCGTAGAGACAGGGTTAACCCCGTCTCTACAGACACCGTATCAATCTATACAACTGGCGATTTTGTAGACCTGTGTCGTGGCCCGCATGTTGAAAACACCCAAGAAATTACTGTTGCATTCAAACTCACATCCCTTGCCGGCGCATACTGGCGTGGAGATGAAAAAAATCCTCAACTCCAACGCGTATATGCTGTGGCATTTGAAACACAGCAAGAACTTGATGACTATCTCCATATGCGCGAGGAAGCCATAAAACGCGATCATCGAAAAATCGGAAAAGAACTCGGGCTCTTTGTATTTTCCGATCTTGTGGGCCCAGGGCTTCCGCTGTACACGCACCATGGGATGACCATTCTTTCAGCTCTTAAAAACTACTCCCGAGAACTCCGAACAAAAATGGGATACCAAGAAGTACAAACCCCGCAAATCAATAAAGCTGCGCTTTTCCATACTTCCGGCCACTATGATAAATACAAGCAAGATATGTTCCGCGTGGTGTCAAATTACACAGATGAGGAATATTACCTCAAACCAATGAACTGTCCCCAGCACACCCAACTCTACGCATCGCGTATGAGAAGTTATAAGGATTTACCTGTCCGCATTGCTGACTTTTCTCTGCTGTATCGCGATGAAAAACCAGGCGAACTTTCAGGACTCACTCGATTACGATCATTTTCCCAAGATGATTCGCACTGTTTTTGCCGGGAAGATCAAATTGAGCATGAATGTTCGCTCTTGTTAAACGCCATTCAAGAGGCAATGCAAACCTATGGCATGAACTATTCAATACGGTTATCATTGCGGGATGAATCACAAAAAGAAAAATATTTAGGTGATGATAAAATCTGGGAAACATCACAAAATGCTTTACGCTCAATGTTAAAACAGAGTGGAATTAATTATGAAGAAGCTCCAGGAGAAGCGGCGTTTTATGGACCTAAAATGGATTTACTCGCGCATGACGCATTAGGCAGAACATGGCAACTTTCCACTATTCAACTTGATATGAACATGCCCGAAAGATTTGGCTTGGAATATATTGATGAAGATGGATCGCAAAAAACACCGCTCATGATCCACAGCGCATTAGTCGGATCACCTGAACGATTTTTCGGTATTTTGATTGAACACCACGCAGGCGCATTTCCGGTCTGGCTCTCGCCTGTTCAAGTTGCCATTCTGCCGGTGAGTGAAAAATTCCTTGATAATGCACGGAAACTTTCATTGCACATGCAATCTACAAGTATTCGCGTTGAGATTGACGAATCCAATGAATCAGTCGGTAAAAAAATCCGCAATGCCGAAACATCAAAAATCCCCTATATGCTTGTACTTGGCGAGAAAGAAGCACAATCAGACACTCTTGCAGTGCGCAAGCGTGGAAGCAAAGAAACCATACCCCTTTCTCGTGATGAATTCTGCGCAATGATACAAGAAAAAATCAGAACAAAATCTTTAGAAGTGTAGAGACGTGCCGATGGCACGTCTGTATCAATAAAGACGCCCTCGCCAGCTGGCGGGGCGTCTTTATACTACAATGTCAAAAAAACTCCAAAAACTCATTGCAATTGTCGGTCCCACAGCATCAGGGAAAACTGATCTCGCATTTGCATTGGCAAAAAAATTCAATGGATATATTATCTGCGCTGATTCCAGAACTATTTATAAAGAAATGAATATCGGAACTGCCAAACCCTTTGCATCACGAATGGCTCACGAAACCTCACCCTCCCCTCTCCTTCTAAAAGAGCGGGGGGCGAATGACTCACGAACAGGGAAAATTGAAGGTATTGAGCACTACGGGCTTGATCTTATCGCCCCTACAGAATATTTTAGCGCGGCGCAGTTTAAAGAATACGCGGAAAGTATTATAGATATGCCACTCTTGCCTTGTAGAGACAGGGTTAACCCTGTCTCTACAAAACACTGCTCTATTATCCCCTTCCTCGTTGGCGGCACTGGTTTATATATTTCGGCCGTCGTTGACAACCTCTCATTCCCAGACGCGCCTCCAAACAACAATTTTAGAAAAGAAAAAGAAGTCCTTAGTATTGATACGCTTGTTAACGATCTCCTTAAAAAAGATCCAGATGCGCAGGATGTTGTTGATCTCAAAAACAAACGTCGCGTTATCCGCGCGCTTGAATGTATTGAACACACAGGAACCGCATTCAGCCGGCATTACACACAAAACCCGCAAAAATATGATGTCCTCCTGCTGGGCGTAAAACGCGATCGTAAAGAACTTTACGACCGAATCAACACACGCGTTGATGAAATCATGAAACAAGGATTTTTAGAAGAATTTGAACTGCTGTATACAACATACAGGTGCGCTGTTCCTGGCATGACAGGCATTGGTTATCGCCAATTCTGTTTATGGAAACAAGGAAAACTCTCTCTTGAACAAGCAATAGAAAAATTCAAACAAGGAGATCGTAATTTAGCAAAACGCCAAATGACGTGGTTTAAACGCGACAACCGTATTCATTGGATCAACAACACCCAACAAGCCAGTTGTCTTATAGAACCTTTTCTCTCATCATTTTAAAAAAACAGGGCTGGTACATAATCATATTCACCAGCCCTATTCGTTATGTTGTCAGCGTTGCGCGAGCACGAATTGCCTCGTACCAGCCCGGGAGCGCGTCTACCCAAGTGGCAAACGGCCGGCAATTCCAGTACGCCAAGGAACGAAATATCCCGATCATGTCGCGCAGTGCTTCTGCGCGAATCCGTTCAAACTGCCCACTGAACACTTCTGCAACGCGCAAAAGCACTTTCGGCTGATACTCACGATCGAGCTCATCCTTGCGTGACTGTTGCTGATCTTTGGGAAGTGTCCGAAACACCTCTCCCATTTTTGAGTTGTAGTCAGCCACTCGAGCCAGAACGCTCCGGGCCTGCGCGGCAATATCACTCCCCACATAACCCTCGTCAATCAGCACGGGGATCACATCCTCAAGCTGACCAGAGAGTTGTTCAGCACGACGCTGTGCCTGTTCGGACATCTCGCGCCAGTGCATGCCAATCTCGCGCACAGTAACAGGACCTGTACCCCAAACACGCTGAAGGTATTCAGGAAGTACCACACGACCATCAACGTCTGCGAGCGCATCAAGCGCGTTCACCTGCAGGGTATGCATTTCATGGAGAGCTTTGAACTCTCCTCCCACTGACTTGGCGAACGCGAGCGCCTGGGGGATGTACGGTGATCCTTTTTCAGGAATCACACACGGTCCACTCCGCAGGATCGTAAGAATGATCGGGATGGCCTTGCCAAGAATGGCAACCACCTCCCCTTGCAGAGCAATCCGAGTTCGCAGGCGATGCACCGTGTCCCCACTCTGGTATTCAAGCGGAACACGAACCAGCTCGTTTGT
This sequence comes from Parcubacteria group bacterium GW2011_GWA2_43_13, assembly GCA_000999025.1. Taxonomy (GTDB): domain Bacteria; phylum Patescibacteriota; class Patescibacteriia; order UBA9629; family GWA2-43-13; genus GWA2-43-13. The sequence goes on from LCFM01000006.1 coordinate 47,597, forward strand.
GGCGTATTTTCTTACCACTGCGTAAAAAGGAAGATCCCCCTCCTTCAAAACGGCAATAGCTTCCTGCCCTTGGGATATTGCCTCGTTATAGACATTACGCAGGTACGTGTACTGCGAAAGAAAACGAGCAAGAATCCCTTTCTCGTCCTCGCATTCGCCGTACGCCTCAAGCGATGTTGTAACTTGAACGCGACTCTCAGTAACCCCACATTTCTCCAAATATTCTCGGAGAATGCGTGGCGCAACAACTCCCAGCCGAAACGACGGATTCGCGGCAAAGTCAAACAGCGCGTCAAACAGCGGTGGCGTCTGTTTGATGAGCAGGGCTTGCCGAAGATTGTCACGGATGGTTTTACGGAAAATGGCGTATGCCCCCTTGAACTGCTCAATCTTCACTCCATGAGCAACAAGGTCGGACTGTGGCAGAGAAACGCCGAACCATTCCCCTTCGGTTATCTGCATGACTGCTTTTTCAACAGAAAGACCTATGCCAGTAGCCATGCGTTTAAGATTCACGCCACGATTGGTCAGCTCATTCGGCGGTAGCGCCATCCGTCCCAGAAACAACGCCGACTCGACAGATGCGGTCCATTGGGAGAGCCGTCCATCAGGCAGGTATGCCTCTGGCGCGACTGTTACTGCACATGCCCCTTGGGGCGGACGGCTGAACACATCAGCTGTATGCACATCATGCACTACTATATGCCCCATGTCCGCGAGACACCGCGCCTTGAGCCCTGCGTCCCACAGAATGTTCTGATCACCTGTCCGCAGTACACTCATCAGAAATCCCTTTCTCCATTCGTTCGCTCAAAAGAACCACTTCCTTCAAGCACCACAGCATCTTTCTCACACGACACCAGAAGCTCGTGATTGTGCATTGCAACGCGCGTCACGCGAGAACCAGCAACCAATGCCGCGGCACACGCGCCGGTCCCACATGATTGCGTCTCTCGGTTTACTCCGCGCTCAAATGTCCGCGCATCAATCCTCCTTCCGTATCCTGACACAATCGTAAGATTCGCCTGTGGAACAACCTGTAATCCAAGATGCTCTATTGGGAAATTCCACACATTGGGAACATTCACCACGATATGGGGTTCGCCATGAACCCGAATATGCTGACCGCAATAGGTAATCCCCGGTTGCAAAGAAAACGTGCGCTCTTCCTCAAACACCGGAATGCTCATCACCGCGCGTGAATAACTCCCAAAAGATTCAACATCAACACAACCGTACGCTGTCTCTATTTGAATCTTTTTCCCCAAAGAAACCACCATTCCTGCCAACCGCGCGCCATTGCCACACATCTCGGAAACCGAGCCATCATGCTCAACAACGTGCATACGCCAGACATGATGAGAATCTGACCTGACAAGAATCAATCCACTGTCAAATGTCCATGCCCTCTGGTTGCGAATGCGCTCAAGAAGTGTAAAAGAACCATTGGAATGAGAACCGTCCTCGATGCAAACGAGAAAGCGGTTCCCACTCGCTTCACCGATCCATTGGAGCATAAAGCTCTCCTTTCATTGTCGGCTCGGTCGTGGATGTCATGACACATCTCCACGAGTAAGCCAACAACAATCAGACAAGTACCGTTTCTTTGCTCCCATACAATGCATACTTTTGTTTCTCAAAAATTGCCCAGTATTGATCACCGTAAGAATAATGCCACCATTCAGTTGGAAGATTCACACATCCCGCCTTTCTCATTGCCGTATACAACAACTGACGGTTCTTTTGAGCTGTCATCTGAATATGATCATCCCAAGTGAAAGAAGCATCTGATGCAGAATTCATTGGCGAGCCCATGTCATAATCATTTCCTGTCTTTACATGCGTAACCGTGCAATCGAGCGCCCCTCCGGTTGAATGCGGGGGACAGCGATTCGGATCAGCAACAAACTGCGTAACATATTCCCATAATTCGCTCCCTTCAAGGCCTTGTTTTTCTTGCGTCTCTCTCATGAGCTCATTAAAATAGATGCGTTGCCGTTCAAGTGGCCGGAATGCGTCAGTAATTTTAAGCGTTGCAGTGCCTTGTGTCTCTTTTTGGAGATACGAAACAGCTCTTTTTATCCTCTCCCACACCTCTTTCCGAATAAACATTTTTGTAGACTTAGAATCTTCCGGCTGTAAGCACAAAGGAATCTGCTCTTTTGATATTTTCTCAAACAATTCAACACACACCTCCTCGCTTTCGCGAATAGGATATTCAGTCGCAAGCCCTTCAGGGACATACCATATTTTCCGCTCATTTTCAGGCATTGCTTGAAAAATTTTTATAGATGTTACTGTATTCATAGTGTATGCATAAAAAAACAAAAACCGCCGTCTTTGATACGCGCGGTGGTCTCTAAAGTCCTTATCTTTGCTGTTTACTGATCACTCCTTAAAGTTTTAATTCACGTTACAATGCAACACAAAGATCCCGAGACCACATACGCCACGGCGATACCAATGCATCATCATCTGTGAATTAAGAAAACTCATACGATACTATTATTAGCACTATGAGAAAATTTTGTCAAATTGATGCAGTCACCAGTACCCGACTTCGCCACCCATAAGGTAACCCTAAATTACTACAACTATAACAAGTAAAAAGCAAGATAACTCTTATACCATAACCCCCCTCTATTCAAAAGAGGGGGATTATTTTTGTATTCAACCAGATACAATTCTACTGAAGAGAATTGAGAAATTGTATGGTCA
>LCFM01000007.1 GCA_000999025.1 Parcubacteria group bacterium GW2011_GWA2_43_13
AACATTCTTTATAGCTCAGACCTCACCCTACCCTCTCCTATCTCAGGAGAGGGTTTACGATGCTGTATGTTCAGAACTCATACGTGTGGAGAGCTTACAAAAAGTGACCGAGGAAAATTAGTAACATTAGCCGGTTGGGTGCACGCGCGACGGGATCACGGTGGCGTGATTTTTGTTGATCTGCGCGATCGGTACGGATTAACGCAAATCGTTGCGAATCCGGAAATGAATAAACAAGCGACGCAAGCATTAGATAAAGTACGGAGCGAGTTTGTTATCCAAATAAAAGGCGAGGTGATGGCACGACCTGATGAAATGGTGAATAAAAAACTATCAACTGGTGAGGTTGAAGTGAAGGTGAATGAGGTGGTGATACTTTCAGAAGCCAAGACCCCGCCATTTGAAATTGATGAGCGGGAAAAAGAGAAAATAATCAATGAAGATACGCGGATAGAATACCGGTATCTTGATCTACGGCGAGATAAAAAAAGAGACACTATTATCATGCGCCACAAATTCGTCAAAGCGATACGGGATTTTTTGCATGAGCAAGATTTTATTGAGATTGAAACCCCGATTTTAACAAAAAGCACGCCAGAAGGAGCAAGGGATTATATCGTGCCTTCCCGCCTGCATCCGGGAAAATTTTACGCGCTTCCGCAATCACCGCAACAGTATAAACAGTTATTGATGGTCGCGGGCATGGACAAGTATTTCCAAATCGCGCGCTGTTTTCGGGATGAAGATCAGCGCGGAGACAGACAGCCTGAATTTACGCAATTGGATATGGAGATGTCGTTTGTGGAAAGGGATGACGTGTTAGCATTGGCAGAAAACCTATTTACCACGGTGATTAAACAACTCTATCCTCATAAAAAGTTTTTACAAGAGCCATGGCCACGAATTCCGTATGAAGAAGTGATGCTTAAATATGGCATTGATAAACCGGATTTGCGGTTTCATGATATTATGGTGATTCAAGATATTTCTGATATGGTTGCGGATTGTGGGTTTGAAGTGTTTGCGAAAGCGGTGGCAAGTGGCGGGGTGATTCGCGCGATGGTTGCGCCATCAAAAAATAATAATCAATCACTTTCAAGAAGCCAGATTGATGAATTGACTGAAAAGGCAAAAAAAGAAGGCGCCAAGGGGCTTGCGTATATAGTGGTTGAGCAGGATGGCGTAAAATCTCCGATCACTAAATTTATCGGAGATGAGCTTGCGAAAAAAATTGTCAAAAAAATGTCAGCAGAAGCTGGTGATGTTATCTTTTTTGCGGCTGACACTAAATATATCGCGCAAAATGTGATGGGTGCTATTCGCAATGCATTGTTAAAGCAATTGGAGTTTGTTGAAAACGCGGATTCTGATTTGTTGGCGTTTGCGTTTGTGGTGGATTTTCCATTGTTTGAGGAAGTGAAAAACGATGCCGGTTTCTACGCGCCGTCCCATCATATGTTCACCAGTCCTCGGCCCGAAGATGAACATCTGCTTGCCAAGGATCCGTTCAAAGTAAAGTCATGGCAATACGATATGATTTGCAATGGGTATGAGGTCGGAGGCGGAAGCATCAGGATTCATGATCAGGAATTGCAAAAAAAGATTTTTGAATTGATAGGGTTTACGGAACAACAGGTCGCGTATTTTGCGCATATGCTGACTGCGTTTTCCTATGGCGTTCCGCCGCATGGTGGCATGGCGCCTGGAATTGATCGGTTGGTGATGTTGCTTCAAAACGAGCCGAATATCCGCGAAGTGATGGCATTCCCCAAAAACCAGCGCGCGGAAGATCCGATGATGCACGCGCCATCAGAAGTAGACGACAAACAACTCAAAGAAGCGCATATTGAAGTGGGGAGTAGAAAATAATAGCTCTAATGTTATGGGACCAGAATTTAAGTCATCCGTTGGTTCTGAAAAACAGAATCAGGACTATAGAGAGTTTTGGGATACATTTGATCCGGCCTCCTTTGACATAAACACGATGTTAGATGTCCCGCCAGCATTACATAACGAGATTGCGATAAGGTTGATTGAGAGTGGGTGTGGTGAGGCAGTTGCTTATAATCTGGAAAAGTTTGAAGGATTGGATCATCCAGCTATCGCGAGGAGGTTGATTGAGAGTGGGGGTGGTGCTGCAGTTGCTTATAATCTGGGAAAGTTTGAAGGATTGGATCATCCAGCTATCGCGAGGAGGTTGATTGAGAGTGGGCATGGTTATGCAGTTGCTGTTAATCTGGAAAAGTTTGAAGGATTAGATCATCCAGCTATCGCGATGAGGTTGATTGAGCGTGGGTATGGTGATGCAGTTGCTTATAATCTGGGAAAGTTTAAAGGATTGAATCATCCAGATATCGCGATGAAGTTGATTGAGGGTGGGCGTGGTGATGCAGTTGCTGATAATCTGGAGAAGTTTGAAGGATTGGATCATCCAGATATCGCGATGAGGTTGATTGAGAGTGGGCATGGTGCTGCAGTTGCTTATAATCTGGGAAAGTTTGAAGGATTGAATCATCCAGATATCGCGATGAGGTTGATTGAGAGTGGGTGTGGTCGTGCAGTTGCTCATAATCTGGAAAAGTTTGAAGGATTGAATCAAGGTATCGCGATGAGGTTGATTGAGAGTGGGTATGGTCGTGCAGTTGCTGTTAATCTGTACAAGTTTTCCATTAAAGATGTGGATATTTTGAGAACCGGATTTGAGTTTTTAGCTAGAGATATTATACACAAGAGCTGGGCTGAATTATCCGTGGATAAGAAGAAATTAGTATTTGGAGTATGGGTACGATCACAATTCTCTGATCAATTTCATTTGGAGAATCATTCAACCGACGCGTGGCGTGATTTTCTAACACAAGAAGAGATTTTTGATGACACGACATGGGCGGCATTCCTTAAGAACATTGGCGATATCCGCACAGAAATTCAATCTGTAGGCACGCAGACACCGCTGGATACTAATCAAGTTTCAGTAGGTATTGATTTTGAGCCAGCGATCAATATCCTTCAAGAAGATGCATTTGAAAAACGATTTCAACCCATGACGGAGAGCAGTGAGATAGAACGTGTTATTCGATGCTGGGAAGGGGTAACCCATCTGTTGTGCAAGAAATACAGATTAATACCAAAGGGAATATACGATAGTGTGCATTTGCATTTTGGGTTAAGAAAATGGCAACAGCAAGAAGTAATAAGCCATGTAGCAGAAATTAAACGGTTGATGAGCTATATTGATGTAATCTATAACACCAAAGGCAGGATTCAGATGATGCAGAAAATTGAGGAAAGATTAGTGACCATTGATACGGATGCTATGCAAGGTGGATATGATGCAAGACTCCAGCTTCGTCATATGAGTTTTATCGCTGGGACAGAGAGTAAATCATTTTTTATGAGTTTGATAGAGTATATGAGAGCTGTGATTGCAAGCGACAACTATGGCGCGTTTAGAGAAGACGCGGATAGAATATATGGGTTGGTAGAAGAGATCATTCAAAATGAGATAGGGTATGGCGATGAAGACGCGAAACTTGACGGTGGCTGGGAGAAACGAGCGGTGAAGATGGGCAAAATTAAACCGAAGGAGGGGACATTGGCGTTTATCGTGTCTATAGAAGTGAGAGGTGTGGTATTGAATGAGATTCAAGAGGTACTCAATCGTCGTGTGCGCGTGTTGGCCAAAACACGGTCATAAGTTAAACGACAAACAACTTAAAGAAGCGCATATTAGTACGACAGTTGACAATTAACCATTAAACGATTGACAGCTGGGAATTCGTAATGTATTATATTATAATATTAAATTATCATATTTTTATGTCTACACTTTCTATCCCACTAACCCCCCAACTTGAGACGTTTATTGATGAGCAGGTGCGGCTCGGCAGGGCGGCAAATAAAGCAGATGTGGTACGCAAAGCGCTTCGGCTTTTTGCTGAAGAAGAAGCAGTGGCACAGGTTTTGAGAGCAGAGCAAGAAGTACGAGAAGGAAAATTATTGTCAGGCGATATTAAAGAGCTTGTAAAAAAGTTTTCTGATTAGAATCCTTTGTATGGATATTTTTTACACCCCGGCTTTTACACGGCAGTTTTCCTCGCTTGAGTATGTACTCCAAGAAGAAGCCACTTTGAAAATTGAGCAATTTAAAGATCTTAAGAACCATCAACAGTTGAGAGTTCATAAGCTCAAGGGGCATCTTTCCGGACGATATAGTTTTTATGTGAATTATCGGTATAGAATAGTTTTTGTGTATCAAGGAAACGATGTGGCTATTTTGCTTGCGATTGGAGATCATGAAGTATATACATAACATTGCGCTATGCGGTTATCGGTTCTTCAGCGATATATTCTCAAACAGTGCTTTATTATGGGAGGCAAGTATGGGAGGCGTACGCCTCAAAAATGGTTTATCGAAAGTGTGTCTCTTACTCCTGATGGGAAAAAAGCCGCATGGAAAGTAATAGAAGATCAGCAAATGAAGTTGTTAAAATAAAAGGCGACACGAAATGCGCGAATACAACACACGAATGACACAAAAATAAACATATGCCAAAGATTATTTTCCCTGAATTGTCGTATAGAATTACTGGTATTTGTTTTAAAGTGCACAAGGAATTAGGACGATTTTGTTCAGAAATGCAATATGCAGACAAACTCGAAAAAATATTGCTTCAAGAAAAGATGCTGTATGTTAGAGAATGTGATATGAGAAAAATAGAGATGACAGCCGCTCGTGGAAATAGGGTCGATTTTTTAATAGAGGATAGTATTCTTTTAGATGTTAAAGCAAAAAAGTTCATTACGAAAGAAGATTATATTCAGATGTTACGGTATTTGAAATGGGGAAAGAAGAAGTTAGGAGTGATTGTGAATTTTCGTCATACATATCTTAAGCCCAAGCGGGTGATTAATAACGAATTTGAATAAAACTCGTTTCGCGTCATTCGTGTGATTTTCGAGTTTTTAGCGTCGCTTATATGCATTCAGTAACACTTGAGCAATTTGAAGGGCCGATGGATTTGTTGTTAAACATGATTGAGGGCAAGAAATTGGATATCAGCGATATATCGCTTGCTGATGTGTGCGATCAGTATGTTCACTACATTGAGGCCCATACTCATGAAATCAGTCCTGATGAGTTGGCTGATTTTTTAGTGATTGCCTCGCGGTTGCTGATGCTGAAAGTGCGTCTGTTGTTGCCGTATTTGGTTCCAGAAGAGGAAGAAGATGAGGCCTCGCTTGAACAACAGTTGAAAATGTATAAATTGTATTATGATGCGGCGCGCGAGTTGGGAAACAGGGATAATGGCATGCCGATTATGTTCTTACGTTGTGCGCCTCGTATGCCGATTCATAAAGAATTCAAGCCGGATGAACGTATTACGCTTGATTTTTTGGCACTGACATGTGAACATCTTATTAACCATCTGCCGTTTATTCGTCTTCCTCAACAGATTTTGAAAAAAGGATTGAATATAAAACAGCGCATAGAGGATTTGCGCGCGTTACTTTCAACGATTAAAAAAGAGGTGTCATTCAGTCATATCACGAAACGAGCAGAGAATAAATTGGATATTATTATTTTTTTTATCGCGCTTCTTGAGTTAGTAAAACAGCAAGAAGTTCATTTGACGCAAGAAACGGTATTTGAGGAGATTACTATTATTCGGCGCTAAAAGATTGTTGTTATTTTCTATGAATGCAAAATTAGTCATTGAAGCGTTGTTGTTTGTGGCCGGAAAGCCATTGTCATATAAAAAGTGCGGATCGATCCTGTCTATCTCTGCGAATGATGTTAAAAAGATTATCAAAGAACTTCAAACGGAATATTACGATGCAAAACGGGGCATGGCGATTATTACCACAGAGATGGAATGCCAGATGACAACAGCACCAGACGTGGCTGATGTTGTGCAAGAATTTTTTTCTGCGGAACAAGAAACGAAATTGACACCACCATCACTTGAAGCATTAACAGTGATTGCGTATCGCGGACCAATGACAAAGCAGGAGTTGGAATATATTCGAGGGGTCAACTGCTCGCTTATTCTTCGCAATCTTTTAATTCGCGGATTTATTGATGAGCGTGTTGATGAAAAAATCGGACTATCAGTTTATTCTGTTACGCTTGATTTTTTAAGTTATATGGGAGTTGCGGACGTGTCGGCATTGCCACGGTATGAGGAACTTTCTCATCATCCTGATTTGGAAGACTTTTTAGCGCAACAGGGTGATATGTAAATACAATGACAAAGAATAAAAGAATTGTTCTATTATTGATAACAATACAACAATAAAGCAATATAACAATTTCGTGTTTTTTTATGTTATTATCTTTTTTAGCACTGCTATGGTCATGGTCGCTTGGGAGTAATCCAGGTATTCAATCTCAACCCGTGCTTTTGCAACCTATTGTCGAGCAGAGTAGTATCGGACCCCAACGGGTGAATCCTGAAAATCTTGGTATTGTTGTAACCGCTTTATCTGCGATTGCGGTAGATGAAAAAACAGGCGCTGTGTTATTTGAAAAAAATGCTGATCAGGAGCGGCCGCTTGCGAGTTTAACAAAATTATGGACGGCAAAGGCCGTGAAGCAAGTACTGAAGGACCCTCAATCCATTATTACCATGACGCAAGCGGATAATCGCAACGGCAGTGCGCGTAGAGTGTATGCAGGAGAGCGCGTTGCGTTGAATGACGCTATTGCGCTGATGATGATTGCGTCTGACAACTCCATGGCTGTGGCCTTAAGCAGGGTTGCTTCGCAACAAGAGAATATCGCTGTGTCGGAGTTGTTAAACAATATTTCAACATCGCTTGAGATTATTCATACGGATATCCAAGAGCCGACCGGGCTTTCGGCGAATAATATTTCCACTGCGCGTGATGTCGCGCATATGGCTCAAACTATTTTTTCCGATAAGGAGCTGACAACTCTTTTGGGTATGCCGGAGTATCAGTTTCGCATACAAGGATCGAATCGGCTGGTGCGTTTTGACAATACGAATAAATTACTTGCTCAAGATTGGCCGTATATCATTGCCGGTAAGACCGGTTTTACAGAAGAGGCAGGTGGAAATTTAGTTGTGCTTGCCCAAGATGAAAGTGGCAATCGTATTATTATTGCCGTGATGGGGAGCGCTTCAAATGAGGATCGGTTTCAAGATGTTAAAAATATTATTCATTGGGTGTTTGGTAATTGGGAGTGGAAAAAGAGTGGAGAAGCGCAGTAGTCATGGCAGGCGTTTTAAGATATACTATCTGTAATGACACAGTTCAAATGACACATTAGAAAAGGTTGTTTGATATTTGGGTTTTGTTATTATCTTTCGTATGTTTAAAGCGCCGTTTTTAGTTGCGAATTGGAAAATGAATTATGGCATTAAGCAAGCTGTTCAAGTCACGGCTGATATTGTTGTTGGCCTTCGGGGTATGCGTCGAAAAGGTCAATTAGTGCTGTGCCCGTCTTATCCCGCGCTATTGAGTGTTAAACAGACCATTGGCGATGAGAGTATTTCATTAGGTGCGCAAGATCTATCAGGTCAAGATCGTGGCGCATTCACTGGCGAGGTTGCGCCGTGGATGATCAAAGAGGCCGGCGCGGAGTATGTGATTATTGGTCATTCTGAACGCAAAAAATATTTTAGCGAAACAAATGAGAGTATTAATAACAAAGTTAAAAATGCGTTGAAAGAAGGATTAACTCCGATTATTTGTGTGGGAGAAACATTTGAAGAGCGCCAAGAGAATCAAAAAGATCATGTTGTGTTGAGGCAGGTGCAGAATGCGCTTGACGGGGTAAAGGTGAGTCCTATCAACCCGATTATTATTGCGTATGAGCCGGTATGGGTGATTGGTACGGGCCAGGCGATTGAACCGAGCGATGCCGAATATATGCATACACTGATTCGTCAAGTGTTGATTGATTTATATCCCTTGGTTGTAGTGGATCATCATACAGCCATTTTGTATGGCGGAAGCGTTGACGAAAATAATGTTGATGAGTTTTGCGACAAAGAGCATATACAAGGGTTTTTAGTCGGATCGGCAAGTTTGCACAGTCAGCAGTTTTTAAAGATTATCGAAAAAGTTTGTAAAGAGAGTTCTGCACAGTCATAGTCATACTCATACTTTACCGTCTCTATGTTTATCACGTTTGTATTATTAATAGGAATTATCGCGTGCCTTGCTTTTGTTGTTGGCATTGTGTATCGAAAGCTTCCTCATGTTTCCAATGTTGATGTGAGTTCGTTAAAGCAAGAAAAGCAGAGGAATGTCAAAAGATCGCTGACAGAAGAACGGCTCAAGCGTAAAATAGTTGCTGTTACCGGCAAGGTGACATCTTTTTTTGCTCCGCATGTTATGCGGCATTCATCACGCGTGAAAGAAAAAGTGCAGGCAATTCAAAAAAAACATACTGAAATGGTAAAAGAAAAACAGAAAAAAGATATTAAGGCCGCCGGAAAACACGCGACCGGGGAGCATATTCAAATACTGATTCAAACAGCGCGCGGGTTTATTGATCAAGAGGAATATGATTCTGCTGAAGAAAAACTTCTTGAAGCATTAGGATTTGATAAAAAAAGGGTTGATGTGTATCGTGTATTGGCAGAATTGTACGAGAGGGAAAAGGAATATCAGCAAGCATGGGAAACCATGACCTATGTATTAAAAATTGAAAACGGGAATATTGAGCCCGAGGATCTTGCGTTTGCCGGTGAGTGCGCGTCTGCGATGGAAGATTATCCTAAAGCGCGCGAGATGTTCGAGAAAGCGCTTGAAAAAGAGCCGGAAAATCCTAAATACCTTGACCGTCTTCTCCGGCACTGTATACTGCTTAAAGATAAAAATACTGCATGGGATGTGTATGGCCGGCTCAAAAAAGCAAATCCGGAGAACAAGAAATTGGATGAATATCTCATTGCAGTGAAAGAACTTTAGTTGTTGTTGGATAGTTGACATATGATCCTTGACAAGACATACTGTGTGTTATCGTTTTTTGTTATTGGTTTATTGTGATACTTGCCGTTGTAGCTCAGCTGGTAGAGCACTTCCATGGTAAGGAAGGGGTCGCCGGTTCAATCCCGGCCAACGGCTCCATAGTAAAAAATTCGAAATCAAAGTCAGGAAATAGTGGAGACAAAACGAAATGTTTCATTTCGTTTTGAGAGGAGGAAGGTATGCAAGCTGAAGTTTTTGAGTGAACTCAAAAACGGAAGCTGGGATACACTTCCGACGAGGGTGGGTACTCAAGCGGTCAACGAGGGCAGACTGTAAATCTGCTGGCCTCCGGCCTCCATAGGTTCGAATCCTATCCCACCCAGTACATTACATTCGACATTCGAAGCACGAAACAGTCAAAACAAAATGAAATGCTTGCATTTCGTTTTGAGAGGAGGAAGGTATGCAAGCTGGAGTTTTTGAGTTCACTCAAAAACGGAAGCTGAAATACTCTTCTGACGAGAGCCACCTTAGCTCAGCTGGTAGAGCAACGGTTTTGTAAACCGTGGGTCCGCGGTTCGAGTCCGCGAGGTGGCTTTGCGTTCCCGCTCCTTTCCAAGGAGAGGGGTAGGGTGAGGTAATTTTTAATAATGATTTATTACTATATAACTATATGTCCCAAGACAACATGATTAAGTTAGAGTGCACAAATTGCAAGCGGGTGAATTATCACAGTCACAAGAATAAGAAAACACTTAAAACCCGGCTGGAAGTAAAAAAACACTGCAAGTATTGCAAAATGCACGTAATACACAAGGAAACAAAGTAATGTGCGACGCATCGTCGTTCCCTCTCCTTAATAAGGAGAGGGTTAGGGTGAGGTTTCCGTGCTTCGGGTTTTGAATTTTCCGCCCTTCGGGCGGGTGAGGGGGCGTAATTTAATGGTAGAATGCCGTTCTCCAAAAGCGGATGCGTAGGTTCGATTCCTACCGCCCCTGCCAAAAAAATAGAATCGCCGTTTTCGTCAAAATTTTGAGCTTTGAAATAATTATGGCAAACAGTAATCTTACAAACGCAAAAAAAGTAAAGAATGACGAGTTCTATACCCAGTTCGGCGATATTCAGAAAGAGATTGAAGCGTATTTGGAATACAACCCCGATGTATTCCGCGGCAAAGTAGTGTATTGCAACTGCGACGATCCGTTTGAGAGTAATTTTTTTCGCTATTTCGTGCTCAATTTCAATAAGCTTGGATTGAAACAGCTTATCACTACCAGCTACAAACCCTCGCCCATAGCAAATACGCAAATAGGGTTGTTTGGTGATGATAAGACCCTCACAAAATCAAAAGGCCGTCCAAAGGTAAACGCCAACAAGTTTATTATCAACGAAGTTGGTGACATAGACGGCGACGGCGAGTTCAACTTGAAAGATGTTGCTAAGCAGCTAAAAGCAAACAAACATAACGAATGGACGCCATTAGAAGGCGAAGGCGACTTCCGTAGCGATGAATGTATAAGTATACTTAAACAATCCGACATAGTGGTAACAAATCCGCCGTTTAGTTTGTTTCGCGAATATGTTAAACAACTTTTTGACTACAATAAAAAGTTTGTGATTATTGGAAACATGAATGCGATTACATATAAAGAAATTTTTCCATTAATCAAAAATAATAAGTTGTGGTTAGGAAATGGTTTCCGTGCTGGTAATGCTTACTTTTCTACCCCTTTTGCAAAAGAATATGGGGAAGGAATATACAATCCCGAAACGGGCCTAGTGAAATTCCGCAATGTTTGTTGGTTTACAAATCTTGACCACGGGCGTCGTCATCAACCGTTGCCACTTATGACAATGGAAGATAATTTAAAATTCAGCAAACACAAAGAAATTAAAGGCAAAAAAGCGTATGATACATATGACAATTACGATGCCATAGAAGTGCCGTTTACCAATGCAATCCCAAGCGATTATAGCGGCGTAATGGGTGTGCCGATCAGTTTTTTAGATAAATACAATCCTGACCAGTTTGAGATTATAAAATTTAGACACGGCGATGACGGAAAAGATTTGCGATTAAAAAAAGACGGATCATGCCCCTATTTTAGAGTTTTAATGAGACATAAGAAAAAATAGTATGAAAAATAATACTTCATTGGCTATTTTTGAAACTCATAAAATTCGCCGTTATTTTGATGAAAAAACGGAAATTTGGTATTTTTCAGTTATTGATATTGTGGCGGCTCTGACGGAACAATTAGATTTTCAATTGGCAAGAAATTATTGGAAAGTCCTGAAAATCCGCTTGGTAAAAGAAGGAAGTGAAGTGGTTACAAAATGTAACCGGTTGAAAATGATAGCTCAAGATGGCAAGATGCGAGAAACTGATGTCGCTGATGTGGAAACTATTTTGCGCCTGATTCAATCAGTTCCCAGTAAAAAAGCCGAACCGATAAAATTATGGTTGGCAAAGGTTGGCTATGAACGGGTGCAGGAAATGAGTGATCCGGAAAAGGCGCTTAATCGCAGTCGCGAGTATTGGCAGAAAATGGGAAGAGATCCAAAGTGGATTCAGCAAAGAATGATGGGGCAGGAAATCAGAAATAAATTAACGGATTATTGGAAAGACAATGAGGTGCGAGAAAAAGAAGAATACGCCATTTTGACGAATATTATTCATCAGGAATGGAGCGATTTGACGGTGAAAGAACATAAGGGTTTAAAAAAATTGAAACGGGAAAATCTGCGCGACCATATGACGGACGCGGAGTTGGTCTTTACGGCTTTGGCGGAACTTTCTACACGGCAGATCTCCGAGACGATGAATACAAAAGGATTGGAGGAAAATAAAATTCCGGCGAAAAAAGGCGGACAAGTGGCGAAAAACGCGCGCTTGGAATTGGAACAAAAAACCGACAAGAAAGTGGTGAGTGGCAGAAATTTTAAACAGCTGTCGGAACAAAAAAAGTTAAAAGGTAAATAGTATTAGATGCTAAAATCTCCATTAAGCAATAAAATAATATGAAAACAACTTTAAAGACCAACATTACTGTTAAGGATATTTGCGAAGGGTTTGTCTACAACGAACTGGAGGGCAAGGGGTTATTTGGCTTTGGGGGCAAGCTCACTATTCAGCCGGAGTATCAGCGCAACTATATCTATGCCGAAGGCGACGGTAAAAGAGAGATGGCTGTTATTGAATCAATACTTAAAGGTTATCCAATAGGTTTGATTTATTTTAATAAGGTTTCTGAAAATAATTTAGAAGTTTTGGACGGGCAACAACGCATCACCAGTGTTGGGCGTTTTGTGACTGACAAATTTGCCATCCAAGATGAAAACGGTAACCCGCAAAACTTTTTCGGCATGGCACAAGACAAGAAAACCAAGATTTTGGGAACAAAACTGCTTATTTATGAATGCGAAGGGACAGAAAGCCAGATAAAAGAGTGGTTTAGGACAATCAATATTGCCGGTGTTCCACTTAATCCCCAAGAGTTGCTTAATGCCGTGTATTCAGGACCATTTGTAACGCTCGGCAAAGAAGAGTTTAGTAATAGCCAAAACTCTAATATCCAAAAATGGAGCGCGTATGTATTGGGTAGCACTAATAGGCAAGATTTTTTGGAATGTGCTCTGGAATGGGTAAGTAAGAGCAATATCGGCGATTATATGAGCAGTCATAGATATGACGCAAATATTATTGAGCTGAAAAAGTATTTCAGCAGTGTGATTGACTGGGTATTTAGTGTGTTTATTGATGTGGAAAGTGAGATGCGTGGACTGGAGTGGGGACGGTTGTATGAGCAATACCATAAAAAATCATATAATCCAAAAAAGGTTTGGGAAGAAGTGCAAAAACTATATGGCGATCTGTATGTCAAAAATCGCAAAGGTATTTTTGAGTTTATCTTAGGTGGTTCTACTGATACGAAATTGCTTGAGGTTAGGGTCTTTGATGACGCAACCAAAAAATCATCATACAAAGAACAAACAACTAAAGCAGATAAAAAAGGTGAATCAAACTGCTCACACTGTGCTATTGGACATGATGCCAATAAAGAAACAATTTGGAGTATAAATGACATGGATGCCGACCATGTAACGGCTTGGAGTAAGGGCGGCGCAACTTCGGCAAAAAATTGCCAGATGTTGTGTAAGACACACAACCGAGCAAAAGGAAATCGGTAATGCAAACAAGATAATTGAATAAAATCTGGAAAATAAAACCTTATGGGACTGTCGCCGAATGCCATATTTGGCATAAAACCTTAAATTTCGGTAAATTTCTCCGAACAATTTTTCGCTAATGTATCCACATTACCTCAAAATTCTTCGTAAAAATTTCCTCGAAATTTAAGATTTTCTCCTCAAAAGAGCATTCGGCGACAGCCTCCTTATATAAAAATTGTGGCCGAAAGTATTAAATTTGTGCTAAAATGAGAAGATCTAAAACATTAACTAACAACTAATTAAAAACATATGAAGAAATTTATTGTTTTGTATCATGCGCAAAAAGGTGCAATGGAAGAAATGGGCAAGATGAGTATTGAACAGCAAAAAGCCGGTATGGATATGTGGATGGAGTGGGGTAAAAAGTGTGGTAGCGGGTTAATTGACATGGGGACTCCACTTGGCAATGCTCATTCTATGAGCAAAGACAACCATGGACCAAGTGGTAGTGATGTAGTGGGTTATTCTATGTTACAAGCAGAATCTATGGGAGAAGTAAGAAAAATGATAGAGGGACACCCACACCTTATGATGCCTGGGTCATGCTCAATTGAAGTACACGAATCTTTGCCAATTCCGGGAATGTAAACAAATTAAATTTGATAGTATACAACTATGAAAAATCTTTCTTTATTTTTAAGGGGGTTGATTCAGGCGATTATTGCTGTGGCGTATATTGTGCTTGTAGTGTCTATTATGTCGCAGAAGCAGAAATGGGTTGGCCCTAACCCAGAAGTTATTACTGGCACTCTTATGTTATTGCTGTTTGTGGTATCTGCTACAGTGATGGCACTCGTCGTGTTCGGAACACCAGTGATATGGTATATTGACGGCAAGAAAAAGGAAGCCATTCGTTTGGTGCTGTATACCATCGGATCATTGGCAGGTATTTTGATCATTGCCTTTATCTTTGCTGGGTTTCTTTTTTAGCCCCCCTTAACCATTGACTTTTCGTCAGCGAATAAGTAGAATAGGGTATCAGTTATCGCCACTGGTTTCCAGTGGTTTTTCTATGCCATCAATTCGAAATATTGCCATTATCGCTCACGTTGACCACGGGAAAACAACCTTAGTTGACGCTCTTTTGCGTCAGGCGCATACAAAACTTTCCAAAGACGCGGCCGCGTCTGATTTAATCATGGATTCAAATGATATCGAGCGCGAGCGCGGCATTACCATCTTTTCCAAAAACGCGTCAGTGATGTGGCAGGATGTAAAAATCAATATTATTGATACTCCGGGCCATGCCGATTTTGGCGGCGAGGTGGAGCGGGTGCTTTCTATGGCCGATGGTTGTTTGTTATTGGTTGATGCAAAAGAAGGTCCCATGCCCCAAACACGGTTTGTGCTCAAAAAGGCGTTATCGTTAAAACATAAAATTATTGTGGTCATTAATAAAATAGATAAAAGCGATGCAAATCCTGATCATGCTTTGGATAAAACATTTGATTTATTCGTTGAACTTGGGGCTGATGATCGCGCTCTTGATTTTCCCATTGTGTACGCATCGGCAAAACAAGGCAAGGCCGGGCTTGAAGCGGATATCACAACCATGAATGATATTACTCCGTTGTTCGATGTTATTTTAAAACATATTCCCGCTCCTACGGGCAATGCGCAAGAATCGCTTCAGATGCTTATCACCTCTCTTTCATCTGATGATTTTAAAGGGAAAATCGGTATTGGCAGGATTTATAACGGCACCATGCGCAAAGGACAGGAGATTGTTCATATCAATCGCGTAGGGGTCCATGCGGTAGCTCGCATTACATCGTTGATGACATTTATTGGATTAGAGCGTGTTGAAGTTGAGAGCGCAGAGGCAGGTGATATTGTAGCGCTCGCCGGAATTTCTGATATTACAATAGGTGAGACCATTGCGGATAAAGAGAATCCCAAAGCATTGCCCTTGCTTTCTGTTGATCAGCCGACAGTGAAAATGGTATTTACGGTTAATAATTCCCCGTTTGCCGGCACTGAAGGCACATACAGCACATCTCGCCAAGTTCGCGAACGGCTTGCTCAAGAACTGCAAACAGATGTTGCATTGCGTATTGAAGATAGCGATGACGGAGCATGGACTGTTTCAGGCCGAGGCGAGCTTCACTTGGCTATTTTTATTGAACGCCTGCGTCGCGAGGGGTACGAGTTTCAGGTTGGACGGCCACATGTTATTGCAAAAGAAGTTGACGGGAAAACAATGGTTCCGTATGAATGGCTGACAATTGAGGTTCCGGAAGAGTATTCAGGACTTGTGATTGAAAATATCGGCAAGCGGAATGGCGTTATGCAGGATATGAAAGTTGAAAATGGAGTTGCGTTTATGGAATTTTTAATTCCAACGCGCGGGTTATTTGGGTATCGTAATGAATTTTTAACAGAGACGCGCGGTTTGGGGATTATGCACAGTATTTTTTACCAGTATCAGCCAGATGTAGCGAATTGGCGTGAACGCGAGCAGGGCTCTCTTGTTGCCACAGAAGCAGGTGTTACAAATTTGTACGGCTTATTAAATATTCAAAATCGTGGTATATTGTTTTTAGGGTCTGCAGTAAAGATTTATAAAGGTCAAGTCGTGGGCCAGCACTCGCGGTCTGGGGATTTGCAAGTGAACGCATGCAAAGCAAAAGAACTTTCTAATATGCGTTCAAAGGGCGATGGGCCAACTGAACATTTTGATGTTCCACGCGTTATGTTATTGGAAAACGCATTGCAGTATATTGGTGATGATGAAATGGTGGAAGTGACTCCTCTTAATGTTCGCATAAGAAAAATTGTTCTTGATAAAGATGACGAACGCCGCAGAGCGCGGGGGATGACAAAATAGATATGAATATATCACAACGCATGGCTTTATGTCTTATGCTTTTTCTACTGACAGCAGGGGTGTTTTGTTTATCCTCTGTGGCTTTGGCCACAAAAAATCCAAGGCCTGACGCCACTATCACCCATCACAGCGCTTCTTTTGTGTGTCCGATGCAAATGCCTACTCCGTTTGATTCTCATATGATACCATTTGCTGGTACTATCATTCCTCAAGACGTTGTATCGTTTTTCCTCTTTTTTGCAGTGTTACTGGTTGTTGTTGTGAGCTTGAATGAACGCTATCGTTTTTATATCCAACAGTTATTATCATCATATGGGGGTCTTAAACAGTTTTCTTATTGGGCAGAACTTTTTGCCAAGGGGATATTGCATTCAAAAATTTTTGCATAATACACACAGCGAGGAATACGCATATATGCAATGATACACATTGTCTGCCTTCCTCGTTTTTTTAGTTCTATACAAGAGTCGTAGAGACGGGGTTCCCGCCAAAGGCGGGCAAGAACCCTATCTCTACGAGAAGGATATGTTAATAGTAACAGAAATTAATAGCGATAGCGTAGAACTATGAAAGTATTCACTTTTAAAGTGCAGGGCATGACATGCCAGAGTTGCGAGGTGCTGATAGAAGACATGGTAAAAGAATTGGACGGCGTGACAAAAGTTTCATTGAATTTCCGAACAGGACGGATGAAGGTTGTAACCGACGGCAGGGCAGTAACAGCAAAACAAATTCATCACATGGTTTCTGATCATGGATACCACGTTTACGATGAGCAAACGCAGGTAACTCCGGCCCATTCTCAAGAACGTGAGCCAGTTGACATTGGCGAGTTGATTATCATTGCTCTTATTATCGGTATTGTGTTCATCTTTTTGCGCGGAGCCGGAATTATTAACCTCGGCCGTTTTAGTGTTGCAGAGGGGGCGAGCTATGGTGTGATTTTTCTTGTTGGTCTTCTTGCCGCAAGCTCGAGTTGTATTGCTGTTGCAGGCGGGTTGCTGTTAAGTTCTGCGGCTACCTATCACAGCAAGCATCCTAACGCGTCTCGCAAACAGCGATTTGTCCCGCATCTCTTGTTTAATATCGGAAGAATCGCGTCGTACACACTATTTGGCGGGTTGATCGGGTTAGTTGGGAAGGCGGTAACTATTCCTCCTCAAGTTATTGGATTATTGATGGTTCTTGCGAGTGCTGTGATGGTTGCGATGGGATTGAAGGTTTTGAGGATTGTTGATATTACCCGATATATTCATATCCCTATCCCAAAAGTGTTCGCGCGCATGGCGCATAATAGGAAGGAATCATCTTCAGGCATTGCTCCGTTATTTCTTGGCGCAAGTACGTTTTTTCTGCCATGCGGGTTTACGCAAGCATTGCAAGTGTATGTATTGACTTTGGGCAGTTTTACGCAAGGAGCGCTGATCATGCTTGTGTTTGCTTTGGGAACTGCGCCTGCTCTGCTATCATTGGGTGCTCTTACCAGTGTTACACGCGGAGTAACTCAAAAGTATGTAATGAAGTTTGCAGGCGTGTTGGTAGTTCTCCTTGGCATCTTTACCATCCAGAATGGCATGGCACTGGCAGGGATTCGTATCTCATTGCCTGAAAGCAGTTCTTCTCAAAATGGCGCGTCTGCTCAAGTAAAGATTGAAAACGGAGTTCAAATTGTAGAAATGGCAGTTACGCGCAGGGGATACGAACCGAACAATTTTATTGTTCAGCGCGGGATGCCTGTGAAATGGAAGATTGACGGCCAGTTTGTGTACGGGTGCCAGGCGTTTGTTACTGTCCCCTCGATTGGACTCTCTCGGCAGATTGATGAAGGCGCTAATGTGATAGAATTTACTCCTAAAAAAGCAGGGAAGATGGCGTTTATGTGTTCTATGGGTATGTATCGAGGCACGTTTAACGTTGTTGATGCTCTGTAGCCAATATCCCCCTTCCCCTATGTATAGGGGAAGGGGGATTGTTATCTATGAAAACCATAACATTCAAAATTACAGGTATGCACTGCGCATCATGCGCGATAAAAAATGAAAAATCGCTTAAAAAGATTGAAGGCGTGATGTCCGCTGTTGTGAATTACGCACTGAA
Organism: Parcubacteria group bacterium GW2011_GWA2_43_13; assembly: GCA_000999025.1. Lineage (GTDB taxonomy): Bacteria > Patescibacteriota > Patescibacteriia > UBA9629 > GWA2-43-13 > GWA2-43-13. Next base: position 18,098 of record LCFM01000007.1, read on the forward strand.
TTCGGCAACTGTTGAATATGATGAGTTGCGCGTGCAAGAGATGCAGATTCACAAAGCTATTCAAAAAAACGGATATACAGTAGAAATGGATCATGCTGATCATAATGAAACAACAGGCGGTCATCATCATCTGTCAGGGGCCGATGATGTGAAAAAAACAAAAATCAAAGCATTGATTGCAATAATGCTTGCGCTTCCAACACTGATTATTGCAATGGGGAAATTGACTTTTGGCCCAGAGATATTAGGAGAGCCATTATCCATGTGGATTGAATCCTTGTTAGGTACGATAACTGTTATCGTTATTGGTTGGCAATTTCATCGCGGCATGGTGAAACAGGCGCTTCACGCGTCTGCAAATATGGATACGCTCATATCAGTAGGGACACTTTCTGCGGTTATTTTTAGCTGGTGGAATGTTGTGATTGGAGCAGAGACGCGGTATTTTGAAACAGGCGCGGTTATTGCGGCCTTGATTTTGTTGGGGAAATTTTTTGAAGCGCGATCTCGCGGGCAGGCGAGTGAAGCGATTGAAAAACTTCTTAAATTGGGAGCAAAAACCGCGCGTCGTATCATGAATGGAGTTGAGGAAGACATTCCTATTGAAGAGGTAAAGATAGGAGATATTCTTTTAGTAAAACCGGGTGAAAAAATCCCGACTGACAGCGTTGTTGTATCTGGTGAATCTGCAATTGATGAATCCATGCTCACCGGTGAAAGCGTTCCGGTTGATAAAAAAATAGATGACCAAGTATTTGGCGCGACAGTGAATACGAATGGCGCGTTGACAATAAAAGCTGTTAAAATTGGCAACGAAACCGTGCTGGCGCAGATTGTGAAAATGGTATCAGACGCGCAGACGCAAAAAGCTCCGATCCAAAAATTGGCAGATAGTATATCTGGAATTTTTGTGCCAGTTGTTATTGTACTTGCTATTATAACCGGCATTGTATGGTATGTGATTTCCGGCTCAATAGAGCCGGCGCTTGTGAACGCGGTTGCCGTATTGGTGATTGCGTGTCCATGCGCGTTAGGGCTTGCAACGCCGACAGCGATTATGGTTGGCACGGGCAGGGGAGCAGGTCTTGGTATCTTAATTAAAAATGGGGAATCGCTTGAGCGGGCAAAACGGATTGATGCGGTTATGTTTGATAAAACAGGGACGCTGACAGTTGGTAAACCGGTTGTGACGGATATCATTTTTGTAGAGACGTCCCGTGGGGACGTCTCCGATGAGACGCGGCAACGCCACGTCTCTACAGAACGCGACCTTCTCCAAATCGCGGCAAGTGTTGAAGCGTTATCAGAACATCCTCTTGCTCAAGCAGTTGTAAATAAAGCAAAAGAGATGAGTGCTGAGATTTTTTCAGCTCAAAATTTTCAAGCCATTTCAGGTAAAGGGGTACAGGCAGTAGTTGATGGGAAGATGGTACTCATTGGAACCATGACATTTATGACTGATAACAGCATTGACGCTACGAGCATTGAATCGCAAAAATCAGTATTAGAATCGCAGGCAAAAACAGTGTTTATTGTTGCATTAGATAGTGTGGTTATTGGGTTGATTGCTGTTGCCGATACCATAAAAGAAGATGCAAAAGAAGCAGTTGAGATGTTGAAAAAAATGCACATTGATCCGGTGATGATTACAGGTGATAATCAAAAAACAGCACAAGCAATTGCGAATCAATTGGGCATTACCAATGTTCGGGCAGAAGTTTTGCCGCAAGATAAAGCGCGCGAAGTAAAAGCATTACAAGAACAAGGTAAAAAAGTCGCGTTTGTGGGTGATGGGATCAATGATGCTCCTGCGTTAGTGCAAGCAGATTTGGGCATTGCTATGGGAACAGGCACTGATATCGCGATTGAAGCAGGCAATATTGTGCTGGTAAAAGGCGATCCGCGCAAAGCAGTGGAGGCATTGCGTTTAGCGCACGCGACCTTTAGAGGCATTCAACAGAATTTATTTTGGGCGTTTGTGTATAACATCATCGGCATTCCGTTAGCGGCGTTGGGATTTTTAAACCCGATTATCGCAGGCGGAGCAATGGCGTTTAGTTCGGTAAGCGTGGTGCTTAATTCTTTGCGATTGAAGCGGGTGAAGTTGTAATTTCATCTCCCCCTCATTGATAAGGAGGGGGGATGGGGAGGTAAAAAAATAGTCCTGCCGACTGGGTGATGTTGAGGTTCACCAAGTCGGCAGGACAGCCCTGTCAGGAAGAGTATGTCGCCACTCTTCCTGACTCGAACGTGCATTCGTCGAGAGCAGTCATCCCTGATGCTGTATGATGTTCTGCTCTGTCCAGATGGGCAGTTCCTATCAACACTACTCTGATGATCAACTCTTCTTCTTCTTTCTCAACCCTCCTTACCGCCACCTCGTCCCAAATGATGTGGAAGCGAGGATAAGGATTCGCATTGATTGGACGAACCCAGCCAGCCGGAATCGAGAATCGTCGTTTGAGTTTCGGAATCGAAAATTCGATTCGCGGAGGCAACTCAAATCTCGATTTTGGCGCGGGCCTGTACTCGCAATCCTTCATCCAATCGGTGAGCGATGCATCGAAACACCCTTCCCCAAGAGGAAGAGGAACGCGTGCTCCTGCCTTTCGCTTGGCACGAATTTTTTTAGTAGGATGCCCATTTTTCCCTACGAGTTCGAGTTCAATAGAGACGAACGAATTCGTGGTTTCATGATAGTACCGGTTCATGATACCTTCTCCTTTTGAGTTGACTCGCAAACGGAAGCGAGTATGGTATTAAAACAGATGAGTATTATTTGTCAAATTTGTTGATATTCATTGTATTTTAATGTTTTTAGATGTATGATATTAGGAATATCAGAGTAAATTAATCCACAATATTCCTATGAAATTTGAACTTTCGCAACTTCCCTACGCGTATAACGCGCTTGAGCCATATATTGATGCTCAAACCATGGAGATTCACCACGCAAAGCATCATCAGGCATATATTGATAAACTCAATACAGTAGTTGAAAAATATTCCACGCTCGCTGATATGAGTGTTGAGGATTTGCTTAAAACTCTTAAAACGCTTGAAGTAGATGAAGTAGATAGAATTGCGATACAAAATCATGGTGGTGGCCATGCTAATCATGCGTTTTTTTGGGATAACATGGCGCCACAAAAACAGGGCGATGAAACACTGAAATCAGATATCGAATTAGCGTTTGGTTCGACAGACGCGTTTAAGCAAGAGTTTGCAAAAGCCGCGGTCTCTCGATTCGGAAGTGGCTGGGCATGGCTTGTGCGTGATGAAGATAACGCGCTTAAAGTATATTCAACCGCAAATCAGGATTCGCCATTATCGCAAGGCCATACGCCCATTATCGGCCTTGATGTGTGGGAACATGCGTATTATCTCAAATACCAAAACCGTAGACAAGAATATATTGATAATTGGTGGAGTGTGGTGAAGGTGTTATAGAAATTGTGTAGAGACGCCCCGCCAGCTGGCGGGGCGTCTTTTAAATAAAAAAACACACGGCAACCAGTAGACGTTGATCACCGTGGTAAAGCAGGGATGACGCGACGCAGTGCGTCTGTCAAGTTCCGCGAAAATGCTGAATTCTCTACCCAGTACACGCGATAACGGTCGCGTGGGGTTGAGAGTTCCATGATTTTCGCGGCATGTTCTGGTTCAGCGTCCCCGAATGGTTGAATCCCCTTTTTCGATCGCACAAGCCAATCGAGAGGGACTTTCAATTGCGCTGGAGCTTCTTCCAGAACAACACACTGACAGCCATTGCGTTTGAGTTCAACCTCAAAGTGGGTTGCTGCTTCTTTTGACTTGAAACCTCGAATATGGGTTTGATAACGGAAACAGAGCAATGTGTTTTCCGTATCCGTCACAGTGCCCAATGTTTTTTTCAAGAAGTATGCAAGTTCGTCATCCCCCACTGCAAGGAGAAATTCTCGAGTAAGAATTCCCGCCCTATACAGTGGCTTAAGGATGATATTCGCTAACATTACTTCTTCGATACGAGCACCTGGGTGCCAGTACAGGTGCGTTCCCAGGATAGCGCGGAGTTCCAAGAAGACGCCAAGCCGTTTCGCGTTCGTGAAATAAGGGTTTTCTCCCTGTACGCGAACGCTATCCCATATTCCGCAGACAAGCGGGTAGCGGGTAACGAGTTGGTTGATCATCTGCGTTCCCGCGAGGTCTGGCCATTCGCTTGGGAATAGTGATCGGAACCACTTGGTGTCGTTCGCGACATACGCGATTTTATCTGCGATGTCGAGAAGTTTACCAAGGAGTCCTTCATTGCGGATGATGGCCCATATTTCCTTTTGAGTGAAGTTGAATCGACGGACGAATTCGCGCCATGCTTCACCGGTGAGGATTTCGGGATAGTTGCGATCTTCATCGAGCCCGAGTCGGTCGATGATTTTAGTGGTATCCCCACCGCCTGGAGTAAGAGCGTCATGGGTTGCGGTTGCAAACCCAAGTTTGACTTCATCGCGGTAGGATAGGTTTACTCCTTTTGCGATCAACATCCCGATAATAAACACATCAAACGTGTGCGCGAATCGGCCATGTCCGTATCTTTCTAAATAAAGATTTCGGAACGGCTGATACGTATCGTTGACCGCAGGAATATGGAGGAAGCTCAATTGTCGCGTTCTTCTTAACCTCCGCAAGTTGAAGCCATCAACCACCTGTTGCAGGAGTCCATCTTCCATGGTAGTACACTGTATCCCGGTAAACGGGATTTCATTGATGATCATGAAGACGGGATCCAGCGCCTCATGTGCTCGATTGGCATGGATGTGTCTTCTCACTTGTATAGGTAATTGTGCTACCCATGCCGGTTGTTTGTCTTTTTCCACTCCTTCCATTTCATGTTGAGCGATGACTTGGAATGCACTCATGGCAGGATCACCGAGTCGTATTTCCGCATCTGGAAAGAGTTGTTGAAGCAAACCAGAGCGGGCAATCCAATGATAAACTCGCCAGAGTCGCATCCAACTTTTCCAATGTGGCCGCAACACAATACTGTCTCCAATAGAGAGACAGCCCTCCATGCCCTGGAGGTATCGAGCTGTTACCTTTGGCATCAGAGTGGCTCCTTGGTGGTGTGTGCTGAATAGTTTTCAGCAGACCAGAATAACACGGAGTATTGTATACGTCAAAACAAAAAACCAACGAAAGAGGTTATTTCTTCCGTTGTGTTTGGTGAATGAGTTGAACAGGGATCATTGTTACTGCCCGATTGTAGGGCATGGATTCTATGGTCGTCTTTTTTTGGAGCTGGATTGTACGGGTCATCGCTGTCCAGTGCTGGGTCCATGTGATCCCGTTCGGTCGCGGTTTTTCTATCCATGCGCCTGGACACATAGTCGGTCGCACTTCGCGGTGTCCCCGCACATAGATGATGGGGAATTTCCTTGCGTAGGCGCGTATCAGCATCTCGCACCGCCGTAACGCTATCGTACTTGGCTGGCTCTGGGAAAAGTCCCCATCAAAACAGATAGCCACAGAGCGGAGGTTGTTTTCTGCCTGTGGCGTACTCCACGCCACGTCAGTGTCTTCAAGTAGTTTTTCCGCAGATCCGTCGTTGTGGATAAGCCAGTGATATGCCACATAGGTCTGCTCAAGAACAATAACGCCATCCTCTCTTTGCGTTTTGCGAATGTGTCCGGGGAAGGGTTTATCATGATAGATGCGGAGTCGGTGCGATAGCGACAGTCGCTTTGCATCCATAGGGACATCAATCCCTGTGTGGTGGATAAAGATCGTATCCGTTGGGATGCGGCGCTGTTGCTTTATTGTTTCCCATCGGAAAATTGGTTGAGAGCTTGTCGGGCACGGCACGATCATCATCAGAGCCCATAGAAAGTAAACAAAAAAAGTGCGGTTCATCATCGTCCCTCCTGATTTCAACCTTATCAGTCATCTTTTTTTGTGTCAAAATATTCAATTGTATTTTTAGCGGATGTATGAGATATTTTTAAAGTATGAAACAATGGATTGCAGTAGTATTGATATCGGTTTTTGTGATTGCGGGCATGGGTGTGCCTGCGCGTGCCGCACGGCTTCCTGATCTTTTAGGGAAAATTGTTATTCAGACCGATGGATCAAAAGGGATGTGGTATATTTCACCCCGCGACAAGAGCCGCTATTATGCAAAAAACGAGGCAGAGCTTTTTGTTATTGCGTCGCAAAAAAGCATTGGCATCAGCAATAAGGATATTAAAAAAATTCCATTGTCAGCAAAGCAAAAAGCGGATAAAAAATTAGTACAGCGGCTGAAGGGATTGTTTGTTCTTCAAGTAGAAGACAAAGGCAAGATGTGGTATATCAATCCGACAAATGGCATACGGTATTATGTGAAAGACGCGCAGGCATTACGCGATCTTATGTTAAAAATCGGCGTAAAGGAAAAAGGGGTAGTTATTGCTTCTTATGCCATGAATCGCGCACAGCATATACAAGACCCGATTTTTAATGATGTCGCGTATGTCGCATATTCAAATGAGACATTCAGCAATGCAAAAAACGCAGATACGTTGCTTCCATTCGCATCTCTTGCAAAATTGATGACTGCGCTTGTTATATTGGAACATCCAATTGATTGGGATAACAAAGTGGTGATTACTCAAGAGCAGATTGAGTATCCGTGGCAGTATGCTGATAAAGGCACAACGAGTGAAATTGACCTTAAAGCAGGAGATCGTGTTTCGTTGCGCGATTTGTGGAGCGCAATGCTCATTGCGTCTTCAAATCAGTCAGCTATTATTTTAACAGATGCAAGTGGCATGGATCGGGAAGCATGTATCAAACGCATGAATGAAAAAGGCAAAGAAATCGGTATGCTCGCTACGACATTTTTTGATCCTACCGGTCTTGATCCACGCACAATTGGCACGGCAAAGGATATGGCGCGGCTTGCGGAAACTGCTTTTGATGATTTACAGATAGCGCACACCTCGGCAACAAAGGATACGATTATCATATCAGTGGCAAACGGCGAAACAGAGCGCAATGTATCAATAAAAAATCGCAATACCAGTTTATTGGCATTTGAGCCGTCTGCATCGAAAACCGGATTTTTAACAGAAGCCCAGCGCACGGTTGCGTTAAAGAAATATGGGGCAATTATTGTCGTGCTTCACGCGCGGAGTATGAATGAACGCAATACTGTCATTCAATCGTTGATTGATGGCATTTCACAATCACAGTCCATTGCTGTGAATTAATCTCTATTCTATGTGTATACGCATTTTCTTTGCATTGTTTCTCTTTATTCAGATTGCGACATTCCCGTTGATCGGACATGCATCGCAAGAGCAAGATCAAACACAATCATCTCAACAAGAAGGCGAGGTTCTTCCCTCAATGATCAGGGCTGTTGAAGCAAATGCCGGAGATGATCAAAGCGCGCTGGTTAATACCGAGTCGTTTTTCAGTGCTGAAAAATCAGTGATTTCCCAGGGCAGAGAAGAGGGCGTGTCATATGTGTGGAGTTTTGGCGATGGAGCGACTGGGATGGGCAGGGATGTTAGCCATGTGTATAAAGAGCCCGGGGAATATCGCGCAACGGTTATTATTGAGGATAGCGGAATCAATAGCAAAGACAGCGATGATATTATTGTGCGCGTGATGGAAGATGCTATTTTTTTAATGTATACCGAAGATGTGCCTCAAGAAAGTATTGCAGAAGCCGTTACTGCTGGCCAACGAAATAATTTTCTCGTCCATCTTTTGGGAGTAAAAAAAGACGCGCAGGATTTTGTGCTTGAGAACAATCTTTCAAATGAATTATTGGAACGGACAGCGGAAATTCGCAAATCAAAATTGATTGTGTTGTGGACAGAAGGATCAATCGGCATCAACGCGCTTGCCCGATTCGGCCAGACAATTAAAAATCCTGGCGATTTTTCTAAAAAAGGCATTGTGGTTGTTGAGGAAAGTTCATCCAATATTTTAGCGCGTCTTGCTCAGCCGATTTTTGACATTTTTACGCCACAATATTTATTGATAGCATCTCCGCGTTTAGTGTCGCAGATTATTCAAGACACAACAACAGATACGGTTATTGCGAATGTTCAGCAAAGCGGTGAACAGTTTCGTATTTTGGGAATTCACTCGCGCCGCGATGTCAGCACGCTCACACCGTACAACTTTTTTTCCGTGTTTATTAACTGGCTGATTAACCGCGGTGTTTCGGTTAACACGGTATTTTTGATTCTGATGTTGCCGATTATTGCCACTATCGTTGCTTTTTCGCGTCAAATTATTGGCATTAAAACATTTGGTATTTATATTCCAACTATTCTTACCATTACGCTTGCAACAACCGGGTTGAAAGAGGGGTTGATTATTTTGGCAATGATTTTGTGCATTGGCACTATCGCACGCATGGTATTAAAAAAATTACGTTTGCTGTATCTGCCTCGCGTTGCGTTGGTACTGACGTTAGTGAGCTTTGCGATGCTGGCCCTGCTTTCGGCAAGCACATATTACCGCACCCTTAACCTTATTGGTGTATCCATTTTCCCGATTCTGATTTTGATTGTATTGGTTGAAGAGTTTGTGAAAGTGCAGATGGAGGAAGGTACAAAAACCGCCACGTTTATCACAACCGAAACGTTAGCCATTGCAATAGTGGGATATTATGTTGTGCAAACATCATTTGTAAGGAATTTTGTGTTAAGTTATCCTGAAATAGTTTTGATTACTGTGTTGATTAATTATATTCTTGGCAGATGGCACGGCCTGCGGTTGCTTGAATATTATCGGTTTCGCAATGTGCTTGCCGTTATTTCAGAACAAAAAGAAAGTAAAAAGAAAGTTCCTCAAGATCATGAGAATGAGCAAGGATAATATAGATTCCGTATTGTAGAGACGTGCCGTTGGCACGTCTTGAATACATACTACCGCTTTGAGACGCCATTCCTCCAGGCGGGTGGGTAGCGAGGCGTCTCTACACAACGATATTTTATGGATATCTTCAAAATGTTGAAATCAAGTAAATCGCTTCTCGGGATGAACTCCCGCAATCTTGAATTTGTTCATCCTTCTAATGCAAAACGGGCAGTGCAGATTGCAGATAATAAACTGCTGACAAAACAGGTATTGCAGAAGCATGATATTCCAGTGCCAAAGGTGTACTCTGTGATAGGCACTAAAAAAGATATTAACGCTTTTTCTGCTGATTCATTGCCAGACAGTTTTGTGTTAAAACCCAATCGCGGGTTTGGCGGCGAAGGGATTCTGATTGTGTATGCGCGAAAAAAAAACGGCTATTGGATTGATTCTGATAAAAATGAAATTTCAAGCGATGATATTAAATCGCATTTGCAGGATATTTTAGATGGCAGATTTTCACTGTCTGATACGCCTGACATTGCTTTTTTTGAAGAGCGCCTTGTGAACGATCCTCTGCTTAAATCCATTGCGTACAAAGGTGTGCCTGATATTCGAGTGATTGTGTATAATAAGGTTCCGATTATGGCAATGATGCGTTTGCCAACGCCGGAATCGCATGGCAAAGCAAACCTTCACATGGGTGGAATCGGTATCGGGATTGATATTGCAACCGGCAGAACAACGCGCGCGATTCAGTATGACGAATTGCTTGTGCTTCCTGGCGGAGTTACTCCGTTAGATGGGTTTAAAATTCCTATGTGGGAAGATATTTTGCAACTTGCAATTCGCGCTCAACAGGTGAGTGATTTGGGGTATTTGGGTATTGATATTGTGTTGGTAAAAGATAAAGGTCCGGTGGTGTTGGAGTTGAACGCTCATCCTGGGTTATCAATTCAAATTGCCAATATGACCGGCTTAAAAGAACGGCTCTTGCGCGTGCGTGGTCTTGATGTTGATTCAATTGAAAAGGGGATTCGCGTGGCAAAAGAATTATTTTCTGATCATTCGCTGATTGATCGAGAAGGCACGGTGGTTGCGCCGGATGAACCGAAAATTATCCGTTCATCAGAGAGTGTGTATGTGTATCATAAAAACGGCGATGATCGGATGAAAGTGAACGCGCGTATTGATTCCGGCGCAAAAACAACATCGCTTGATTTGGAACACGCGCGTTTGATTGGATTTGACGATGCAGTAGAATTTTTAAAAGAATATCCGGTCGGCAGTCCCATGACTGCGACAAAAGCTGAACGTGTGCGCACAAAAATTGCTAAACAAATAAAATCACATCCGGATATTGTTCGGGTGCGCGCGATTCATTCCGCATCCGGATCAACAGTTCGGGCGTATATTCCGCTGACTATTAAATTAAAAAATAAAAAAGTAAAAACCGTTGCCGCCTTGATTGATAGAAGTCATTTAAAATTTCCTATGATTATCGGCAGAAAGGATTTAAAAGGATTTCTTGTTGATCCCGCGCTTGAGCACACAGTTCAAGATGTAACCCCACCCTCTCCGCCAACTGGCGGGCCCTCATCGTAAGCGAGGGGCAATCCTTCCTCATAGAGGCATCACCCTGTCTGGCTCCGCCGTTCACCCCTCCTCCGAGAGGAGGGGATACTCCCTCTCCTTGATAAGGAGAGGGTTGGGGTGAGGTATTTCATTTGTATACATATCTATAGCAATTTTCTAAAAAAATATTATGGATGATAAGATATTTGCCACACCAGATGGAGCATTTGCGCATATTCGAGAATGTGCTGATACAGATGAAGATACCCAAGCGGCGTTGGAATTTATAAATGCAATCCGTGCGGAAGATGCCATGATTTCTAATTCTGGCCCTCCGTTGTTATTTGAGCAGGAACGGGTATGGATACAAGAAACAGTGCGTGAGTGCAGGAATAAAGAAAAAGTACTCCTTTCTGCTTGGGACAATGCAACACTGGTGGGGACAAGTGAAATAGTACGAAAAAAAGACAGGTCTACCCATGTCGGCGTGTTTGGCATCACTCTCTCAAAATCATGGCGTGGAAAGGGGCTTGGTTCATATTTGATGAATGAGATTATGCAAAAAGCCCACACCGAACTTGGCATTACGCATGTATTTTTAACGTGCTTTGCGGATAATGTGTCTGCGCAGGCACTGTACAAAAAGATGGGGTTTGTAGAAACAGGCAGAAATCCAGATATGATCCTGTATAAAGGTGTACTCATGGATGAAATTACCATGATGAAAAAAATGTAACGTTGACTCTCTCTATGGGAAGCAGTATCATGAAGATATATGAATCAAGGAATTACTGGGAGAATTTTAGAGTATGTAGCCGTTTTTGAGCAAGAACACGATGGCGGATTTTCTGTTGTTATTCCGGCTCTTCCAGGGTGTATATCCGAGGGAGATACTTTTGAGGAGGCTCAAGAAAATATCCAAGAAGCCGCTGAACTTTATCTATCTGTGATGAAAGAAAGAAGGAATCTTATACCGAAACAGTCACGATTTGTTGTTGCGGCAGTAGGCGTGAAGGTCTAAATGCGCTATGCCCAAAATTCCTACCCTTAAATCAAGAGAGGTGGAACATATTCTTGAACGGGCAGGGTTTGTGTTTATACGACAAAAAGGAAGCCATAGGATGTATATTCAGGGAATGCGGGCTGTTGTTCTGCCATGGCATACAAAAGATTTACGAAAAGGAACGCTTTCGAATATTATCGCACGATCAGGATTATCAGTGGAAGAGTTTCTTAACCTTCGTTGAGGAGGATACATTTACTGACGACGCAGTGAATAGAAGATATCGTATACATTGCATATGATGAAACGACAATCAATCATGATGTCAATGACCATGATGCCAGCCCCCACGGGTTGAAGATTGTTGTTGTAAAGATATTTCTTATTCATAACATCATTCTTTAGCCCTCTATGCGGGCTCTTTTTTATCTATGTTTTGTACCATTATTAACGATTGCAAAGATGCTAACGCCTTTGGCCGTCAAAGCACGCGTGTTGCCTCACTTTTATCGTGTCCAATTACTACGATTGGAGTTTCTTCTGATATAGAGGCGGCTGGTAATCTCATAGACGCACTCGACGCGTCCGAAGGTCGTGAAGGGTTTATTTTAGTAAATGTTGCTCCACGCGATGGCGCGTCAAAAAAATGGGGGAATGGGTCCCCTTTTGCTTTGTTTTCATATCACAAGACGCAGGTTATTTCTTCTGTGGAAGGATATACTCTTTCTTTGGTAAAAAAATTATTACCACAATCGCACTTGCAGATTATTTCTTTTGAAAAAATTGTTTCGCTGTTTTCTGATCTTGACGAAGCGGGTAAAATTCGCATAGCGACAACCCAGTTTAGAAGTTTTGAATTTTTACCGCGCATCGCATGTCTGCTTGCGCAATCAGTGGTTGACATTCCAACAACTCCGCTTGCATGGGATACTATCCAAGATATCTCACCAACAATCTGGTGGGTAGATAATTTTGGAAACTGCAAAACAACTTTAACCAATCAAGATATTGAAGTCGAAACAACAAAAATCATTTCATTCCCGTTTGGCGAACTGCCATTCTATCTGCGATTGAAAGATGTGCCAGACAACATCACTGCCTGCGTCATCGGTAGCTCCGGTATCAATAATATTCGCTTGCTCGAAATCGTTGTTCAAGGCGGATCGGCCACGCAGACCTTGAACATCGGTATAAGAAATCGTCTCTAATACAAAAAAAGAGCGGGGGAGTGTTTTATGAGGATTTAAAAAAGACAAATAAAAAATAGGCCACAGTTGAGAGTGGCCCTTGAATCCTTGGTTGAACGAAGGATTCATCGTTTGACACATTCTCTAATGAAGGGAACATGTATTATGCGGGAGTTGTTTTGCGGAGGGCAATAAAGCAAATCCCCCAATTGCAGATGAGTCCAAGGATGGGGTAGACACCGTCTTGGACATCACCTTTCCATCGGAGAACGACAACCATGGCTGTGAGAATGTACGATACTCCCCAAAGAAACCACGGCACCGGTTTTTCTTTTTGAGGATCTTTGAGTACTTCGGCGGCAGTAGGGATGTATCCCATTGCCAGCGCGAGTTGGAGAAACAGATTGGCAATAGTTGCACTCTTGGTTTTCCACCACATCAACATCGAGACACACGCAATCGTCAGGCATATATATTCAAGCAATGTGAGTTGCTTCATACTGGCCTGTTGATTCCGTTTTGCAAATGCCCACACAAACGTGAGTACATTGATGACGCTTGAGACAAGTGGGAGAACTGTCTTAACATCGTCCCCAGTCATAAGGCGGTAACTGAGGAGGTTAAGGATCTGAATCACAGCCCATAATCCCCATGACGAAAGATTGGGGGTGGCGCGACCTTTATGGATATGCAGAAAGTAGAATGCAAACCCACTGAGATTAACCATCCCAGATACCATGGCAATGGCGAGTGAAAAGTTCATCTGTCATCCTTTCGAGGGGATAAGTTGCGCAATCGGGGGATATTATGATGGAAAGATTTCTTTTGTCAAGTTGATCATTGTTGACATAATTGTCATTTTTAGGTTATAACAATGGCATGTTCTTTTGAGTTTTTGTGTAGGTGAGAATTTGAAGGGGGGCATACGATGATCCGTGTTCTTGCAGTGTCCGCTCCAGAGTTACCGTCAGGAGGTATTGGGTTTGCTCTGACAAGTCGCGACCCTGTGAGCTTATATAACGCTTGTCGTTATGCGGCTTTTTTAGCGGAAAACAGGGTTGGTATGTGGAGTGAGTCTAATTGGGCAGTACCACGAATACAACGCAGGAGATCAGTCCTACTTATGCATTCCCTACAGGATGATCTTCCGCGTTTTGTGCAAGCCCTTGAAGAAGTGAGGCCGAATCTTTTATTGCTTGGGGCAATGACGCCTTGTCTTCCCGGTGCTGTCGCGTGTGCTACGATTGCCAAAGAAATGTTTGGCGATGATGTGTGTGTTGTACTGGGAGGTCGTCATGCCACAGAAACAATCTATCACAGTGCCGGCATCTGCGCTGGTCCGGTGGCACATCATCATGGCTCTCCGATTCGCCTGATGGCAGAGGGGCTCATTCCTCTATGTTTTGATCTGGTAATCGCCGGTGAGGGCGAGCACCTTATTCCATGGTTAGGGGAAACCATCGGCCATCTTGAGCAACGCGGTATTCCTTGTGCGCGTGTACAATTTCACCTCGATGGTGTGTGTGATGTCCCTGGTAATTGGATCATGAGCTGGTGTGATAATGGGGATGGTTTTACTGTTGAAGGGAAAGGAATCCCTATTGATCGCAATACTCTTCCTATACCATGCGACATGTTTGGGATTGGGACGGCCTTTGACGTGTTTGATGGCCGTTTAACGGCACACGCATTTAGTGATACCGGCCCTGGCTGTGCGTTTGACTGTAATTACTGCAGTGAGCGACGCAGTACCGCAGGATCACTGCTGCAACTCGAAACGAGCGCGACGCGTTTGTATCGGCAATTGCATGCGGCTGTTCGTGTTGTTGCTCATGATAGTCCTCAACAAAAAGCATCAGCGTTTGTTGAGGACTCCACGATATTGGCTGGATCTGTTTCTGCGTTGAAGCAATTTGTCCGCCAGTTGGAGCGATTTCCTTTGGATATTCGCTTTGGAGGGCAGTTGACTATTGACCAGATCACCAGCCGCAGAGAGATTCTCTCGACATTGAAGAAGGTAGGGTTAGATTACCTCTTTATTGGCATCGAAACGCTCAACCCCAATGAAATTGGCGGAATGAGTAAAGACCTCAAGCAGGCGACTGCCAGTTGGAAGTCCCGTATTGACGAGGTACTCGATCTGCTTTCTTCTCTCGGTATTCAAGCCGGTTCTGCGCTACTGTTTGGTTTGGGAGAATCGGTGCATTCCCGTGAACAGTTGTTTGAGTGTTTACAAGGGTGGCGTGCTCGGTATGGCATGCCTCATCCAGTAAGCATCAATTGGGCAGTACAGCATCCACTGAAAGGAGAAGATCACGGGATGCAGTATCGGTACCATGAATGGGGAATCCCTGATGGTCCATTCATCGAGGCCTTTCAGGGATATGGAGAAGCATCAATTCTGTACCCCATTGCAGGGCAAGCTCGTCCGACCTTGGATGAAGTATTGCATGTGCGTGCAATGTACGAATCACTCATTTCATAAGGAGTTCGCTATGATCTCAATTGATCAGCAACTGAAAACAGTTGCACCAAAGTTGCGTCTTGGGATTGTGGTTGCCGATGGCATTGTCGTTCAAAAGAGGGACGACGTCCTCTGGAGCGACCTCAAGCGACAAGGACGGACTTTGGCAAAACAGTATCCGACGCGAGAAGCCCTGCGACAGGCGCCAGAGATTTCTGCGTTGGATCGGGCGTATCGTTCGTTGGGGGTTGACCCTCGCCGATATCCTGGATCTGCCGAAGCACTTGGTTTGCGGATGTTGTCCGATGATCAGGGTAAGGTAAAGGGATTGTATCAAATCAACACGGCAGTTGATGCGAACAATCTCGTATCTTTGCAAACCCTGTGTTCAGTGGGCGTGTACGACTTGAAAAACCTTCACGAACCGCTCGTGTTTCGCGTAGGGCAAGTCGGAGAAGGATACACGGGAATTGGCAAGGAAAAGGTGAGTATCGCCAACCTTCCGGTATTTGCCGACGCGAATGGCCCTTACGGTAGTCCGACTGCCGATTCCAACAGGGCGATGATCACGCTCGAAACAAAACGGATGATGCTGGTCATCATCAGTTTTGCTGGTGACGCTCTGCTGGATCTCAAGGTTTCTGACACCTCGGATATGCTTCAGGAGTATCTGAACGTCTCGCACAATCACGTGAGCACACAGATCGTGGAGTAGGCGATGAGTCACTCGGATCCTCAAACATTCTATGGTAGCGGGGCAGGAGACGCACTTGTAAATCCTGCCCACTACCCTGAAGAGATTGTCTGTTTTCTTTCTGCGGAGTCGGAGATATTGGAGCTCTGCGCTTCATCTTTCTCCACGCTGATAGAATGCGGATGCATGGATGGCCGGTTCCTTCCATGGGCCCATGATCACGGTAAAGCATATATCGGCATCGAGCCGGTGGAGCGGTATGTTACGCAAGCGCGCCATACCGTAGAGGCATTGCAGGCGAACGCAGTCATGTGCTGTGACGGTGCTGAAAACATATGCGCTATCCTTACTGATCATGGAATTGATCCGAGGGTCGCAATGGCGTTTTTCCCGTTTAACAGCATCGGCAATGTGTCAGCAATCATGCCTGTGGTCAATGCCCTTGCTCAAAGCGATGTTGGGGTATGTATAAGTACATACCAAACAACTGATTTGGCAACAGATGCCCGCCGAAGGTATTACGAACGTTGTGGGTACGAGCAACTTCGGTGCCGTACAACGCAGGAGGGAGTTTGTTTTGAGGCAATAGGAGGGTTATGCACATGGGCATACCATGTGCCTTATTTCATCTCCCTTGCTCATGACCATGGGATTGTTTTTACTGCTATTCCTTTTGCGGGTATAGGAGTAGTATATTTCTCAAAAAACCTTTACCCGTACGAATGGCGTCAGTAACGAGACGCCTTTTTTCTTTGACAAAAAGGGTTATTTTATGTAAGTTCTTTTTATCTGCGACGACTGTACCTACCACTCGTTATACTTCAAGGAGAAGATCATGAGAGCGTCCATGATGGATCTTGTTACGATGCGCGAGACTCCGACCAACGCTGTGGCTAAAAGTCACGCGTTCATGCTACGCACTGGTCTGATCGAACCAGAGTCAGCGGGCGTGTTTTCATACACAGCGCTGGCGGTGCGAAGCATGCTCAAGATCGAACAGATCGTCCGCGAAGAAATGAATCACGCGGGCGGGCAAGAGATTCGTCTCCCGGTTCTGTTGTCTGCTGATCCATGGAAGCAGACAGGTCGTTGGGACAGCATGGATGTCCTGTTCAAACTCGAAGCCGATGGGACGCAGTTCTTGTTGGGGCCGACTCATGAGGAGCCGATTACGTTGTTGGCTAAGAAGCGGATTCGTTCCCGAAGCCAACTCCCCCAACGCTGGTACCAGATCACCCCGAAATTCCGGAAGGAAAAGCGTCCGCGTGCCGGCGTACTGCGCGTTCGTGAGTTCATAATGAAGGATCTGTACTCTTTTGACGCAGACGCCAAAGGGATGGACCGAAGCTACGATGCTATGGTTCGCGCGTACTGGGCCATCTTCACGCGATGCGGTCTGACAACCCTGTTCCAGACACAGGCGGACTCAGGCGCAATCGGCGGTGATGCGTCTGAAGAGTTCATCGTTCCGGCATCATCCTCTGCTGGAGAGTGCGAAATTGTACACTGCACTGAGTGCGGGTACACCGCAAACATCGAAAAGGCGTCATGCACTATTCCTCCATGGAAGGAGGAAGCTCTCAACCCGATGGAGAAGCTGCATACTCCGAACGCCGGAACCATTGCAGAGGTCAGTGCGTTTCTTGGCGTTACACCAGAACGGTTGGTTAAGACCCTCATCTACGAGGCAAAGTACAAAGGAGCCCAAACTGAGGTTTTCGCGATTCTGATCCGCGGAAATCTCGATGTGAATGAGGTCAAACTCAAAAACGCACTCGGATCAGAGTGCATTTCAGTCAAGCCGGCTATGATTCCGGATATCGAAGAGGTAACCGGTGCGGCTGTCGGTTTTGCTGGTCCGCTGGGCATTCAATGCCCGATTCTCGCAGACGGATCTGTCGTTGGGATCCAGAACTTCGTGAGTGGAGCAAACGACACGGACTATCATTTCGTCAACATGAACTGGGGGCGGGACGTCAAATCACCGGATAAGGTGGTGGATGTTCGCAGTGTCAGGGCCGGCGACTGTTGCCCAAGGTGCACTAATGCACTTGAAGCATACACCGGAATTGAGGTTGGACATGTGTTCAAGCTCGGGACCGTCTACGCCGAGAAGCTCAAAGCCACCTTTCAGTTGGCAGATGGTTCTCATCAGCCGTTCTGGATGGGGTGCTATGGCATCGGCATCGGACGGATCATGGCGGCCAGCATCGAGTTACATGCTGACGAGCGGGGGGTTGTATGGCCTGTTGCAATCGCGCCGTATCACTGTGTGGTGATTCCGGCGAACCTCGCTAAGCACGGCGACGAGGCCGGGAACATCTACCGCGATCTGTGCGATACCACCGATGTTGAGGTGGTGTACGATGACCGCGATTTCAGTTTCGGTGTGAAAATTGCGGATGCCGAGCTGATCGGTTATCCGTTTATCATCGTCGTCGGCAACAAAGGCATCGAAGTACGAACCCGCATGACCGGAGAGGTAACCTCATTGCTTTCTCTATATGAGGCGGTCGGCATGGTGTCTCAAGGAGTGGAAACCGCTCTGTATTTCGCAAATTCGAACGCACATTAGGAGGATGGCCTATGGTCGTCTCAAAGAGGTATACCCAAGAAGCACATACATTGCTAACAGGTATACCTCATTTTTTTTGACAAAAAATTAGCGGCGTAATATATTTGTTATCAATCGAAACGGGTGTGTCCGCAACTTGAGGTGAAGGGATTTGACAATGCGACTCTGTCGCCCAGTCATCTACTTCGTATCGTGTCGCACAAAGGGGGTGCAGGGCAGGGAAGTTGGATTATTCAGATCCATTTTCCAGCCACTTGACCCTAATATCGAGGTGCACGTTAAGAGTGCGCCTCACAACTTTTCGGTTGATGAGTTCATTCAAACCCGAAATAGTGGAGTCATCATCGGAGGTTCGGATGCGTCAGTGTATGATTCTCTGCCTTGGCTTCCCAAGTTACAGAGCTTCATCAAGTACTGCCACGAGTCACACATCCCGCTGTTAGGGATTTGCTTTGGGCATCAGCTCATTGCAACAACCTTAGCAAACGCCATCGTTGACAAAGATCCCAGAGGACGTGAATTCGGACGCGTTGCGGTGGATCTTACTGTCGCTGGCATGTTCGATGAGTTATTCCTGGACATACCTGAACGCTTCTGGGGATTGGCAACTCACCGCGATTCAGTGGTGCGTTTGCCTCAAAATCCAGATGTGAAGGTTCTCGCAGAGACTCACCACAATGGAGTTCAGTCGTTAGCGATCGGCGGCAAAACGCGGACGGTCCAATTCCATCCCGAGTGCCTTGCTGAAGACATTGCCTCACGCGCTCGTGCGCGTCAAGCGGCACTCATGGCAGAAGGGTTTTTCAAGAATGAGGCAGAGTACGCTGACTTTCTGGCGCACTTGGCGGAAACGCCTGACGCCCGGAAAGTTCTGGGAAACTGGTACAGCAAACTCGTGTTGTGGCGGTGAAACCATGATCGAGGGTAACCCTCGAGGGAATGCCTTTACACCCAAGGTGTTCCCGTTTTTTTGCCTTTTTTATTTTTTTCTTGACATTTTTTTTCACACAGTGCCTAATAGTATTAATGATGCAAACAGGAAAGAATAGTAATGAGTATCCACTTACCAGAGAGCTCGTGGCTGGTGAAAACGAGTTAAGTGATATTTGTGAACCCGCTTTCTTTTGGGGCCTTGGAAAAATCCGTGCGCAGAGCGCGGAACAACAAGGCGAGTGTCCTCGCTCTACAAAGAGGCAATAAGCACAAAGATAGGTGGTACCACGATAAGCATAGAGACATCACACTCTAAAACGCTTTCGTCCTATCAATCATTTTTTGAATGGTTGAAAGACGAAAGTGTTTTTTTATACACACAAAATATGAATAAAGAAGTTATCACAATAAAAATTGGGTCAAATGCGTTATTGGGGGAAAGTGGGAAAAATTTTGACACAGATATTATTACACATTTACTTGATGATATTTATAAGTGGCGAAAACAATACCACATTGTTTTGGTTTCTTCAGGCGCGGTTGCCGCAGGCAGGATTGTATTGCAAAAAACGGCTGATACCCTGGATCGTTCAACCCTTGCCGCAGTTGGCCAAATGCATTTGATTGATATGTACTATCGTCTTTGCGTAGAGCGAGATATTGTACCATCTCAAATTCTTATTTCCCGCGAACATCTCACGGTACGAGAAAATTATGCGCACATAAGGCATACGTTTCAGGAGTTATTGCATCATGATATTTTCCCAATAGTAAATGAAAATGACGCTGTCGCGCTTCAAGGTGGCGGGTTTGGCGATAACGACGCGTTAGCTGTGTACGCCGCGATTCTCTCGCGATCAGATCGTTTGATTTTTTTGACAAACTTGGATGGGCTATACACCGCTGACCCGCGCGTTGATGCCAATGCAGAATTTTTAGAGCGTGTTGATAATATTGATCAAGAAATTACCGCAATGTGTTCGGCATCTCGGTCATCGTTTGGCACCGGCGGTATGCTTTCAAAATTACGATCTGCAAAAATGGCAACAACCGCAGGTATTGATGTTCATATTATCAATGGCCTTAAAACAGAGAATCTTTCTCAATTGCTTTCAGGAGAGAAAGTCGGTACATGGTTCCCTCGTATTGGAGAGGATTCATTATCTGATAAAAAATTATGGCTTCTTCTTGGTTCAACTTCAAATGGGCAGATTATTGTTGATGATGGCGCAAAAGAAGCGCTTAAACAGAGGAAAAGTTTACTTGCCGTTGGGATTAAAAAAGTTCGTGGTAAATTTGTACAAAAGGACTTTGTGAATATTCTTGATATGCAAGGCGATACCATTGCGTTGGGTATTGTTGATTATGATTCAGAAATCCTATCAGAAGCGCTGAAACAAAAAAAAGATAAAGAAAGTATAAGACGGCGTTTGCCTCGCGAAGTCGTACATTCTGATAATATTACGTTATTAAAGTAAAAAATTTTTATGAATATAGGAATCATTGGGATCGGGAACATGGGATCAATTATTGTAAACCGTCTTTTAGAAACAGGATTCCCTCAAAAGAATCTTTTTATCACAGATACCCATGCAGAAAATCTTAGTATTTTGCCGAGTTCGCAACACGCATTATTGAATGAAATCGCGCAGAAATGTGGTATTGTTATACTTGCGGTAAAGCCACAGGATTTTCAAGCCGTTGCGTCTGAAATACATCCGACTCTTTCAGATGAGACATGGATTGTATCTATTATGGCCGGGATTGAGAGTGATATTATTGCTACGGCTTTCGATGTTACGCATGTAGTTCGGTGTATGCCCAATTTGCCTTCCCGTATCGGTAAGGGCATCACTGTTTGGACATCACAACAATCATCCATTCCTGATGAAATAACATTATTTTTTTCATCTTTAGGTGATGATATGCGAGTTGAGACAGATGATTTGGTTGATCGCGCAACTGCATTAAGCGGGTCAGGGCCTGGGTATGTGTATTATTTAGAAGAGCAATTTATTATTGCTGGAGAGCATTTGGGCTTTACTAAAGATCAAGCACAGCGTCTTGTGCAGGCAACGTTTTGTGGCGCGCTTTCTCTTCAGGAAGGAGAACGAGTTGTGCCTCAAGAGCTCCTCGTGAGAGTAACATCAAAAGGTGGTACAACTGCCGCGGCGATAGAAATACTTAAAAACCGCGATGTCGCATCCATTTTTTATCAAGCAG
Source organism: Parcubacteria group bacterium GW2011_GWA2_43_13 (assembly GCA_000999025.1). Lineage (GTDB taxonomy): Bacteria > Patescibacteriota > Patescibacteriia > UBA9629 > GWA2-43-13 > GWA2-43-13. The sequence goes on from LCFM01000007.1 coordinate 39,584, forward strand.
TTCAGCGCGCGTATGAACGCGCTCAAGAAATGAAACAATCACTGTAATATGCCATATACAAAAAAAGATATTTTTCAGCAATTAGCGCAAGCGCGGCGAGCTCATTATGATATTGCTCGTCTTTCTTGTGTTGAGCGTAACGCTGTGCTGAATGCGATTCAACAAGAAATACGCGTGCATCAAGAGAGTATTCTCAAAGCAAATCGTCGTGATGTAAAAGGAATGGACGCAGGAAATCCTAAAGTTGATCGGCTTATTCTTGATGAAAAAAGGATACACGCAATGCTCGCCGATATGCGCGAGATTGTAAAACAACCAGATCCGCTTGGCAGTATACTTTTCGAAAAAACATTACACAATGGGTTGGAATTGAAAAAAGTATCAGTGCCGTTGGGAGTGATCGGGGTGATATATGAATCGCGGCCTAATGTGACGCTGGATGTGGTTGCGCTGGCAATCAAATCCGGGAATGTGGCTGTTTTGAAGGGCGGAGAAGAGGCAGGGGAAACAAACCGCGCGATTGTTGCATGTATCCATACAGCACTGCGGCTGAAAGGGAGTTCCTCGGATGCGGTCATAAACTTTGGTTCTGCTCCGCGATCTTGCGTTTCCCATCTTTTGAAAGCAGAGGGGTTCATTGATGTTATTATTCCGCGCGGTGGAAGAGGGCTTATTGATTTTGTTCGGAAAGAAGCAGTAGTGCCGATTATAGAGACCGGCGCAGGCGTATGCCATATTTATATTGATGAGGTCGCGGATATTTCAAAGGCAGTAAAGATTGTCGCAAATGCAAAACTCACGCGACCATCGGTGTGCAATTCTCTTGACACAATAGTGATGCACAAAAAAGTTGCGCAAAAAATAATTCCATTGATTGCGCAAGAATTTAAGAAAAAACACGTTATGATTCATGCAGATACAGCAGGATATGCGATTTTGAAAAACAATGAATATCCTTTTGTACGCAAGGCGAATAAAGATACATGGTCAACTGAATGGTTATCCTTTCAATGTGGGTTAAAAATAGTGAATACAGTAGATGATGCGCTCAATCATATTGCTGATTACAGCACCCGTCATTCCGAAGCGATTGTTACAGAGAATAAAAAAATTGCTTACCGGTTTTTACAAGAAGTGGATGCCGCGGTTGTGTATCATAATGCATCTACTCGGTTTACTGATGGCTCATGTTTTGAAATGGGCGGAGAAATCGGTATCAGCACGCAAAAACTGCATGCGCGTGGGCCCATGGGATTGAAAGAGTTGACTACCTATAAGTGGATTGTTTCAGGAAATGGCCAGATTCGAGAGTAAGGATAATATTGTAATTTTTCATGACTCTGTTAATGTTATAGCATAATTTTATGAGATTGCCATGGAAAGGGGAATGCCATGGTTTTCTCTCTTTGATATATGACTCAAGATCCACTGCCAGTAGATGGCGCTTCGCTCCAAGAAGTAAGTAATAAGCCGTCTTCAGAAAAACACACAATTGCTACTCGCGCAGAGGATTATTCCCAGTGGTATCTTGATATTATTGATGTTGCCGAGCTTGCGGAAAACGCGCCAGTGCGAGGATGCATGATTATCAAACCCTACGGCTATGCGATTTGGGAAAATATCCAGCGGATTTTAGATGCTCGGTTTAAAGAGACCGGTGTAAAAAATGCGTATTTCCCGTTATTTATTCCACAAAGTTTTTTTGCGCGAGAGGCAGAACATGTTGAAGGTTTTTCTCCTGAATTAGCAATCGTTACCCATGCAGGCGGTAAAAAGTTGGAAGAACCGCTTGCGATTCGGCCGACATCAGAAACCATTATTTATGATGCCTACTCGCGCTGGGTGCACTCGTACCGCGATTTGCCATTGGTGCTGAATCAGTGGGTTAATGTGGTGCGCTGGGAACTGCGCACTCGGCCGTTTTTGCGTACAACCGAGTTTTTATGGCAAGAAGGGCATACTGCGCATGCAGACGAACAAGACGCTCAAAAGCGTACCATTCAAATGCTTGAGGTGTATAAAAAATTTGTTCAGGAGATTTTAGCTATTCCTGTGATTGATGGCCAAAAATCCGACTCTGAACGGTTTGCAGGCGCAGAACGAACCTATACTATAGAAGCATTGATGCAAGATGGTAAGGCATTGCAATCAGGCACATCGCACATGTTAGGCACAAGTTTTGCAAAAGCGTTTAATGTTTCATATTTAGATAAAGAAGGTGGCAGGCAATTTGTGTGGTTGACCAGTTGGGGCGTAAGCACCCGATTGATCGGCGGGTTGATTATGACACACAGCGATGATAAGGGGTTGGTACTTCCGCCCAATATCGCGCCAATTCAGGTTGTCATTATCCCGATTTGGAGTACAGACGCGGAGCGGGATATGGTTTTTGCTAAAGCGCAAGAATATGCAGTGATATTGAAAAGCGCGAATGTGCGCGTTGAAATTGATATGAGCGATGAGGGCAGACCAGGGCCAAAGTTTTTTGCATGGGAGAAAAAGGGAGTGCCGTTGCGTATTGAACTTGGGCCAAAAGATATTGAGGCACACTCTGTTATCGCGGTCAGGCGCGATAATAGTGAAAAGCAAACAGTTTCAGAAGAGGGGTTGGTATCTTTTGTTTCTGAAATACTTCCACGCATTCAACAGGATTTATTTGATAAAGCGCTTACGTATCAAAAAGAGCGGACATATACGGTGAATTCGTGGGATGAGTTTAAAGAAAAAATAGAGCTTGGTGGTTTTTTAATGGCGCACTGGGATGGCACTGCCGAGACCGAGGCAAAGATTAAAGAAGAAACAAAAGCCACAATTCGGTGTGTGCCATTTGATTCAAAAGATGAAGATGGCTTGTGTGTGTATTCAGGCAAGCCATCAAAAAAGCGGGTACTGTTTGCTCGCTCATATTGATAAAAATACTGTAGAGACGCACCGATGGTGCGTCTTTGTGATGGAGGTATTATGAAACGCAAAAGACGTAGCACCGCTACGTCTCTACACAGTCCCTTTAGAGAGGTATCAAATAATTTTGCTAAAATTAGGTATTTCTTGTATGGTACTATCCTGTTCTTTCAGTATCATTCAATCTTAACCAAGGAGAACGCCATGGAGAGGCGACGGCTGATGCTCGTCACTGGCGTTCGTGTGCCAGATGACACAAAGCCGAAAGGTAGTGTCGGATTTCATGTTCTGCGCAAGTTGTTGGAACTTGGGTGGGATGTAATCGTTCATGCGCGAAAAGTAGAATACGCGTATAATCTTGAGCAACATCTTCCGCATAGCACGCTTGGCTCTATAGTTGCTATGGGCTATGGGGATTTGCCCGAGGCGATTACCAATACAGAGATGCGCTCTGCGTTGGGTCATGCTGTGCGTGTCTCGGCAATTCGACGAGGGTGCCAATCTGGGGTTGGACAACTCTTGGATGCTGTTGTCTTGACTCCGGGCCCGTTTCCTGCACATCCGCTCGATGTGCTTGGGTATCAAGAAGTCGCTACGCTTTGGGAATCGAATTTCGGCTATATCCACAAAGTCATGGACAGTATTAATCCTCTTCTGTCAGGTGATGCCCGAATCATCACCTTTTCAATCTCAACAGCCCACATAATACTTGAGGGCAGAGAAGATGTTGATGTCGGTGCGCCGGCTCGGGTGTGCTATGCCCGTGCCAAGCGGGATGTGGAGGCGTGGACCGAGGAGTGGAATCAACTCCACGCACATGACAGATCGCGCGCTTATTGCATGGCGTATGGGGTGTTAGAAAACTCTGTGGTATGGCCTATAGAGTTTGACCCACGATATCTCGTTACCATGCAAGAGGCGATTGAGCCGATCGTATCGCTTGTCCACTTCGGCATATCATGCGATCAATCAGTGATACCGATTGATAAGGGCTTGGCACGGCACATGAACAAAAGCGGAAAGTAGGAACAGGAGTGTTCGACAAGCTCCTGTTTTTTTTATTTTCTACAGACCTTTAATTTACTACACTAACAATACATTTCGTCATTCAGACATTGATTGACGTTTGAGCGGGAATTGAGTAGTGTAGTGAGATTGTTCTTTTGATGTCTTTGTTTCGTGTTCTCTCATCTGCTGGTCATCTCTTAAGGAGAAAAGCCATGACAGCTACTGACATGGATGCCATGTCGTTGCCGTTTCATGATCTTTCGCCTTTGGAGAGTTTTCCAGGGGTGAAGCGAATGACAGAAAACAGGAGGGGGGAAAATCGGCTTTGTCATAGAAAGCGCATCGTATTCCAGCGTAAACAGAGTCCTCTGATCCGCTTTGACTTTGATATTACGGTTAAAGAAGGCGATCAAGAGGGCGCGTTGATCCTGATTGTTCGCATGGAGAGGGAAGAGATTCACTCTGTGGTCTATCTTCCCGGCTCACTGAATGTGAGCTTTATCGCCCATGCGATATGGGATTATCGTAAGGCAGGAGTAGAAGTTCAACTCCCGTCAGGGGATATTGAAGTGCTGTTTCCTCTACGCATGATTGAGTTTTTGCTTGAGAGGATCTCATTAGAAGAGGGAGGGATTGCCATGGCGGTGCCTATTGATGTCGCTGAAGGTGTTTCTCTTCCCATTGAACCGTTGGAACCTCAACCTTCTCCTGCCAATTCTCCAATCGCTTTTGACGCTGTTGCCGATAAACATAAGGAGCCGGCTATGCATGGTACGAGCGATGTTCCGCAGAAGAAGGCAGATGCCACTGTTGACTATCCCACTACCGCATATGATCGGGTTGTGCAGATTATTCAACGACTGCAAGGCCCTGAGGTTCGGCACATCAGCGAGGTTATTCAGCAGATTATCTCTCTATCCAGAGAGGACGGCGGTTGGGATTTAACGCCCGCTTGTTGGCAAAGTGCGCGGAATGATCTCATCACGAACGGTCATATCCGCGTGGTTAGAACCGAGCGACGTTCATTGGAGGTGGAAATACCTCCACAAGGAGAGCGGTTCGACTTTGCCAGAGAGTGTCGGCTTGAGGACTTTCCTAACGTTCAGGATCTCTTGCTCTGCTTTGGCAAGGAGAGGAATGACAGTGGATTGGTGCGAGATGCGTATGCTGTAGCATCTCGCGCTGTTGGCGTCAGGAGACTGCGGGCAACGCAATTGTGTAAGATATTGGAGAGAGGAAGATTTATTGATCGGGATCCTCGTGAGATGCGACCCATCGGATTTCGGCTGACACCAAAAGGCGAGGAGTGGGTAAAAGCGCAATCTCCTGACTCCTCCTCCTCGCCGGGATCGCAAGGCGATCAAGAGGGCGGCGCAGGAAACGATCCTCCGACTCCTCGTACCGACTCGGGTCAGGATACAAGTCCTGACGGCGACGACACAGAATTGGTTGTTCCCCCCAGCACCTCTACGGAACCACAAGCAGAGGGTGAGTCGCCTACGACTCCTGAAAGCGATGGCTTATTCAAGGCAGAGTCCACTGCTGTTTCTGCCTCGATCAGTGTGTTTGTGGGTAAGATGATAGAGCTTATCCGCGGCGCGCGAATCGGGCGGGAGCATTTTCGCAACGCGATGGAATCGCTGTTGGTAAGTGGGAGCAACGGGCCGATTTCAGATCAAGAGGCAGGAGCGGTTCTTGATCTGATCGCAGAGGCGATGGTGGAGACGGAGTCCGTGATTGAGATGCTGACGGCATCTCTCAACGCAATTGGCGACTCGTTCAAGGATACGGTTCGTCAAGTTCTCTTGTCTGATAAAGGTCAGCCACTTTCCCGTTATAGCTTAAACGCTGGTCTACGCGACAACAAACAAATACTCCGCTTTCTTCAAGAAGCTGAATCAGCGGTTTTGTTGGCGGAGAGCGGGGACTGGCGAGAACTGTTCGCGTGGTATCGAGCTGACAAAGAGGGCTAATGGATCTTGCGGGCGTAAGGGATGAGAATGTCATCATCCCTGCGCCCTTGCTTTTTTTTATACGAATCAGTTAATCTTGATTTTATATGAATACGTTTGAACGCTACTATCAAGCGGTTCGGTTTTTAGAGGGATTATCCAATATCGCTCCGCAAAAAAATTACATGACAAGCCATACGCATCCGGGGATGTATCTTAAACGGATGCAATATCTTTTGAAATTACTTGGGAATCCGCACATCGGACCGAAGTATATTCATGTTACTGGAACAGCTGGGAAGGGGACTGTGGCGAATATGGTGTATCAGGTGTTGTTGGAGTACTGTAGAGACGGGCTTAACCCCGTCTCTACAGTGCACGATATATCGAATGTCGGGTTGTTCACCTCGCCGTTCCCCACCACAACCATTGAAAAATTTTCAGTCAATGGAAGATATATTTCACCTGATGAATTTGCGGATTTGGTTGATAGTATCAAACCGGTATTAGATGTCATGGCGAAAAAATGTCCGCATGGGATTGCGTCGTATTTTGAAATTTGCACTGCGTTGGCATTGTTGTATTTTAAAGCAATGAACTGCACATGGGTGGTGTTAGAGGTGGGGTGTGGGGGGAGGTACGACAGTACGAACGTGATACCCGCGCCTGTTGCCGCGGTGATTACCAATATCGGATTAGATCATACAAAAATTTTAGGAAATACAGTATCAAAAATCGCATATGAAAAAGCAGGAATTATAAAAAAGGGATGTCGCGTATACACTGCGGAACAGCGACCGCGATTGCGAAAGATTTTTCAATATGAGTGCGATAAGGTTGGCGCGAAATTATTTTGCGTAGAGACGCCCCGTTGGGGCGTCTCCCGAAAGACGGGGCACCGCCCCGTCTCTACAAACAAAGCGTTGGTTCAAGCCGTCCTTACTGATGTAGGTATTTCTCAAAAAATTATTAACACCGGCATTGCGAAAGCAAAACTTCCATGCAGATTTGAAATCATTCAAAAAAATCCAATAGTTATTTTAGACGGCGCGCATAATGATTTAAAACTTTTTTCAACCATTGAAAACCTTGCTTTACTCTCGTATAAAAAATTATATTTAATTATTGCTTTAAGTGAGGCAAAGCGCGTGGATCAATCACTTGCTTTGTTATGTAAAAAAGCAGAACAAGTTATCTGTACACGATTTCAGAACGGCGGTCATAACCGGGCAGTAGCTCCACAAAAATTGGCGCAAAAGGCGAGGCATTGGAATAAACGCGTCTATTCGTTTCTTGACCCAATACGCGCTTTGGAGTATGTTTTTTCGATTGCCACGCAAGATGACGCAGTGCTTGTTACTGGGTCATTTTACCTGGCAGGCGATTTTCGCAAGCAATGGATCAGTGAAATGGCCATACTTGCCCATCGAACCAGCTTTCCGTTTAAGAAGCAGTAAAGGAGAGCGACATGTTGTTCCTTTCTTTTTTTGAGATACCCAGGACCGGTGTTGGGGTGTACCTGTGCGATGGTGAGAGGGAGTCATGGGTTCCTCTTGATGCCTTCTGTGATTGTTGTGGTCTTGATACTCAAGAAGCCAAGATAGTACGTGCTACCGTTGAATCTGTATGTAAGAAGGAGGAGTTGAATATCCTTTTTAAGCATTCGATCATGGCAAGTATATCAGTGGATCAAAAGCAGACGACCCCGGACTTCTTTTCCATATTGTGGCGATTAGAGTCCGTTGGGTTATGGCTTCTTGATAATAAAGGGCAGTCCCGTCTGTCTTCTGCCCCAGAGCTAATATCGTTCGAGGGCTTTGATATAAGGGACATCGCGAATACGTTGTTTGGTTCTGAAGAAGAGGAATAAGATGCTTCCTCTCTTATTGAGAGAGGAAGTAGGGGGTAGTGCGATTAACGCAACGCCCTCTTTTTTTTGCAAAAGAGCGCAAAGATGTGTATGGTATGAATATATGATGCAGATGATTTCAAAAAGTTTTATAGCCATTGCTATTGGGCTTTGCATTGTAGTTGTGATTGGTATTTTTGTATTATCTCAAACGAGTTCAAGTAGTGTGTTAAGGCAAAGTGGTAGTTCGCACAAGGAACAAACAATCGTTCTTACTGACGATATATGGACAGAGAAAATGCCAACCAAGTCGCCTGCTCCTGCGGCTGGAAAAGTACGCGCGTTGTTTCTTCCGTATGATAATTCTGCTCTTTCTCACAATGCCACAGTGTTTGCTTCTATAAGCCATCAGCCGATTAAACGGGTTATCATTATCGGTAGAGACGTGCCTCTGGCGCGTCTCCCCGTTGATGGAGACGCCCCAGGGGGGCGTCTCTACAACACAACAGTCGCTTCGTGGGATACGCCGTTGGGTATTGTCCATGGAGATGCCAACGTTGTGGCGCAACTGGGCGGTTCGGGTGATGACGCGATATTTGAAAAAGAACCAAGTATCACGGCTCATATTCCCTTGATTGCCAACTATTTTCCCAAAGCGAAAGTTATTCCTTTGATAGTAGGGAGTGATGTTACCATAGAAGACGCGCGAGAAAAAATCGCATCAATGTTGAATGACTCAACACTGCTTATCGCAAGCACACATCTCTCTTCTGATGCGCTTCAGCTGTTTCACGACGCGCATGCGCTATCAGTGATCCGCTCTCTTGATGAGCAAAGCACTGTATCTCTTGACGTGGAATCGCCAAAAGCGCTTTCTCTTTTTATTTCTTTATTGAAATCAATGAACATTGGATCATCTGATGTTGTATCAGCGCAATCATTTGTATCTTTAGATAACAAACACACGGGAACAGCGGTGATTCGTTTTTATGAAAACGGCACAATAGCGTCTCGGCCGGTATCGCTGTTGTTTTTTGGGGATATGATGCTCGGTAGAACTGTTGAGCAAAAGGTAACGCATAACAATCTTGATGTGCTGTTTGAAAACATGGTTCCTGCAGGCGCGAAAGAATTTTTTGGACAAGACGCGCTCATTTCAAATTTGGAAGGGCCGGTGGTGCAAACGCGTACGCCGAAATTTAAAGAGATTCAGTTTGGGTTTGATCCGGTGGTTGTGCCGCAACTCAAGTCATGGGGTTTTGACGCGTTTTCTTTGGCAAATAATCATGCATTAGATCAGCATTACGCAGGGCTTGAAGAAACAAAAAAACATATAGAAGGTAATGGGCTTGTGTGGTTTGGCGATCAGGTGAAGGAGTCAAATGAGAATGTAAAATTTATTGAGCAGGCCGGAAAAAAGATCGCCTTTATTGGGTTTAACACCACTGACAATCCGTTTTCCATAGAAGAAATGAAAAGTGTGGTAGAAAAAGCAAAAGAACAATCCCAGATTGTCATTGTGATGATGCATTGGGGGAATGAATATCAGTATCTTGGATTTTCTCCGCAACAGCAAGAGATAGCGCACGCGCTTGCAGATAGCGGCGCAGATGCGGTGATCGGCGGTCATCCGCATGTTGTTCAGCCCATGGAAGTGTATCATGGTGTCCCGATTTTTTATTCATTAGGTAATTTTATTTTTGATCAGTATTTTTCACAACCCACGCAAGAAGGGGTGGCTCTTGGGTTGGTCGTGGATCAGTCAACAATTCAAGCGTATGTGTTTCCATTTTTTTCACGCGGATCAATTCCGTCTTGGATGCCTCGGGATCAATCTGAATTGTGGCTGAACGCGTTTTATGAAAAATCGCTTATGGCCGAGGCATCAAATGTGCAAGGCAGTGCGGTAACCATAGATCGGAAATAAACAGTTTGTAGAGACGTCCCCTTGGGGCGTCTCATTGTTTTCTGCTATACTGTAAAGAATAGTAGAGACGGGGTTAACCCCGTCTCTACAAAAAAGTATGGCATCACACAACAACAAACATCAAAATCACACAGCGCATATTGTTGCCGTTGATATGGGATATGGTCATGAGCGGCCGGCGTATTCGTTAAAACACCTTGCGCGCGACGGCGAAGGAGTGATTGTGGCGAACAATTATCGTGGTATCCCGTGGAAAGACCGTTTTTTGTGGGAGAGTTCGCGCACGCTGTATGAAACATTGTCCCGCGCAAAGGCGGTGCCGTTTGTTGGAAAATATATTTTTGGTATTTTAGACCAAATGCAAGAGATTCAGCCATTTTACCCTGCGCGCGATCTTTCGCACCCAAGCGCGCAAACGCGCCAAATTTACGCGGCTTTCAAATTAGGGTTGGGCAGGGATTTAATAGATCGTCTTCGGGATAATCCTATCCCGTATATCACGACATTTTTTATCACCGCGTTCATGGCAGAGGAATTTGACTATCCGGGTGATATTTTTTGTATTACCACAGATACTGATATTTCTCGCGCATGGGCGCCTTTGGACCCGCGTAAAAGCAGAATCCAGTATTTTGCCGCCACAGGCAGATGCGTGGAGCGATTAAAACTCTATGGCGTGCGGGAAGAAAATATCCATTTGACAGGATTTCCATTGCCGCCTGATTTAATTGGCGGCGCTGATGCGGATATCGCGGTAAAAGCGCTTCGACGGCGATTGCATGTGCTTGATCCGCGTGGCGTGTTTCAATGTAAATATGGGAAAGTGGTATCACGCACATTAGGTGAAACAAGCCCGCCTCGTTCTGCTCCGCCACCAACAGTGCTGTTTGCTATTGGAGGAGCAGGGGCTCAAAAACAGCTGGCTCTTACGATTATGCATAGTTTGCGTCATGTGATCGCGCGTGGCGAGATTCGGTTGATATTATGTCCGGGTACGCGGTTGGGCGTAGCTCAATGGCTTGAACGGTATGCGCGGTATTGGAACTTAGGGAGTGCGTTAGGAAAAAATCTTATCATTTTCGCGGCAAAAAAACGGAAAATTTATTTTGAAGAATTTACCCGCTTGCTTGCTGAAGCAGATATTTTATGGACCAAACCCTCGGAATTGAGTTTTTATACCGGATTGGGTTTGCCGATTATAGCTTCGTATCCGATCGGGTCGCAAGAAGAGTATAACCTTCACTGGTTACATCAAGTAGGCGGTGGCGTATCTCAACCGGATCCGCGGTATGCTGGCGAATGGTTGATTGATTGGATTGAATCAGGCGCATTGGCGCGCATGGCATGGCATGGGTTTGTCGAGGCGCCGACTCATGGCGCGTATCGTATAGAGAATGTGGTGTTTGGCAAAAAAATGCCGATAGAGGAACTGCCGTTGATTGTTTAATATGAGGATTTCTCGCTCGCATGAAGATAATCGAACATATCGCAACTCGCACCATCGGGATAATCTTTTGGCATTTCCGAAAAATTTTGAATGGGGCGCGGCAACAGCGCCGCATCAGGTAGAAGGCAATAATATTCACAGTGATTGGTGGCAATGGGAGCCGGGTCATGTCGCGCACAATCAAACATCAGGCGAGGCGTGCGATCATTATCGCATGTTTCAATCTGATTTTGATACCATACAACAGCTCAATCATACCGCGCATCGGCTTGGCATTGAATGGGCGCGGCTTGAGCCGAAACAGGGCGAGTGGGATCAGGATGCGATTGAGCATTATCATGATGTGTTCCGCGCGTTAAAAAAACGCAACATAAAAATAATGCTGACACTGCATCATTTTACAAACCCGCTATGGTTTAGCGAGCAAGGGGGATGGGAGAAAAAAAAGAATATCAAAGCGTTTTTGCGGTTTGTTGAGTTTGTTGCTCAAGAGTATCATGAATATATTGATTGGTGGATTACAATCAATGAGCCAATGGTGTATCTTACTGAAGCGTATATTTTTGGACACCGGCCACCGCAAAAGATATCGCTGTGGATAGCGTATCGAGTGTATCGCACAATGGCGTGCGCGCATCGGCTGGCGTATAAAAAAATTCACGAGATTGATCCTCATGCCCGTGTCGGGCTGGCGCACAATGTTTCATCTTATCACGCCTATCGCAAACATGCGTTTTTGGATCAATTGTTTGAAATGATACTTGATCGTGTTACCAATCATGCGTTTTTAAAAAAATCAGGATTCCCTCAATGCCATGATTTTTTAGGACTGAATTATTATTTTCATATCCGCATCAAACATGTGCGCCTGATGAGTATACTGAAAAATTTTGATATTTTTGAACCAGTGATGACAGAACGGCGCGATACGTCTGATATCGGCTGGGAATTGTATCCGCATGGGTTATTTAATGCGCTGATGGATTTTGCCGATTCAGGCAAGCCGATATATATCACGGAAAATGGCATTGCGACAGATGATGATAAAAAACGGCAAAAATTTATTCATGAATATATTACTGAAATCTGGCATGCCATCAACGGCGGCGCGGATGTGCGCGGGTATTTTTACTGGTCGTTACTTGATAATTTTGAATGGGAAGCTGGGTTTGGTCCGCGATTCGGGCTTGTGCATATTGATTATCAAACTCAAAAGCGCACGCTCAAACAAAGCGCGCATCTGTACGCGGAAATTTGCAAGAAAAATGGGATAGAAGCATCGTAGTATACCTGTTATTTGTTTCTTGTTTTTTGTCGTTAGGTATCTTTCTATGTGGTTATGGATTGTATTGATTGCTCATTTATTGAACGCGTTGTCTTTTGTTGTGAGTAAATTCATTCTGGGCCATATACAGGTAAAGCCGGCAGGGTACGCCGGCATTATCGGAATCGCCAGTATTGTTGTGACTGCTCTCGTTCCATGGGGGTTTAGCCCATTGTCATTCGGCAGTGCGCTGATTGCTCTTGCAACAGGTGCGGTGTTTATTTGGGCGGTTTATTTCTTTTTTGTCGCTTTGGATTCAGATGAGGTTTCAACTGTCGTGCCTGTTATCGGCGCCACGATTCCAGTGATTACTCTTATTTTTGCCGCAATTTTTTTAAGAGAGCGTCTTTCATTTTCTCTCTATGTGGCAGTTGGCGTGCTTATCATTGGCACTATATGTATGCTATGGAAAGGGGGGATGAAGCTTCGCGGGGCGCGTCGTCAATCGTTGCGCGTGGCTGTTATAGCGGCTGTGCTGTTTGCGTTATCATCAATCGGGATGAAATATATTTTTAATCACACTGATGTTATCAATGGATTTATTTGGACTCGATGGGGATCGGTGGCGGGTGTTGGTGTTTTTTTGCTATCGCCTGTACAAAAAAAATATGTGAAAGATGCGTTTCGTGTATTGTTTTCAAAATCAGGGTTGGTATTCGGGTTGGGAGAATCATTCGGTGGGGCTGGGTTTATTGTATTGACATACGCGCTGTCTCTTGCGAGCCCGACAGTGATTAATGCTTTGCAAGGGGTTCAGTACGCGCTCTTGCTTGCGATTGCGATTTTGGGTTGGATATTCAAACCGGATCTGTTAAAAGAATCATTCACCAGGCGCGAGATTATTTTTAAAACAATCGGAATCGTATGTATTGGCATAGGCGTATGGGTTATTGCTGGTTTGTAGAGACGCCACCCTGTGGCGTCTCTGGAGATGCAAAGACAGAGACACCCCCTGCCAAAGGTGGGCAGGCAAGGGGTCGTCTCTACAGATGACGTATATGAAAAAAAAATCAATCATAAAAACAATTGAGCGCTTTGTCTTGGAGTTATTTTTAATCACAAGCGCGATTGCGATTTTTCTTTTGATTGCAACGGTTACATGGAATTCATACAGTCCGCGTCATAATCAAGCATGGGGAGCAACATTTAGTATCCCGTATGCCCATTATTTAGGATTGGATTGGAAAAATGTTTTTACAAACAGCATGGACGATCTTGGTATTCGTTTGTTTCGCATTCCTGTGTATTGGAACACAGTGGAGCGGCAACAAGGCACGTATGATTGGACAGCGTATGATTGGATTGTGGATGAGGCGGAAAAACGAAACGCGTCATTGGTGTTTGTTATAGGCAACCGCGTTCCGCGCTGGCCTGAATGTCATCCTCCTGAATGGGTGGCTCGGCTTTCGGATACAAAGCGGAACAAGGCGATTGAATCGCTGTTACGGGAAACGGTTCTTCATTTTAAAGAGAAACAAACGATCATACGGTGGCAAGTTGAAAATGAGCCGTTTTTAAAATTTTTTGGAGAATGTCCGCCATTGGATGAAGCGTTCTTTAAGCAAGAAATAGCATTGGTCCGATCCCTTGATCCAGTACGGAAAATTCAAGTTACGGAAAGCGGAGAGCTGTCATCTTGGTTGCGCGGCGCGCAAATCGGCGATGTGCTGGGTATCAGCGTATATCGGACAGTGTATAATTCTTTGGTGGGATTTGGAGAATATCCGTTTGGTGAAACATTTTATCAAATCCACTGCCAATGCTTTCTGAAAATTTCACAAAACGAAATATTTTTGCTATAATCGGATTTCTTGGTTGCGAAAAATCTTCTTTTAGTATCAATTCTATCTTTTTAGGAAGTGCGCCTGGGTTAAAAAATTCAAATCTATCGCTAAATACCCTGATTCTGGCATTTCCACTACTAAAATAATCTGTATGAATCAATAAATTAACCAGCGCCTCCCTAATTGCTTGTAAATGTGGGGGGTCATCATCCCGTATCCCCTGCTTAACAGAAAAAGGGACTTCTACCCTTTTACTTAAACGCTCATAGATATCAAAAAATGCATCGAATAAATTCTTCTCAGAAGAGATCCGAAAAGAATAG
>LCFM01000008.1 GCA_000999025.1 Parcubacteria group bacterium GW2011_GWA2_43_13
GCCTGTTACTGCGTAATCAACAGTTGCATCCCCGCTCCCCCGAGCCTCAGAGAGTTCAAGTTGAAGCGTCACGCTCGTAGTCGCCTCACTCCCGCTTGAAGTTGTCGCGGTGAATTGGATTGTGGGATTACTTTCCGACTCTGTATACACTGCGTAATATGGCCTAACGGTAGTCCCGATTATCGTAAAATTACCGCCGGTATACACAGATGTTCCATTACTTGCAATCGTTGTAACATTAATAGTAGACGTTGTTGTGTCTGCGCTATTCAAAGATGGCGCCCATGTTGTCAAAGACATATCAGCAATATCAAACGTCGCTAAACGATTACGAGTGCTTCCACCGGCTGATGTGAATTTTCCACCTGCGTACAGATGAGAAGAAGACAATGCTAACGAAAGCACAGTGCCGTTCATATTAGGATTCCACGAGGTAATCAGCCCGTCTGCAACGGTAAAAGAGGCAAGCCGATTCCGCGCAGTACTTGAAATATTTTGGAAAGATCCTCCTACATACAAAGTCGCTCCATTTGCAGATTTAACAATACTTTCCACAATACCATCTGCGTTCGGATCCCATGCAAGCACAGCCCCGGTTGTTGCATTCAGCGCCGCAATCCTATTCCTTGCCTGGCCGCCAATAGTCGTAAATGATCCACCGACATACAATGTAGTTCCAACAAGAGTCAATGAAAGTGCTTCAGAGGGTATGCCACCAGTGATAGCAACTGTCCAATTTACTGTATCATTTTGTGTTGTATCCATGGATAGCACCTTGCCGTATCCTGCAACATACAGTGTTGTCCCACTCAAAATCATATCCTTGATGGTCGTCAGACCATGGTTATTGCCAGTCCATGCCGCTATAGATCCATCTGATGTTGTAACTTTTGCCAAACTTGTTCTCGCCTGCCCGCCAATCGTGGTAAAATTACCACCGACATACAATGAAACATCATCAGCAGTTAAGACCAAGCCATGTACTTGTTGTCCTGCCCCTATAACTAAAGGACTAAAACTCGTTTTTGCCTGACCAGTTGAAGGATCAATCGCCGCGATCCTATTACGCACAACAACACTACTCCCAATAGTTGAAAAACTTCCTCCGAGATACAGCGTCGTGCCACTCAATGCCAACTCAAAAACTTGCCCACCTGCGGCCTTCGGATCCCATGAGGTTGCAAGTCCATCGGAAGCATTAAGAGCTGCTATGGAAAGCCGTGTCGCGCCTCCGATAGAAGTAAAAGTGCCACCTACGTACACAATGTTCCCGTCACTGCTTGGCAGTAGAGCGGAAACAGAAAATCCTGCTCCCGCATTAGGATCCCAATTTGTTAAACTCCCAGTAGCAGTATTAAACGCCGCAATCCCATTTCGCTCAGTCCCGCACGCATTAAAACAGGAAAAAGTCCCTCCTACATAGAGAGTGGTATCGTATATAGCAAAAGCATCTACTGATGTGTAATCCTCTGCATTTGGGTCCCATGAATTTACAGCACCTGTTGTCGTATTAAAAGAAGCAAGAGCGCTTCGAGTAGGGGAACAGGTATCTGAACTATCAAGACATGTAAAGTACCCACCTACATACAACGTTGTTCCTGATACAAATAAAGACAAAACGATGTCATCAAGATCAGGATTCCAGGATGTCGCCACTCCTGTACTCGTATTTACTGCGGCGACATACCCTCTCGCCCCGCCTTCTGTAAGATAACTAAATGCTCCGCCAATATATAACGTGCTTCCTGTAAGCGCCATGGTGTATACACTGCTGTCAGGATCAGGATTCCACGAAGTTGCGTTACCAGTAGAAGTAGACAGTGCGGCAACATAATTGCGTGCCTCTTCGCCGATATATGTAAACTCGCCTGCCACATACAAGGTTGAGCCACTCAACACCAAAGCATAGATAGTCCCATTCGCATTCGGATTCCATGTCGCATCAAGCGTACCATTGGAACTGATATGTGCTATATAATTACGTGCTGTCCCCCCAACCTGTCTAAAATCACCACCAATAAACCACCCGCCTGACCCATCAGATACCACTGCTCGTACTGCATCGGCAACTAAAGGGAATGTTGCCACAGGACTGCCCGTAGCAGTGCTGACGGGAATTCCAAATCCACCATTATTTGGACCAACGCCAGTAAAAGAGCCACCAATATATTGTGTTCCATCTGCGGCAACAGCCAATCCTGTCACATTAGCGCCAGGAACCCATTGAGAGCTATCTGGTGTCGCTTCCACAATCCCCAACACCTCTCCTGTTGAAGATGGAGACGGTGTGGTCAACTTTCGAAAAACAAAAAAACCAACCACGGCAACACATATAATAACAATGCTTGTAAAAAGAAAAATGGTTTTTTTACTCATAGATTCTTCATCTAAAATGTATGCTTTTATTATATCACTCCCTCTGCAATTGTAACACAATTAATACAGAAAGTTATACACAGAAAGAGGACTAAATAGAGAAGAAAAACCTCTTATATCTCTTCTAATACACGTGGGTGTATTTCGCGACTTTTGTGTTTTAGAATAACATCTTTTGCGTTTTGTGTGCCAATGTGCCGTAGAGCCCACACGGTATGCGCGCGGATGACCGGGCTTTCATCTTGTAGACCATGTTCTAATATCGGCACAAGCGAAGGATCTGCCCAGTTGCCTAAAGCCACCAACACATTCCGCACAAACCCTTCTCTCTTTGCCCGTTTGATCGGGCTGTTTTTAAACCGTGCTGAAAAGTGCGATTGCGACATCGGAAACAAATCCAATAGTTTGGGCGCGTATAAATCCATGCGCGCGTGAAAATCAGGATGTGTTGATTGCTTTTGCCGCGATTTATTCCACGGACATATTTCCTGGCATATATCACAGCCATAGATGCGGTTTTTCATCGCGCTTCGGAATTCACGTGGAATAATGCCACGATGTTCTATTGTTAAATACGAAATACATTTATTTGCATCTAATGTATACGGCGAAACAAGTGCCTTTGTTGGACAGATATCAATGCAACGGGTGCAGGTTCCGCAGGTGGCTGGTGTAGAGACGTGCCCCTTGCGCGTCTCATCGTTAGAGACGCCCCAGGGGAGCGTCTCTACAGTACGAATACCAAGTTCCACATCCACGACCAACTCCGCAAGTAAAACCCAGGAGCCATATTCAAAATTAATGAGCGTTGTATTGCGTCCGATAAACCCAGTTCCAGCGCGCGCCGCTATCTCGCGTTCTAACACAGGGCCGGTATCCACATACGCGCGATACTCTATTTTTCTTCCCAATTCTTTTTCTATAAACTCTTTCAACTGAATGAGTTTTGGTAATAAAATTTCATGATAATCATCATACACCGCGTACCGCGCGATGATGCCACGCGACGGATCATTCAAAACTTCTTCCGGATAATCAAAGGGATAATAATTGACTCCAAGCGTGATAATCGTTTTTGCACTGTCAAATAATTTTTGCGGATTCACTCGCGTATCAACGGATCGCTCATACCACTTCATTCCGCCATGATATCCCTGCTTTACCCAATTTTGTACTATTGTATGATGATCGCTCGGCTGAACAGGAGCAAACCCAATCACATCAAAAAAACACTCATTGAGTGCGTATTCTTTTATTTTTTCGGATAACTTAGGCATACTCGTGTAGAGACGTACCGTGGGTACGTCTCTGTATCAACACAGACGCGCCAGGGGCACGTCTCTACAGTATCAAACCAAATAGTAAAAATAAAGAAAGGCGAAAAGTTCTCTCATATGAGAACAATCCGCCTTCGTGAATCGAGGGGGTATAGCTCATCGTTTCTTGAGCGTCCCCCACTCCACCGGTAACCGCCCGCGCGCCTCAACGGCCCGAGGTTCCTCGGGCTCGTCTTCCGTCAAGACCGCTGACGGAAGAATCTCGGCGCGAAAATCGTTGTAGAGTCCAATGAATCCCTCGAATAGGTCCACGAACTCTTTTTGGAATCGTCCTTTACGACGATGCTTATCGAATATGAGGATGAAAGCATCAACTCGCTGGACGAGTTTCCCTAAAACAAAGGCCTCGTCCATAGAAGAGGATATAGATACCCGCTTGAGCCACTTCTCAAACGGCTCAACCCCGTCCCATCCAACAGAAACATACGGACGCCGTATGTAGTGGGTTGGAGCGAAGTCGTCACGCCTTACCTCTTCTATTTCCCCCCCAACCTCCTTGCCTTTTGCCGGATCCCATGTGGGGTAAAGTATGGAGCGTACACTTGGAATCCCCGAATCATCCGTGTAAATCGCTCTCGATGTCCTCTCTTCTTGCCATTCAGAGTAACTTAGACTGTAAAAGGCCACTGCATTACCGCTACGACGGAATGAAACTTCAATCTGCCCATACGGCACCTCTTGACTCATCGATACAACGACTGGGTTAGGCACCACCCAGCCGAACTCATCAGCGGAAATGCCAGAGACAGTCGCCAACGCCACGAACAACAACACCACCAAATGCAGAAAACGCCGCATTTCAAGCTCCCTATATGGTTCCGAACTCCGAGAACGTATTGCAAAAATACAATAATAATAAAATATTGTCAAGTATTGACAATGTCCATGTATAATGCCCCGTTTTTAACGGAGACGCGCCAACGGCGCGTCTCTACACTACTAACAACACCACCAGTAACCCTATCAACAACAGCGTTTGGCCGATGATATGGTAATGCTGACGCCGCATTTCGATAAAAATTTTCAATATCAAACAAAAGGCAAAAAAAGCAATAAACGCAAGATATAGCCATCGCACAAAAGCAAGGGGAATACCAATCCCCACTTTAGGCAAAATATGATTTAACGCAGTATACTTAGCAACAGGCCCGGGACTTACAACAACAATCTTATCCCAATCCATTGAATCAGTGATTTTTTCGCCATGCTCGCCTTCAATCTGAATCACAGGCGCTATCACAACTTCAAACAAATCATTCACGCTTTTATTAACAACAATACTTCCGCTATACAGCCCCTTCTCCCCTTCTTGTTTCAACGGAACTATAACATCTTTTATAAAGACCTCGGATTGAGACACCTCGCCTTCGATATACGCATTTGCAGTCAGTTGAATGGTGCCTGCCTCAAGTTCCTGCCAATATACTTTTGAGCGATCTTTATAATAGATAACAGGCGGAAAAACAGTACCGCCTGCTTCTGTTTGCGTTTCTGTTTGCGGTTGCTTGTGCTGTTCTTGTGGTGGTTGCGCCGGTTCATTGCTTTGTTGAACTACTGGCGCCGGTTGTGAAATTTTTGTCCCTGACACTTCAATCTTTTTTTCTACCTCTTGTGGCTGTGCCTGCGCTGTTGTTACATACTGTTTTGGTTTTCCAAAATGATGCGCAATAAAAATCGTATCTTTGCCTTCATATACTCCGCTGTCAATGCCAAGCCCTTGCTCGTTAAACTCCTGATCCGCAAGATTTTTATAATGCAGAGGACTTGCTATCCACGCGTCAACAACTGCTTTGGGACTTGAAAATCCCATAGCAAGATTCTCGCCGGCAACAGTATAATCATATCCGACTTCTTTTAAAAATGAGGAGAAGCCCCTGCCGTCAGGAGTGGTGTGGCTAAAATACTGTTGTGCCACCATATCACTGGCTTTAAGTTGCGATGATTGCTCAAGCTTTCCGCTTGTTGACAAAACAGAAAGATTCCTGTCTTTTCTGACATTATCAACCAAAATCGCTAATTCTTTTTTTTGCTCAAGCAAAACATCTGGCAATAAAAACGCTTCTTTAGGCAGGGCAAGCACAAACACAATCGCGCCGATTTTTACTGCCAAAGATACGCCTGCGTACAAAACAGCCCGTTTTGTGTGCAAAACATGGGGGTGATAATTATTTCCCTCATGGGGGATAAAAGCATCTTTCAGCCGTTGCATATTTGTGATATTATACCATAATAATAGAGTATCATACAGCAGAACCTATGCAAAATATCTTTTATAAAACCATCGTTTTTGTTACCTTAGCTGGAATGGTGCTTATTATCCCTTATATCGCCACAGCTCAACAGGCAACACTATCCTCAACAATTACCATAGGATCATCTCATGAAACAAAAGGAATAAAAATCACTCTCACATGGGATACTAAAAACGAAACAGTCATTGAGGCAATCTGCCCTCAAGCATTCTGGCTCAATGACATGTTCGGGCTTGAGTGCAACAAAAAGATAGTTCTGCCCAAAGAAAAAAATACCCTCTGGGGATGGGTAAAAAACACAACGTCATCTGCGCAAACAATTGCTTTTATCATCACAAGCGGAAGCACATCAAAAAAACACGACATAACAATCCAACCATTGCAGTCAGTTTCCGCGTCAAAAGCGAACCCCGGAGATATTGTCAAAGACACAACATCCCCTGCTGTGTATAAAATAAATGAAGATGGAACAAAAAGCGTATTCCCGCATGAAAGCGTGTTCAAATCATACGGTTACACGAATTTTAATACAATCAAAACAGCTGACGTATCAGATCTTCCATCAAGCGCGCCAGTTGCTTTTCGCGATGGCACACTTATTAGATCCTCAAAAACCGGCTTATTAGGAAAAGAAACCACTGCCGTATTTGTGGTGGAAAACGGAACTCTACGCCCGATTCTTTCAGCAGATATTTATCAAGAGCTCTACCATGACCCTCAATGGAGTCGCCTTGCATGGACTCCCAATGATTTGATTTCACGATTCAATTATACTATTGGAGATATATGGAAAGATACTCAAACCTTTCCATTAGGCACAGTATTAAAAAAAGATAATTCTTACTACGTTGTTGATAAAGACAAAGATGCCTATATCAAAAGAAAAATAGAAACAACAGCGCTGGCGGTAAATAGAATTTTAGGAATTACGCCAGTAGAAACATCCTCAACCGCGCTATCGCTGTTGCCGGAAAAAATGGCTATACAAAACACGTCTTCCCTATTTATCCCGCGCGCCATCTCACAACCTGCAACGTCTCAAACAAACGATACCATAAGCACGCCTGACACGTCTGCAAAAACAGAGACCACACCGCCGATTGTGTACACGCCTAATACAACATCGTCCCAAACGAATACAACAACGACAACAACCACGACAACGGATCCGACAACGCCCGAAACTCCAACAACTCCAACGACTCCAACTACGCCCACAACACCGACGACACCCGAAACTCCAACAACTCCAACAATTCCAACACTCTCGGACGCGGAAATCCTCGTAAAAATATCTGAATATAAGCCGTTGTTCAGCGCAAACCAGAATACAGCAACCCCGTCGGGATCACAGCCGTTTGCATGGCAAATAGGAGCAGGCGCGGTTGTGCTTACTGCTCCTCACGCGGTCAATCACATCCGTGATGGAAGCATAAAAACAGTTGACTATTGCACCGGTCCGCTTGCTCGCGTGCTTGGCGATATAACCGGCGCACCGGTGTTATATCAGCAATACAAAGACATAGATCCAAATTATGAAGATGCAACTCCGTTCAAAACCAGCTTATCATCGTATTTAACCGCGCATCAGGAAGTGACATTGGTGTTTGATATTCACGGCGCAAGCGAAACACATGATTGGGATATTGATCTTGGCACTATGAACGGTATTTCATTCCCCCACTTCCCCACCATCGTAACTGCCATGACGCAAACGTTTACCGCGAATGGCATTACCAATATATCCAATAATGATTTTACCGGCGGATCGCTTGCTGATTCTTCACAAAAGACAGTAACGCGATTTGTGGTTGTAAACGGCAAAGATGCGATTCAAATAGAAGCAAACCGCAGGTATCGGTGCGATACCGACTCTCAAACCCTTGCCTATATCCACGCCATGACTGCCATTATCAACCAGTATAGATAATGACAAAGACGTGCCAACGGCACGTCTCTACAATACGTAGCGCGAGAGACGCCCCAGGGAGGCGTCTCTACACTCAACTTTAACCACAATGCGTTATTTTACCTCACCCACATCAATTTTTGCCAAATCCGCATTAGTAATGCCCGAACTTAAATACCGCATAATATTAAATGCCGCGTCCCCACTTTTCATATAATACCGCTTACCATCAACTGGATTCAAATACCACGCCTCACCCCTACTCTGCACTTGCAGTAAAATGTGTCCCTTAAGACGGGTGATCAATCTTGTATCAGTAGCCAACTTCCCTGCGCCAAGCGGGTTTGTTTTTTTCGTCAACACCTCTGCCCCATCATTAACACCATCACCGTCTGTGTCAGCTTTGGCAGGATTTGTTTTTAATCCTTCTTCTAATTTATCAGGCAAGCCATCTTTATCTGTATCAATATCTGCAAACCGCTTTTCTATGCCAACCGGAATTTTATCCAAGTCCTTGTTGCTAATACCAAGTCCAAACGAACTCAACATTTCAAACGCAGTCGGCCCGTCTGCTAAATAGAATTTTTTTGTACTGTTCATTGGAATATACCACGCCTCGCCTGCCTCTTGAACCTGCAAGTAAATTCTTCCCTTCAGGCGATTCAATAATTTTGTATCCGCTTTTTTAAAACGCGCTTTTTCTCGATTCACTGTTGCCTCAATACGAGCGATATCGCGAACCGGTATTGCAGTAATCTTCTCCCCTAATACTTGACCTTGATTGGTATCAGGAATTGCAGGAACAGCCGGAGCATCAGGGATAACCGGCGCGACAGGAGGGTTCGAATTTGTATTCGTATTTGTGGATCCATTGGTTGTTGTTGTCGTTGTACCTCCGCCTGTATTAGTTGTCGTACCGCCACCTGTCGTACCGCTGGTCGTGCCGCCTGTTGTACCACTGGTTGTACCTCCTGTTGTCCCGCCAGTTGATGTTGTTATGCTTAAATCAAGTTTGGTTAACATGCCGCCGGAAAAAACCGCGGTTTTGCCGGTATCAACTCCTTGAACAAAAAAGGCGATTGTTTGACCAACGCGGTTGTTATCCTGATCCGTTATAATAAAAACATTCGGATTATATCCGTATTTACCGCTTGTGGTTACTTTACTCAACACGACTGTTGAACCGATTTTTGCTTCCACTATTGTGCCATTTGTAGCCGGAGATCCGTTCACTGTTACTGCGCCATAAAATTGATTTGGCATTCCGGGAATTGCAAACGCAATGGATGGGAAGACAAGCAATGTTGCGGTCAGTAATGCAAATATCTTTTTCATAGATCATTTTTAGACGCACCACCGGTGCATCTCTACAAGTACATTCCAAAAGGAGAGAAAGACGGGTTATGTAGAGACGGGGTTAACCCCGTCTCTACACTATCTTTGAATTAAAAGCTATACACGCCGGAGGATTGCAACAACAACCAGAATGCCTCGCCCGGATTCACTGTGCTGATATTTGAGTTCAGAACATACGTCTTACCAGTGTTGTTAAATCCAAGCACATTGGTATACACCCCGTCAAGTGACTGAAATGCCGTGCTCTTATCAACATTAGTGGTTCCCGGTGCCTGATAATACCCTACCAAATTCCAGCCCGCAGGTAATGAGCGCGATGGTGGCGCGGATGGAGTATCTCCGCCTGAAGTCAACAAATTGCCTTCTCCTGTCAGTGTTGCCGAAGATGCGCCAGTATATTTAATCCAATATCCATATCCGGCGGTCATGGTTGATAAGGAATTTACATCTGGTCCTGCTGGAAAATACGATGTCCATGATTCTGTTGCGGCATCGTATGTCCATACAGACGCGATATCCTCTGCTGTATCCCCTAACACATCAGCTATCGCGGTTGATGCCGGAATCGTTGGCAAAGAAATAAAGTTCCATCCGTTGCCTGCGTTGTTTGTAAGAGTGATTGAATAGCCGGTTGACGTGCTGAATGACCAGCTTGATGTATCGGGATTTAAAACATTGCCTGCTAAATCAACAACATCTTCAAACATGATGGTATAGGTAACATTATTGTCAAGATCATTTTCTGGGTTAATTGTCGCGATATTGGTTTCGGAATCAAATTCTACAACCGGCGTTCCGGAAATTGAAGGATCAAACGAAACATTTCCCGAGCCAATAGCGACTGCCTCGCTAAATGTAACTGTGATATTAGCGATCGGCGCCACTCCACTTGCTCCAACTGATGGAGTTCTATTAGTGATGGTTGGAGCGGTAGTATCAATGGTAAATGCTGTAAGAAGCACATCATTTGTATTTCCTGCAGTATCTGTTGCAGTTAATGTGAGATTATATGTTCCGGCAGTAATCTCTGATAATGTTACTGGTGCGCTTGATCCACTCCCAACTCCAGACGCAAGCTCGGTTTCACCATTCTTAATCACCCAGCTTGCTCCTTCTTCTACATTGATAACAACATTCGGTGTTGTGTCATTGGTGGGATTGGTAACCGGCGTAACTTCACTTGCGCTTGGCGCGGTGTTGTCTATGGTCATACTTAACGAATCCGAACCCACGTACGCGTTGCCTGCTAAATCCGAACCGTCAACCGTCACCGTATGGTCGCCGTCATTGCCAGATGGGACACTCCATGTATATGTCCATGTATCACCAGACCCTGCCATTGGTGCATTATTCACCAAACCAGGCGAGTTAATACTGATTGTTGGCGCACTTGCCATGGTTTCACTGAATGTCGCTGTGATTACCACGGCATCTGCATTACGCACGATAGTGTCTTCTGATTGATCATGAGTTAATTCAACTGTCGGTGCTGTCGCATCCCAGATCAATTCCATATCATCTGAGGACTGATTGCCAACCGCGTCTGTCGCGGTTAACCGAATCACAAAGGTTCCGTCTGTATCAGATGAGATAGTGCTATTCTCGCTTGTAGCAGAGCCAAAAGTGATAGTTCCTTCTCCTAACTGCTTGGTCCATTGATAAGTAAGCGCAGTTGCATCTGTTACCGTTGCGTTTGTCGTAAATTGCGCGTTTGCCCGCACATCATCTCCCACATTCACTACTGGCGATGAAATATCAAGCACAATAGAACTACTTGCGGAATCAGTTCTTCCCGCTAAATCCGTAATATTGGCTGTTATTGTGTTCTCACTTTCCATTAAAGGCACTGATACAGAATATGTTCCGCCCTCAAAATCAGCTGTTTCACCATTTACCGTGATACTCGCGACATTCGCTTCGGTGTATGAGCCGGAAATGGTTTGAGAGTTGGTTGATGTAGGCGTGGTGACGCCATCAATTGCAATGATAGGATCCGTGGTATCAACCGTAAAACTCCATACTGCTTGTACTGCTGAAGTTCCTCCATTATCTGAAACGTCAACTGTTACTGTATAAGAGCCGTCTAATAACGCAACTGATGGGGTGTACGAAGCAACGCCATCTGCAAAACCATCTATCGTTACTGGATCACCATCAACTGTCACCATAATAGACGCGCTGAAGATTCCGCTTCCTGCTTCAGAAAGCGTTGCAGAAATCAACGGCGTACTGTCGGATGTATATGAACTATCCGATGGTACCAATGTGCCAATCGTCGGCGCGGTGTTATCTACCGTGATGGTAACAGAAGTATCAGTTGTTCTATTATTTGCATCATCATCTGCAATAATTTCGATAGTATATGTTCCTGCCGATACCTGTACACTACTATTATTTGTTCCATCCCAAATTACAGGATCAGGATTTAACGCTCTACTATCTTGTAAGGTTTTAATAAGAGTAGCTCCCTGCTTGATTTTTATTGTATAATCTGATGTCTCAGAAAACGCGACATCAATACTGCTTGTGTCTTGCACACCACTGCTAACAGTCGGAGAAATTACTGTATTTGAAACAGTGAAAGGGGTAATAGTAGGCGCGATGCTATCTTCTGTAATCGCAGAAACAGGCGAAGATAATCCTTCATTACCTGCGGTGTCTGTTGTCGTTACTGTCAAATTATTCACAGTGTTTTGAGATAATGTCGCGTTAACGCTGTAGCTTGTCTCCCCACCTGACAACTGCTGTTCCCCGACTGGTGCCTCACCGTTATACACCTTGACCAACGCATTCTCTTCTGCTGTTCCGGAAATTGTATAGGTAGCCGCGTTCACTGTAACGGTGTCAGAAGGTGAAGAAACAACTGGCGCGTCAGGAGCAGTGTTATCTATGGTAAATGTAAGCGTTGGGACATCGCCTCCGCCTGCAAAGGCATTTGTTGCCAAATCCTCACCTACTACGCTCACAACCACATCGCCGTCATTGCCTGATGGAACATCCCATGAATAGGTATAGGATGACGCTGATTCATTCATATTCGCAACAAAATCACCAATCGTAATCATCGGCGTGCCAGACATGGCTTCGTTAAATGTCGCGGTAATCATTACTGTATCAGCATCACGAACAACCAAATCATCATGATCTTTTGTAAGCTCAACTGTCGGAGCTGTTGTATCCCATACAAACGAAATATCATCTGACGCGCTATTGCCTGATAAATCAACAACTGTCAGCTGAATGACGTATGGCCCATCCTCGCTTGCCGAAATAGTTGTATCTTCAGCAGAGGCGGTTCCAAAGGTAATAGTCCCCGGACCACTCACCTTTTTCCACTCATATGAACCGATATTGGTATCAGTAACAGTCGCGTCTTGGGTTATTTCTACTTTTGTCAAAACATCAGCGCCTGCATTAACCTCCGGAACGGTTGAATCAATCACAAACGCGCTGTCAGAACTATCGCTTGCGGAATTTCCAACACTGTCTACCGCAGTTATCTTAACTTTTGCAGTCGCAAGGTTAGAGGTTGGAACAGTCCATGTATAGGTGCCATCATTTGCTTCGTTTGTCGCAATGGAGGTAGTGTCGGAAAAATCGCCTAATGCGGAATATTCCAATGTAATCGGCGTTGAAATTATATGAGGATCAGTAATGCCAAACCATGTAATATCATAACTCGCGCCTCCTTGTAAGTATCCGCTATTTGGCGTGATCAATGTTGAACTAATCACTGTCGGCGTTGTTGCGTCAACTTCTGATACAGGATTCGTTGTAACAGATATAAACTCTGTGTCTTTTGTAACCACAGCCCACGAAGCAGTGCTGTCTGATGTCGGAGCAGTCGCGGAAAGCGTAACCAAACCGGTATCCCCAGCCGCAAGTCGCGCGGCAAAAGCAGGATCAGGATCGCCTAAACATTCAATAAATCCGCTGGCAACCAAATTATCCGTATTCACGCCAAAATTGGTAGGGCAAGTAATGCCGGACGCTGACACTGTGAATCCTGTTGGTTTTGTTATTTTTATATTGTAAATCGGATTGTCGCTTGTGCCGTTGATAATGGTAAAAGTATAGGTTTGCGTTGACCCACCTTGTACTAATGTTTTGTCAACTGAAACGCTATAGGTAACGTCAGCACTCGTAAGCTGAAAACTTGCAATAAACGCGAGAGTAAATACGCCTACTACAAGAGAAGTAAGAGAAATCCTCTTTTTTAAAGCAACATGTTTGCATGGGGATAATGTCATAGGATGTAAAGAAAGAAGTATGCTGTTTTCTCTATGCTCAAACATCATATTCGACGAGATATGAAGTTTGATATTTTTTAGCAATACGCTCTTTCTATATAAATGTTAGTAAGAAATATAAATTTTGAAATTATAGTATAGCACATCTGATATAAGCCCACTATTCAATTCCAGGCGCATACCACACTTCTGTCGTAATTCTCGGCTTAAGCGGACGAACAAACACCCAATATCCCTCTCCGGCATGAACTGTGTCTGTATACCCGATTGAACGATACTGCAATTCAGACGGGCTGTATATCCATAACTGCGTCCACAGCGATGTCTCCGCGTCATTCACATCTCTTTCTAACGACGCAAGCGCGTGGTTTGCCTGCGTGCTATCTGTATCATTCACTTGATAAAACCCGATTAAATTCCAGCCGTAATCCAGGCGTACTGACGGCGGCACACTCTGCGCCGATCCAAATGTATTGCCATAGCCAGTCAAACTCGAAGCAGTCGCGCGGTTAAATTTAAGCCAATATCCATACCCGGCTGTCATGGTAGTAAGATTATTCAATAACGGATCTCCACCGGGACGATACACCAACCATTGGTTATTGAGAGTATCATAACTCCACACTGATTCAATGTCATTAGACAACCCCCCAAGCACATTGGCAATAGCCGGATTAGTGGGAGTCAGCGGGATAGAGATTACATTCCAGCCCGGCTGAATCGCTACATTGTACGCGCGCGCGGTAGTAAAGCCCCATGAAGTTGTGGGTAATGGATTGCCGGCAATATCCGTAACGCCAGTCATGGTTACCAGATATGATGTATTCACAATCGTCATGCCTTGTATTTGAATAAGCGCGGATGATTCAAAAAAATCAATGCTCTCAACAACTATATCCTGTGACATCGTAACATTGGCAGGGGTCATGCTTACTGGCTCGTCAAAATTGACTGTAATCGTTGCCATCCCGGGGAGTTGATTAACAGCGCCTAATTCCGGATCACGGCTAACAATGGTTGGCGCGGTGTTATCAATGGTAAATATCAGCCCTACTTGAGCTATTGCTTGATTTGGATCTGGCAATACCCCAAGCGAGTTACCAGATGAATCAGTGGCTGAAACAGAAATACTTACTTGTCTGTCTCCAACATCAGGTACATCCCATAGATATGTCCAAATCAGCGGGTTTTCGGTTGCAACCAATGATGCTGTCTGCAACACAGCATGCGTTGCTGTGTCTTCTATATGTATGACGGGATTAATAATGGTGTTGGTATATTCGGTAAATGTCACCGTAATCAGCACTGTATCCGCCCCTCTCACTACAAAATCTGGATGATTATGGGTTATAGCATTTACAACAGGCCCTGTTCTATCAACAACGCGCACTATGCGTGTTACTGTTTGCGTATTTTGCGAGTTATCAGTCGCTGAATAATCAACAGCATACTCGCCTACTAAGGTCATATTGACTAAAGACGCATTGATACTCACGACTAACCCTGTATCGTAGTTATCTGCCACTGTCGCGCCCAATTCAATGTACGCAGTTCCAAGTTCAATAGTTTGTGGGTTTGCGCCAGTAAGTGTGATGACCGGCTTGATGGTATCAAGCACTACCTCTGTCCCGACGGATGATGTGTTCCCGGCCAAGTCGGTGGCGAGAATCTGTATCGCGGTCTCGCCCTCTGCCAATGTTACTCCAAAACTCCAAGTATCCGTTGTACTTTCACCTATGGTAACTGGCATAGCATAGCCCGAAGCAAATCCGACTGCTTCCACTGCCGAAATTCCTCCCCAAAGCACTCCCTCGGTATCGCTTTGACTATCCGCGAGTATGGTGAAATTCTGTCTTCCATTTCTTGGCACGGTTACATCCAGTCCAACTATCTGAAGAACTCCACCTATCGGAATACCGGATCCTATCTCTACCCCGTCAACATACAGACGAACCTCCTCGCTTCCTAATAAGGAACCTGACAATAAAATTGTTATATCCTGCACACTAACCGCTTCCACGTTGTCTGCGACAAATATAAAACTCCCTATTTTTTTACCTGTTTCAAAAGGCGCTATGGTTACAGGGCTCGTTACTAAATTATTTGATATAAGCATGGTCCCATTTAGGACCAGCATAGAAAAAGCAGGAGTACTTGATACTATTACCATTGCTCCTTGCCGTGAACCGCTCAATGTATGGGAAGTAATGTTTGTCGGCGAAGGAAGGGCGTTGATTGTCGGAGTGGCCGGGGCAATGGAATCTTCTTTGATAAGAACCCGACGTGAAGATGACACATTCCCTGCCACATCGGTCGCCAGCATGGAAAGTGTATTAATCGCATTTTGCGTCAAATTCACCGAAACTGAAAAATTGCCGCTTCCATGTGTCGTCCCAGTCGCAGTCGCCGCGCCACCCGTAATATGTATGACCGTGCCTGCCTCTGCTGTACCGGATATGACGATGAAATCCGCATTTACAATCTGGTCAAACGATGTGCTATTTGGTACCGCAGGAGCCGTGATATCTAACACTATGGTTCCAGTAAGCGCTGAACTTTGATTGCCTACCGTGTCCTTGAGGGTGATACTGACGCTATTTGATCCTTCTAATAATGCCAAAGCGTATGACCAAGTAGTACTGGCGTTTAATGCCACCACCTGATTACCGTTAATCCATACAGATGTGTTTGCCTCTTTTGTGCCAGAAATTATCGCAGGAGTTGTGTTGGTTGGAGCGCTCAATACGCCGTTCGTAACCACTGGCGTTTCTGGCGTGATAGTATCATGCCTAATCACAACAGTCGCAGGCGCGGATTGCTCATTGCTGGCATTGATAGCAGTGACTGATAGCGTATTGGCTTGATTTTGGGTTAAAGGCACGGACACTGAATACAATCCATTCACGGCTTGTGTATTCACCGTCGCTAATCCGCCGGTAACGGTAATTGTCGGGTCAGAGAGAGCCAATACCTCGTTTGATGACACCGCGCGATTATACATTTTCACCTCATCAATATCTCCCTGAAAATACGAGCTCCAAAATCCGCCATCGCCTATCCGTGTATCCATGATTCTCGTAATCGGGGTGCCATCCCATGTTTGGGAAACGCGCTTAATGCCATTCACATACAACGCAATTTCATGATTATCATAATCCATCACCGCGGCGACATGATACCACTGCCCAAGTTCTATCCCTCCCTCCGGTTGCCAAAAAACTCTGCTGTTTGGGTGCTGAGGGCAGATGCCTGCATAATCATTTTTAAAGAAAAATCCCAATGGATACCCCTCTCCAATATGTATCCCAAGCGTGATATCATCGCAACTTGCCGCATCGTATGAGGTGATAATAGATTGTCCGATTGCGGTGGATTCAGGCCGAACCCACGCTGACCACGCAAATCCGGTGGTCGGCGTGTAGTGCACCGTATCAGGGATATCAACATACGCATCGCTTGCTCCGATATGAACCGCATCTCCAACCTTGCCCGTTCCTACCGTCGCGTTAATCAACGACGCGGTATTATTATTTGATGAACTGTCTGGCGCGGTTGTTCCCGCAACATCATCAAAAGACCACGCTCCAATCAATCCGTCAGTCGGATCATCACCCACACTGCCTTGAACAAGAATACTATCCGCGTTTATTGTTTGCGAAACTGTTGAAATAACCGGCGCGATGACTGCGGTTGACGCCGTGGTAATCTGAATGGTTGAGGCGGACGAAACATCTGCATGGCCATACGTGGCGGTAACCGAGAGCGTGTTGAGTGTATCCATCGTAAGCGGGACATTGATTGAAAAACTGTTTCCCAGCACATCGGCTGTTACCGTGCTTGATCCGCCTGTCACGGTTATTTGCGTGTCATTATATTCGCTCCCTATTTCTGTTGCGGACAAAGGCCGTGAAAACATCTTGACTTCATCAATAACCCCAACCCAGTTTGAATTTGGCTCAAACACATGACCACCCAAAGCGCCAACCATTGCACGAGTAATGCTGATTCCGTCATCAATCCATGCGTGCGAATCTTTCAATTCACCATTCACATACAAAGCAATACGGTCATGTTCATAATCCATGATTCCAACCACATGATACCATTGGTTTGATTGCACCCCGCCTCCGGGTTGCCACATCACTTGATGATTCTCACCCTGCGGGCAGATGCCTAAAGAATCCACCTTAAAGCTAAATCCCGGACCTCGGGTGGTATTATTAAGCCCGAGCATCACATCCTCGCAACTCGCGGTATCCATATAGGTAATGATGTTTTGCCGAGTCGCTGGATCAGCGTTTGATGTTTTGACCCATGCCATCCAGGTAAATCCGGTTGCAGGGATCGCGTCAAAAGCATCCAACCGCGCGAACTCGGTTCCGGTCAACCATCCGGCTGTTCCCCGCTTGCCAACAACACGACCATTCCCATTCTGCATACGGGCGCTATGATCATTGTCAGATGTATCTTGAATGGTTGGCGAAATTTCATCAAAACTCCAATACCCCATCAGCCCATCAATGGGAGGGGGCTCTATCGTGCCAGTGAGAGTAATACTATTGCTGTATACTGTCTGGGAAGGCGTGATAATGTGCGGTGCGGGTAACTCTGCTGAAACAGGACTCAAAATAATACTCGACAAAAAAATACCGGTTGCGACAGAAAGAAAAACACTATGAACTGTAATACTTTTGCGCATAGATGACCCCTCCGGATACACGAGAGCATACAATGAGAGTTCATTGAGATGTTTTATTATATACCTTATATCAAAGGAAACAAGATTGACATATTCATAAAAAGTGGTTGTTTTAACCACTATTTTATAATATTTCATGAGAATGACTCTCGTCTCCTTACGCAATCCGTTCAATAAGCGCGCCGATGCCATACGCGACAACTGCCGCTGAAAATCCGACAACAAGCATTTCTATGCCGGAACGGAGCCAATTGCCTTTAGTAATCAATACTCGGGCACTGCCAACGGCAAACTCCGCAATTGCGGCCATAGCAATTGCAATAGGAAATGCATAGTTGCCACCAAAACCAAACACATACGGCACTAACGGCAAAAAACCAGCTATGGCAAATGCGATAAATGTTGCGATGCCGTTTTGCACCGCGTTGCTTGTGCCGTCTGGCGGCATCAAGCCCAACTCTTCCACCATCATCACATTGACCCAACGTTTTTTATCTGAGGTAATAATCTCTACCGCTCGCTCTAAATCTTTACCCTCAAATCCTTTCTTTTTATAAATCCCGCGAATTTCGGCTGTTTCTTCTTTGGGAAGATACTGAACCTCCCACTCTTCCATTTTCTGCTCCCGCTCGATATACCGCTCTTCTGACCGCGTGCCTAAATAATTGCCAACAGCCATGGACAACCCGTCAGCAAGTAAATTCGCAAATCCTAAAATCAGCACAATTTTTGGATCCAGCCCTGCGCCCGCAACGCCTGCAACCACGGCAAATGTTGTAATAATTCCATCGTTTGCGCCGTAGACCAAGTCCTTGATATACGTACCCCCGCCTCTCACATGCAAATGCTCAACCGCAGTTTGATTTTCATGCGCTCGCTTTGCTTCTAATATTTCCTGCTCTAATGCCTGTTGTTTACGTTGCTTTTGTTGTTTCATAGATGCTGTTACAAAATCATACTTCTCCACGTGCCATATGCCGCGGCTGTCAAAAGCGCGAAATCACGAGCCGCGATATCCCATGAGCGATGCGCAACCTCTGTACCAACCAAGAGTATCAACACCAAAATTGCAAGAGCAAAACCAAACCGCGCAAACGACCAAAATAACATCATCAGCGCAATCGCAACCTCCAACCCTGCCAGTACATATAATAATGTATCAGATGAAAGGCCTGTCAGCTTCAGCGCAAAGGAAGGAATAAAAGAAACCCACGCCTCCGGGGTTAAAAACGCCATAATGCCAAGAGTGGCAAATATTACACAAAATCCTATTCTCAACATCCACAGTCGAAACATAGTCAACGCAATCTACTCCGTAAACACCCGAGGCCGTTCTTTTGATTTTTTAATAATACGAAACGCCTCATCAACACTATCAGTTACTTGAAATAATTCCAAATCATCTTCTTCAATCGCGCGTTGCTTTACCAGCACGGTTGATTCAAGCCATGCAATCAACGGTTGCCAGTATTCGCTTCCAATTAAAATAACTGGAATGCGATCCATCTTTTGCGTTTGAATCAATGTGATAATCTCAAAAAACTCATCCAATGTCCCAAACCCGCCAGGGAAGTACACATACGCTTGCGCAGAAAAAGACAAAATAACTTTTCGAGTAAAAAAATAATGAAACCCAATCCCTCTTTTCACATACGTATTCATTCTCTGCTCAAACGGGAGTTGAATGTTCAAACCGATTGATTCTCCGCCAGCAAGCGTTGCGCCTTTATTGACGGCCTCCATAATTCCAGGGCCACCTCCTGTAATCACAGTAAATTTCGCCTTCGACAGTCGACTCGCAAGATCTTCAGCTTTTTTGTAATACACTGAACCCGGCTTTACGCGCGAAGAACCGAAAAATGTTACTGTGCGTTTTAATCCAACTAAAAACTGAAACCCCTCAACAAATTCCGACATAATCCGAAAAATTCGCCATGTGAATGAAGATGGAACCTGTTGTTCTGTTGTGTCAACTTTTTGAGGCATATACTCTCTCCTACTCTGTAGGATTTAAGTATACCGCATATATGAAAATTTTAACATTCACTCGTTTTTTTAACAAAAATACACGAACTACCCTCTTGCCTGATAACAGAGATTACTTCATGATATACATAAGCAACTATATGAAGAAAACAACAAACGTAAAAGCAACATTGCGCATATATTGGAGAGAAGTTCGTCGCTATAAACAGGCGGTATTTTTGTTATGCGTCGGATTTATCCTTGCCAATGTCGGCGAATTGGTAACACCTCTGTATTACAAAAAATTTTTTGATCTACTCGCCGGCGCTGTCCCGTCTCAAAGCACCGCCATGCAACTGATTATCGTATTGTTATGGGTATTATTTTTTAATGGGTTTATATTTCTTGGATATCGGCTTTCCAGTTTTATAAATTCGTATGTTCAATCGCATATCATGGCGGATCTGCGCATGCGTGCGTTTGATTATTTAATTCTGCACTCGTACGGATTTTTTTCTAACAGCTTTAGCGGCGCTTTGGTGCAGAAAATCAACCGACTGGCGCGGGCGTTTGAAACATTTGCCGACCGGCTCTTTTGGGATTTTATGCCGCTCATTATCCGCGTTTTCGGCGCGATTATTATTTTATGGTGGTACAACCCGTTTATCGGAATAATGATGCTGGTGTGGGTGATGGTATTTATCGCTGTTAATTTCGGATTGAGTATATGGAAATTAAAATATGACATCGATCGAGTCGAGTGGGATTCTAAAACAACGGCATCGCTGGCTGATGCTATTACCAATCATACAACTATCCAACTTTTTACGGGCATGGTATTTGAATCGAAACGTTTTAAGCAGATCGCGGAAAAACTTCGCGATATTACAAAAAAATCATGGTATATTTCAGCGATAATAGAAATGATTCAATCGCTTTTATTTTTCGCAATAGAATTTTTATTATTTTTCTTCGCGGTCCGGTATTGGGAAAAAGGAGTTCTCTCTCTTGGTATGTTTGTACTCATTCAGGCCTATTTACTGACTCTTATTCATAAAATGTGGGATATCGGCCGTATCATTCGTGATACCTATGAAAGCTTTGCCGATGCCAAAGAGATGGTTGATATCATGCAAACCCCGCATCAGGTGCAAGATATGCGCGGCGCTAAAAAACTTATTGTCACCACAGGACACATAGAATTCCAAAACGTGCAGTTTTCTTTTCATAAAACGCGAGAAGTTCTCAAAAGTGTGTCTCTGTCAATCGCCGCCGGAGAAAAAGTCGCTCTCATCGGCCCCTCAGGAGCAGGGAAAACAACACTGGTAAAACTACTCTTTCGGTTTTATGATATTGATGGAGGAAAAATTTTAGTAGATAACCAAAATATCGCGCGAGTAAAACAAGACAGTTTACGGGAGAATATTTCTTTAGTGCCACAGGATACAATTTTATTTCACCGCACAATTTTAGAAAATATCCGCTATGGCAGACGAGACGCCAGTGATGAAGAAGTAAAAAAAGCCGCTAAGTTTGCGCACTGTCAAGAGTTTATTGATCATCTGGCTGATGGATATACTACCTATGTCGGAGAACGCGGAATAAAACTTTCAGGAGGTGAACGTCAACGCATTGCCATTGCGCGCGCGATCTTAAAAAACGCACCGATTTTAGTGCTGGACGAAGCAACGTCAAGTTTGGATTCGGAATCAGAAATGCTGATTCAGGATGCTTTAGAAAAACTGATGAAAAACAAAACCGTTATAGTGATCGCCCATCGCCTGTCTACTATTCGTAAAATGGATAGAATTATCGTGATTGATAAAGGAGGAGTGCTGGAACAAGGATCGCATGCTGATTTGTTAAATGAAAAAGCAAGTTTGTATAAACGGTTATGGGAACTGCAAGCTGGCGGATTTTTAATCTCCCCCAAAAGCTCGTCTCGGTAGCTGTATTGCGGACAATACTCACTTCTTAATATTAGTTACTATGGCGTCTCCAAATAACACGCCAGAAACAACTTCTGCGAACTCATCGCCAATCACTCCGATTGATACAAGCGCGTCATACGGATTGCCGTTATTCAAGAGTAAGACATACGCTGAATCGTTTTTAAACCTGATGGCGTATTTTGGTACGCGTATAACCCATTCGCGGATTTCACGAACTCGAGATGTCGCGATAACGCCACCGTTTGTTTGAGATATATCTTGATCCATTGTAATCACAATAGGGCCAGCGTCAACTGTTACTGTTTCATACACTTTTGATGCGCGCGGAAACAAAAAAAGGCCACATATAATAAGCCCTGCGGAAACCCCAAGACACCATATCCATACAACCAGAAAGAGATAACCCCTTTCTTTCATAGCTTCGTACTATACGCCACCTCCGAATTACCGTCAAATAAGAGTAGAGACGGTCCCATGCGTCTCTATAAAAAAATCACATCATATACAAAAGACGCCCCAGGGGGGCGTCTTTACAATCCACATTATCCGCCGAAAAATAGTTTTTCCCACCATGAAATTTTTTTTTCTTCCGTAGTAGAGACGGCGGTTTTCCCCCCTTCTCTACGAGGTTGTCCCAACGCTTGTATTCTCTCAATTTCTTGTTCCAGCACCGGGCCTGCATTTTCCGATGCAGACGATTCCTTTCTATGCAATGGCCGCAAAACATCATAATGCACATCAATAATGTGAGATACTGCACGATCATCTGCAATATGGCAATGAAACCGAGGGTAATGGCCTGAACGATTCAGCGGACGCACCCATGATCGTCTGCCACTCTTTCTATCTAAAATTTCCCGATATCCGCATCGCTTTAAAAAATACTGCACTCTTTCTGTAAGTGGAGGATCAAAAATAATTTTCATATACTCTCTCTTTTTTAATCTACCCATCTTTTTGACCACTTTCGCTCATATGGTTCTGGGGCAATAACGACGAAAGCGATACAGCCGCACCTGTGTCAATAACAACATTTTCCTTTTTCATAAAATCATCAGGCACAGGAGATGTCTGTTGCAGTTGTTTTTTCTTTTTTTGGTTTTTTAAAGGCTGTTGCTGATTCACCGGACGATCTTCGGTTAAAATCGGCTTATTTACAGATGCCGGTTGCACAGCAGACGATTGTTTTTGATTTTTATATTTCGCGTAACAATCTTCGCAATACACTGGCCGCGTTGGATCTGGATCAAATGGCACACTTGTCTCAGTGCCACACGCGGCGCAGATCGCGTCAAACGGATGTTTTTTAGGTTTCTTTTTTTGCTCTCCCGCGCTCCATGTCTGATTACTTTGTTTTGGAGATGGCGCATCGCCGGAAGCAGGCGTGATATGTTCTTCTCCCATGCCACTCCACCGCATAATTTTATCTTCCACTATTTCCCTGCTTACTCCATACCGCTCACGGGAAACGCGAATAATTTTTTCACGCTGGTGCGCCTCCTCAACAGGTAACGGCGGAAGCGTTTCCGCGGAAAACGGCTCCGAAGCAACTCCGTCAATCATCAATTTCATGTACACATTCCATTTAGAAAGATTTACCAAATCAATTTCGGTAAACAGGGGAGCAAACTCTTTTGCCAAGAATTCCGCGTCAGCCGCTCCAACTCGAAAAATCGTCAGCGTTCCGACGTTTCCAAACACCGCCGCGCACACGCTCTCTGATAACTGCTCAATATACTGATGCGCGATAATAAGATTTAAGCGATACTTGCGCGCTTCTGAAAGAATGTTGGCAAACGAATCAGTGGCAAAGTTTTGAAACTCATCAACATACAAATAAAAATCTTCCCGCTCGGTTTCCGGAACATCAACGCGGCTCATGGCGGCAAGTTGAATTTTTGTAATCATCATGGCGCCTAATAGCGCTGAATTATCCTCGCCAATGCGCCCCTTGGAAAGATTCAACAAGAGAATCTTTTTTTGATCCATAATTTCGCGCATATCAATAGTTGACTTCACCTGGCCTACGGTATTACGGATCATGCTTGAGGACAAAAATTGACCAACCTTATTTTGAATAGGAGCAATCGCCTCTGCCTGGAATTTATCCGGATACTTTGAATATTCATCCACCCAAAATGATTTAACAACTGGGTCCTGTATTCGGTCAATCACCTTTTTTCGATATGCCTTGTCAGTCAAAATACGCATAATCCCAAGTAGGGTACTCCCAGGATAATCCATTAAAGCGAGCACTGCGTTACGCAAAACATACTCAAGCCGAGGGCCCCATGAATCAGCCCAAATTTTTTTAAAGACCCCAATCAAGCCCGAGGCGACCAAATGCTTTTGCTGTTCATCAACACTTTCCAACACATTAAACGCGATCGGATATTCCTGATCTGCAGGATTAAAATAGACAGTGTCATTCACGCGATTTGATGGAATATAATCAATAACCTTTTCAACCAAATCGCCATGCGGATCCACAACCGCAACTCCCCTGCCTGCGATAATATCCGCAATAATCATGTTTTCAAGCACTGTGGACTTACCCATGCCGGTCTTCCCAAGAAAATACATGTGTCGCCTGCGGTCATCTGTTTTAATACCAAAACGAACCCGCCGATTATGGAAGTTCGTTTGAGCAAATAACACAAGATCGTCATTCTGATAAGGTGCTGTCATAATGTTATTCTGATGGCAAACCTACCGGCGCTGGCGCGCGTTGAATCGAAGTATGCATACGAGTGGGCCCTGATTGACCACCTTCTACAGGCAGTGTTGACGGTGGCTCTGACCGCTTTGACGCAACTTGTGAAACAAGTGGCGCTCGCACATCTGCGGTTGGGAAATGCCATAATGTGGCAAGTTCTTCAGTATTTAAAACAAAACCATTCGCTCCTGCGGTGTTTTCACGCGACTGGTAATTTTTGACTATTTTTCTGCGCCGAATTTTATTGCGCAAGCGCACAAAAAAGTAGTCAGTGCCTGTTTTTGTCAGCTG
Source organism: Parcubacteria group bacterium GW2011_GWA2_43_13 (assembly GCA_000999025.1). Taxonomy (GTDB): domain Bacteria; phylum Patescibacteriota; class Patescibacteriia; order UBA9629; family GWA2-43-13; genus GWA2-43-13. The sequence continues at coordinate 25,104 of LCFM01000008.1, forward strand.
GTTGCGACTAAAACTGTTTAAATCCATACTCTGAAACTGTTTCAAATAGCCGTGAAAATGAGAAAGAAACCTCTGATTATTAAATACTTCTTTTTTACCCCAATAAATCGCGCGCAAACGGACATTAAACGCGACTTTTGCGAGCTTCAACTCAATGGCTTCCACTCCTGCCTTTTGCCCGGCAGTCATGTGTTGCATCATCGTAGGCCATTGTTTTTTATCTTCTTTTGTTTCACCGCCTAATGGAATCATCTCCTCCCCCATCACCTCGCGTAACAACGAAAACAACGGATGAAACATCTTTTCCACCAATGCCAATGTCTTATCTTCTTTTTTCGGCATGTCGCGTTCAATTATTTTATTCACTTCTGCCTCGCCCTTTTTCACAAAATCATCAGGTACCGGACTTAACACTAACTGAAACCAAAACTGCTCGCCTTTTTGCAAAGAAGTCATCATATCAAGAAATGGGGCAATGGGATCTATAAAATACCGCTCGCCAAATTGATGTTCAAACCATACATAGGTCCGCAGAGGATAACAACTCGGCCGATCCATATCATATTCCGTGCCCCAACACTGCCAACCCTCGTCATTTGGGAATTCGGTTGGCATCTGTTTGGTATAATCCTCTACTTCAGTAATTTCGGCATCAGGGAAATACGCGTAAATCGCTGATTCAAGATTTGCCCGATACCGCTTTTCTACGCGAATAAGATACTGCACATATCCATCAATACTTACAATTTCCAAACTGGTTTTAAGATTGTACATGCCATGATACCACTGCTCCCATTTGGTTAAACTTCGGCGCGTGCCAGCGACAATAGCTAAAAATCCTTCCATGGCTTTGAGTGACTGATCATTTTCGCGCGGCACATCAATGGCAAGATACACCCAGTTGAGCGTGCCTGACCATACAATCCATTTCCAATACAGCCACAAATCCTTCAGCCCCTTTGAGATTGCAAACACAATCGGAATCCATCCGCCAACCAAAATCAGCCGCCACATCACAATATAGGGATGGTGCGCGCCCAAATCAAGCCAAAATGATAAATCAACATCTATAGGAACATTCATACTGTAACAGAGGTGTAGAGACGTGCCGATGGCACGTCTTGATTAAATACATATCGATTTTAGACGCCCCATCGGGGCGTCTCTACACTATACATATATTTCGTAATTCAGAGTATTATAAAACTATTATAAGTATATCATCTCACGAAAAAACAAAAAAGCCCTGTATTGATTTTTTCAAGTATATGAAATAGTTTTACTGAAGAGTTGATCTGTTATCGCAAGGAGTCAGTTTCATGACACGACCAAGGTTGCTCGTATTTGCATCAGGGTCCCCGGAAGGTGGCGGATCGGGGTTTGAAAATTTAGTGCATAGCACCACAACTGGCGTGCTTGATGCCGATATCGTAGGAGTGGTTTCCAACCACGAGCATGGTGGCGTTCGAACGCGAGCTGACAAGCTCGGTATCCGATTTATCTACTACCCCAAACCATGGAACGAAAACGGGTACCAGCAGATCGCGGGAAACAGCGGTGCGCAGTTCTTTGCACTCTCCGGATGGTTAAAGCAAGTCCTCGGACTTGATCCACGACTCACGTTTAACATCCACCCAGGCCCGTTGCCAGAGTTCGGTGGTCATAGAATGTACAGCCACTGCCATGTGAGGAAGCACCGTTCCGGATGTGGCATCATTCCGAGATGCCTGCCTTCTCTTACGTCAACTCCGGAAACATGATTTTTAAAATTTCGTATGCCACGCGCCTGCGTTTTCCTTGCAATGGAAATTCGTTCCAATCAATGGCAGGCGAAGCGTTTATCTCTATCACGCGGTAGATATCCGGTGTTTGCTCCGAAAAAATATCAGGTGTCATGTAGTCGATTCCGGCAAGTGTCAGGCCCGGAATGCTGTTCATTGCACGCAACACACGTGTTTTAACGCTCGGGTGGATACGATCCGTCATATCTATGGTATCCCCGCCCAAACTGATATCAGAAGACGAGTGAGGGTACAGCATCACATACTTACCTTTTTCCAACACCGCCGCCAAGGTTAAATCTTGATCTTTCAAATAGGTGATAAGTTTTTTATTCAATGTCATTTTTTTATACGTATCCACGCTTTCTCTTAAAGGATTGCTATTTTTCTTTTCTATCAGCCTTTCTATAGATAAAACTCCATCGCCAACCACATGTGCCGGCACACGCTTAATCACGCTTAAAATGCTTTTTTGCGTTGCTAAAATTCTGTATTCTTCTCCCGTAAACATTTCTTCAACTAATACATGCGTACCGTGTTTTGCATGTTCGTTAAACACACGCTCTATGGCTAAAAGGTAGTCGCGTTTATTGGTGATATTCAAAAAAACGCCGTATCCCAAAGAACTGTTAGACGGTTTTACCACCAACGGTTTCTGAAGATGACGGTATACTTCGGAATAATATTTTTTTACATCTGTTCTTTTTAACAAAAAACTCTTATTCACCGACACACCGTTATGTTGTAGCATGTTGTTGGTAATATTTTTATCCCTGCAACAATGCCCGGCAAACGAAGTGGTAAGAGAGGGAACACGCGCATAAAAATACTGAACATTTTTTTTGTACTGCATGCGATACACGTCGGTGTATTTGATATTTTCCCATGCAACACCGTGTTTTTCCGCCTCTTTCAGTATCAACAACGTGCTTTGGGATGCTTTGCCATGATTTTTTTCTGTATCATGTAACGATCTTCGCTTGTATGAAACAACCATACATAACCCTTTCAATTAGGATAATACCTTAATGATACCACAAAAACTTTTCAATATGGCGCGTAATGTAGCATTACACGTACAACAGAATCCCGCCTTTTAAAGGCGGGATAAAAATTTCACATCATACACTCAATATATAAGAGGAAAGTACTCTTGATTACGCAGACGCTGATCCCACTTTCGAATACTGACCATCTGGAGTATGAGCGAACCGCTTTTTATCAGCAAGCGCCAAATAAATTGTCCCTCTCTTCACCACACGACGATCAAGCACTCGTTGGATAATTTCCTCGCGCGTCAGCACACCGCCTACTTCATCCAGCACGCGATCTATCACATCAGCAACAATGCCGGGCTCAAATCCCCAATCCTTTAACGCGTAAATTCCTCTGCCCACCAATACATACCGGTCATCAAGAATCAGTTCATTATGCACTGTCGGCGCATGCGCCTTTTTATGATCAAAATTACATTCATTGATTTGATCTGTAATCTCACGGTAATGCAATGGTTGGCCGTGCTTTTTAAGGACAAGAAAAATTTTATCGCCCATGCGTTTTGGCGTAATTGTTTTCCACGAAACCAGCCCCCATTGTCCAAATGGATTTTGCGAAAAATCCTTTCCAAGTTTCAAATGCGCGCCAATAACATCGTTATTTATCTCATGCTGATAATTGATATAAAACTGACCCTTGTTTACTATTTCTACAATATCATCAAACATCAGAGGCGTCTCTATTGTATTAAAAATAGATTTCAACTCCTGAATATGCGCATGTGGAAACGCTGTGTCTTTGTGGGACAATCGCCATCCTGCTTTGAAATGTTCGCTTTCAGGAACCTCATGCACCAGCTCGCTTCCTAACGCGCGAATAAAAAAAATAACATAGGGCGCCTCGAGATCGAGTCCGGAAAGATGGTTCAACGCTTCGCTCATCAAATGGTTTTCTTCCATCACGCCTCCGTGAGCATCTAATATTCTTCCTAATGCCTGATCCATTCGTTCCGCAACCGGCTGATATGCTTCCGAATCGCGCAAGTGGCGCAATGCCGTATTTTCGATCTGCCGAATTCGTTCTCGAGTAACACGGAAAGAACCGCCGATCGCTTCAAGTGTTTCTTTTTTCTTTCCGCCCAATCCATGGCGACGGCTTATCACCTCTTGTTCACGCTGATTAATAGCCTCTAAAAGTGCCCGAAGCAAAAACGAAGGAACAAACTCCGCTTGCTCCCGTTCATGCTCCGCTGAAATGATTTTATCCAAAAGAGTAGTTGGCTGTATCTCTTCAGCCATAGAAATAGCACTGACAAGCTCTATTTAAAGCATTATTGTAAAACAAAACTACTATACAAAAATAACAAGAAGTTGTCAATGTTGCCATGTAACAAAGATCATTGGGTATCATGCGTCTCTACACCCCTTCTGCCTTTAAATCATCCAACAATTTACGGGCTTTTTTGGATATTTTCGTAGGAACTTCAACATGAAATGTCACTAAATGATCCCCTCTTCCCCGTCCATGAACATCTGGCACTCCTTTCTCTTTAAGCCGAAAAACCTTGCCTGACGGCGTGCCTGCGGGAATTTTTAATACTGCTGTACCGTCAAGCGTCGGGATGTCAATCTTTCCGCCTAACACAGCGGTTGTAAACCGAGCAACCACCTCTGATCTGATCGTAGTCCCCTCCCGTACAAAAAGCGTGTGTTTTTTTACGCGCACGGTAATGTATAAATCACCATGATCAGCCCCTTGTTCGCCTGCCTCGCCTTGTCCGGAAAGACGAACTGTTTCACCATCATCAATACCAGCGGGAATTGAAACCTTAATCTCTGCGCGTTTTTTTTCAATGCCGCGTCCTTTACATACAGAGCAAGGATGTTCCGCAACCCGGCCATTGCCTCGGCAATCAGGGCATGATTGAATAGTTTGAAATGTTCCTAAAAATGTCTGCTGATTTGCTGTGATTTTTCCGTTTCCAGCGCACCGATAACATGTCCGCAACTCTGTCCCCGGCTCAAGTGAAGTGCCATGACATCGCGAACACGACTCATGGCGTTCTACCACAACGGTCTTATCTACGCCAAACACTGCTTCCATAAAATGAAGATCAAGCATCATGCGCATATCAGATCCTTTCGATGTTCGCGCCCCGCCTCTGCCTCCTCTGCCAAAACCAAAAAAATCACCAAATACATCGCCAATATCATCAAAGTTCACAGTAAAATCCTGAAAATGCCCACTCCCGTATTGGCGAGTAAAATCATTCCAATTAAATCCGTTTGCGCTGTTACCGCCTGATTGCGAAAAAACGGCATGGCCTAACTGGTCATACTGCTTTTTCTTTTCTTCGTTTCCCAAAACGCTATAGGCCTGGCTGATTTCCTTAAACTTTGCTTCATCACCGCCTGCCTTATCAGGATGATGCTGATGCGCCAATTTTCGGTACGCCTTTTTTATTTCATCTTGGGTGGCGGTTTTTGATACGCCGAGTGTTTGATAATAATCGTGCATACGAAACGAATAACTCACAAATACGAGACAAATAACTCACGAATGGACAACATTATTTGTGAATGATTCGTAGTCATTTGTGTATTATTCGTGGGCTTACTCCGCCTTAAATCCAATTTCGCTTTCACCTGCCGGTTGTTGGGCAACTGTCACTTCTCCAAACTGCTGTTCGTATTTTTTTAGATTATCTTGCAATGCGGCTATCATACGCTTTAAATGCCCCGGGCTCAAGATGACGCGCGCATTCACAATGCCCTGCGGCGGGAAAAGATTCATAAAATCAATCATAAACTCTTCCTGTGTATGCGCGACCTGCATGGAATTGGCATACACGCCTTTTAAAGTGTCGTCAGTAATTTTAATTTGAATCTGTTGTTGATTTTCCATAGTATTGACGGATACTTATATTACTATTACACTTGCGATACATCTCACGGAAAGGAGAGCAGAATGAATTGGGTACAGTTCTTTAATAAGATGCGGAGCTTCGTTCTTGGGGCTTTTCGGCGGTGGCGGCGACACAAGGAGGTAAGATCATGGGCGTGATTCACATAATCGATTTCATACTGCGACTGTGTATCGCCCTCGTTCTATGTGTCACGACCATATGCATTGGTCTTGGCATATTCGTGTTCCAAATTGCAACAGGCCAATAATGTCATCCTTCTCGACATTGGAGTGTTGATCGTTCTCGTTCTGCTCTATCTGGTTGTAGCGCATTTCCTGGGAAAAAATGAGATAGACAAGCAGATACACTGACACACCCTCCCACGGAGTCCACAGCGATGCGGACTCTTTCTTTATTCGTGAGCCATTCGTCCCGCCAGATGGCGGATTCGTGCGTTATTCGTTATTCGTGCTGTTTCTCTTCAAACTCCGCCTCAACCGGCTCCGCCTTTTCCTGTTCTGTCGTTCCTTGGTTCATCGGTTCTTCAGTCGGCTGTTGCGCTGATTGATACAATTTTTCTCCAATCTTCTGGATCGCCTCGCTCAACGCATCAACAGCTTTTTTAATTGCCTCAACATCATCTTTATCTTTCACTTGCTTGAGCTCATCCATTTTTTCCAAAATCGGTTTGCGCTCATCATCTGTCAATTTTGCGCCAGCGTCTTTGAGGGCTTTTTCCGTAGTGTACAACAGCGTGTCTGCCATGTTTTTATGCTCAATCGCCTCTTTTTTCTTTTTATCTTCTTCTGCATGCGTTTCCGCGTCTTTGCGCATTTTTTCTATTTCAGCATCTGACAAACCGGTTGAACCGGAGATGGTAATTTTTTGTTCTTTGCTTGTTGCTTTATCTTTTGCTGTTACATGCAAAATACCGTTTGCGTCAATATCATATATCACTTCAACTTGCGGAACGCCACGCGGGGCAGGAGGAATACCATCTAACATAAATCTACCAAGCAGTTTATTTGCGTCTGCCATTTCGCGCTCACCTTGATATACTTTAATCTCAACCGATGTCTGATTATCCGCGGCTGTGGAAAAAACTTGCGACTTTGATGTCGGAATGGTTGTATTGCGTTCGATAAGCCGTGTCATCACACCGCCCAATGTTTCAATGCCAAGAGATAATGGCGTTACATCCAACAATAACACATCTTTCACATCGCCTTGCAAAACGCCTGCCTGAACCGCGGCTCCAATTGCAACCACTTCATCTGGATTCACGCCCATATGCGGTTTTTTGCCAAAAAATTCCTCCACTTTTTTCTGCACCATTGGCATGCGCGTTTGTCCGCCAACTAACACAACCTCGTTAATATCACCTGCTTTCATACGCGCGTCTTCCATTGCCTTGCGAACAGGAGCGAATGTTTTTTCCACCAAACTGCCAACTAATTCTTCCAACTTTGAACGAGTCAGTGTCATGACCAAATGCTTTGGCCCGTCTTCGCCATTGGTAATAAATGGCTGATTGATTTCTGTTTCATGGGCTGTGGAAAGTTCAATTTTTGCTTTTTCTGCTGATTCCTTGACCCTCTGAAGCGCTAACGGATCTTTTGAAAGATCAATGCCTTCCTGCTTTTTAAATTCATTCAAAATCCATTCAATCACCACTTGATCAAAATCATCGCCTCCCAAATGCGTATCACCATTGGTAGATTTTACTTCAACTGTATCTTCTGAAACCTCTAAAATGGAGATATCAAATGTACCGCCACCCAAATCGTACACTGCGATTTTTTCATCTTTCTTTTTTTCAAATCCGTATGCCAATGCCGCGGCAGTCGGCTCATTAATAATACGGCGTACAGTTAACCCCGCGATTTCACCTGCCTCCTTTGTTGCTTTTCGTTGCGCGTCGTCAAAATACGCAGGAACCGTAATCACTGCTTCGGTAATTGTTTCACCTAATTTTGCCTCTGCATCTGCTTTGAGTTTTGCCAAAACCATGGCAGAAATTTCCTGCGGCGTATAATCAGCACCATTCATGCTGACTTTCACATTATTCCCTGATTTCACGATTTTATATGGCAGGATTTTTTCTGCCTGCCGAACTTCAGCATCCTCAAATCTGCGACCAACAAGCCGTTTTACCGAATACACTGTGTTTTCTGGATTCGTCACTGCTTGCCGCTTTGCGGTTTGCCCGACTAATCGCTCCCCTTTTTTGCTTATGGCAACAACAGATGGCGTTGTGCGATTGCCTTCCGCGTTTTCCAACACTTTTGGCTGACCGCCTTCAATAATCGCCACGCAGGAGTTAGTTGTACCTAAATCAATACCTAATATTTTGGACATAGCATTTTAACATTAGAGAAATTACTTAATATCAATACTAATCTTCTTCGGTTTTATTTCTTCCCGCTTTGGAATAACAATTTTGAGCACGCCATTTTCATAACTGGCTTTTGCGTCATCTCCTTTGACAGATGACGGCAAAGCAATAGCGCGATGGAATGATCCTGATCGAATTTCTTTACGATAATAATCTTTTTCATCCACTTCTGTCTTTTTTTCCGAGCTTCCTTCAATCGTGAGAACGTCGTTTTCAATAGAAACGCTCACATCTTTTGGGTTCATACCCGGCAGGGTTGTTTCCACAACCACATCATCTGCTGTTTGATACACGTCTAAAGCAGGTACAAATCCGCGTTGCGCGGGAACCATCATAGAATCAAACGCTTGATCCATACCATCGAACATTGAATTTCCCAATAATGGAGACCATCTAATAAGGGACATAGACATATTCCCATACACAGCAATATTCTCTCTCATCAAGAACACCGCTACGATGGGCAAAGGTAAAATAATATATTCCAGTTTTTAAATTTTCGTTTCCAGTTCTCAAATACCAAATTTGAAATTTGAAAACTGACATGTGACCACTGTTATTTCCCAACCATCACCTGCGCGTGTCGGATAATGTGATTACCAATCCGATACCCGCACCGCACCACTGCTGAAATACATCCGGTATGTTCAGGGGCATCAACCTGTCCAAGAGCTTCGTGCACCATTGGATCAAACTCATCTCCAACCTTGCCAAACATTTCCAATCCCTGCTTGCGACAAAATTCATCCATTTGTTTTTTTATGTGAAACATCCCTACCACCCATGCTTCTTGTTTTTGATCTTCAGGGATATGTTTAAGCGCTTCATCAAAGTGATCAATAATGGGCAGAAGATCTTCTAATATCCGTTCTTGAGCGTATCGAGAATATTCAATTTTTTTACTATTCATTTCTTTTTGCGAATTTTGGTAATCTGCTTGCGCCCGCTTCCATCCTGCAAGGTATTCATCCCGTTCTTGGATTATTTTTTCTAATTCTTGATGGTGACCTTTTGATTTTTTTAATAATTCAGTCATAAATCTTTGTTAATGATATCAGCAACGCCTTTTACAATGTCTCTATTTTTTTTATAGTCCATGCGCGTGAGTCCAAACAGTCCAAACATACCAGTGCCGGAAGAAAGCGTCAGCGGCGAAACAATCATACTGCAATAATCAGAAAGCTGGCATTGCTGTCCTATTAATATATCCACCTGCTGTGACGCGCTCTCCATCAACTGTTTTACGATCCGATCAAAGTGATCAATCAAACGCGACATATCAACCACCATCTGCATAGTGGAAAATTCAGGTTTGGCAAACAGATTTGAAATGCCGGTATAAAACGTGTCTTCAGGCGAAAATCCAATAACAGCGCTTTCGCCGGTTTCTTCAATAACTGCTTTTGCAAGATTTTTCAACCGAGCCCGTTCATCATTTCCTTGCGCAGAATCCTTCAGCACGCGGTATATCTGTTCCGAAAGAACGCTCTCTTGCGCGAGTTGACCAACATAAAACTCATACGCCTTTGCTGTCGGCACACGCCCTGCAGACGTATAGGGCTGATGCACATAGCCCTGATATTCCAACACTGCCATATCGTTGCGCACTGTCGCAGGCGAGACATCAGGGAGATATTTTTCCGCAACCAATTTAGACCCTACGGGCTGGGCTGTGGAGATGTACTCCCCTACAATAGTGAGTAACAACTCGTGCTGGCGATCGGTTAATTGAACAGTCATAGCGCCCATATTTAAATTAGCACTCTCTATTATAGAGTGCTAATTTATTTTGTCAAGAGTTAAGGGACTCGTGCCGAATACCATATTTGAGAAAAAAAGCCCTCTCATTAAAGTCCATCCGCTCGCGCGAATAGACAAGAACAAGAGGGTATTTCCCCTGATCAGTATCAGGAGAAAGGAGTCGCCCAAATATACTGCGGTTCTATGAGCATGGCGGCTCTATCCCCATGCTTCAGCTATTCAAGCAAAAATACTATAGAGATGAATGAAAAAAGCGTCAATCTCTTAGGGACTCATGCCGAATATGGTATTCGGCAGAAAATGCGTTAAAATCAAAAACTGTATTTGCCTCTTTATTTAATGTTTCAATATATGCGAAAAAATCTTCTTTACTAAAAACTTCCAGCCCCAATTCGTTGCATACGCGCGTTACCTCTTCTGTCGCTTGCAGTATATCACGTTCGTGCACCATTTTCTCCGCTTCAAAATACCAGCTGTGATGTGGAACCTCAACCATAGAAAACTCTATCCCCTTGTACTCATACACCACGCTATTACGCTGACACATCATCCCTTTTAAAAACCCCAAAGCCGCAAATATTTCCACCAACGTATTAAATGTGCCGGGCTCGGTTGTTACTGATAATTCTTTTCTTTGATCAACCCCTCCCCACGGGCCAAGTTTGATCATGATTTCCGGCACGCCATTCGTCATTCGAAGACGGATATCTTTTTGCCGGTCGCGAATGCCTTCGCCTTCTAAAAAAGTTGAATAATCTATCATGATTCGCTCTTTTGTGGTTACATACTTCCCGTCATGTTTAAAAATTTCAATAAGCTGATCACGATCATCGTGTGTGAGCCGGCCACGCAACTCTACCTCAATATCTTTTTTCATATAATAGTTACATTTCAGCGATAACAGGTAAATGATCGCTGATTGTTATTTCAGGTGAATGCACAAATGTCGCATCCAATCCATGAGTCAAAATATAATCCACAGCCAAACCTTGAGGATGGTCGCCGTTAAAAAACACTGGATGCACCGCAGGGTTGAGTGTGTTTTGAATACTCCCCTCACCCGAGTTTACAAAATATGATTTGAATATGTTTAAACTTTCTGACTGCGGATGGATATTAAAGTCCCCACACAAAAGAGTTTGCTCATCTGGTACTGATTCAAGGTATGTTATTATTTTTTTGATTTGGCCGATTCTTCTCTCCGTATCTTCACATACCCTACTCCATGCCATGTGCGTGCACATTACACGCATCTTTCCTTGCGGTGTCTCAACATGTGCAACGATAAAATTCTGCGGTTGCGTGTGCGCGTATTCTCTGCCCTCCATATTCATATCAAATCGCGTAAACGGATAATCGTAAAATTCTGTATACATATCTGTTAAAGGATACCGAGAAAGTATCGCATTGCCACGATGAGATATATCACCATCTACTTCTGCTGAAAAACATTTTTCAAAAACACCATCATAGCCCAATTCTTTTTTTATATACTCATACACATCAATGCCTTGAACATCCGAACTTTCCGCTTTTGTAAAAATACCGCTTGTTACTTCTTGCAAACAAATAATATCAGCATTTTCCTGTTTAAAAAACGCTACTGCTTCTTTAAGATACCTCCCACCCCAAATGTTGAGTTGAATAATTTTCATAGAGTAATAAGCGCCTGAATTCCGTCCGCCAGCTGGCGGACGGAATGACACTCATAAGATAAAAAATGAAGGCATAGTCACGAACCGACTATGCCACGCCCGTGTCATGACGAAACGGATAACTTCGGTGGGCAAGTTGCTTCGTCAAAAGCCACCTCCTTCCACTCCTCTTTGAGAGTTACTCTCATCCCCCCCTTGATACGACGAAACGCCTCATCAACCGCCCTTATGAGCGGCTGTTGCTGAAGATGCACTTCAACTGGATTGTATTGGTTGATCACAACCGACACAACTCCAGTAAAAGAACGGTCAAGAATATCTGACACATCAGTGTTCATCGCGCAGTCCTTTCGCGAAAATCAGTACTATCCTACGCCATCTCAAACAAAAAAACCAGCCCCCAATGTATATACATGGTGCGTTTTTACAAAAATGCTATAGTATATATACATACTATGCCGTCAATTACCAAAAATTCGACATTAAAAGAGTATCAACAGTTCGTTCAGACCGTTTACGGATTACCGAACGATCTACACTTTGAGCTACAAGATCTCCTCAATAATGTGCAGAGATTTGCCATGAGAGGACTAAAAGGAATTCGCAAAAAAAATCAGGAAAAATGCCTGACCAACCTTTTAATAACTTCCAGCTTTTTTATGTCCACGCTCAATAGGTTACATATTGATATTGAAGATGAACTCTGGCACAGATTTCCTTATATCTGTTCCTATTGCGCTCGCCAACCATGTCAATGCAAAGATTCAAAACCAGCTCAAAGAAAAGCAATCACTCCCGATAAAGCTAAAAAACCGAACACAATTGCCGATTTTCACATTATGTTTGAAAAAATTTATCCCAGCGCTTCGCGGACATTAGAACACGCAGGCGTTCATATGGCTGAAGAAGTTGGTGAATTAGTCGAAGCATTTCTTGCTTACAGAGGAGAACACACAAAAATTCACTTTAATAATGTCACATTGGAAGCGGCTGATTTATTGTCCTGCTTTTTTGGAGTGCTGAATTCTTTATCAATACAATTGAATGATGCCCTGTCCGATTTTTACACAAACAACTGCCATGTCTGCCATCATGCCCCCTGCTCATGCGAATACCGCTTTGTCATTAACTTTAAATCATGATACAAAGGAGTGTTTCATTATCTTCTGTCTTTGGTGAAAAACAATGTCATGGTCTTTAACAGCATCAATTTCTTCCGCGAATTGTTTACTCTTTACTATTCCTTGCCTTACATACTATATATCGCGATAAAAATTTCATGAATGGGAACAGTGTTAAAATTACTTCATCTATTTTTTGAAATCCTCTGTTCATTTTTCGGCGTCTTTTTTCTACATCACGTTCTCTTGCATAAAAAACATTGGCTAAAAAGAAAAACAACGGTTTGACTTTAAAAATAAAGGGGCTAAAAATTCTATAGGGACGATATTCTATGTCTGTAAAAATTCGTTTTATGAGCTCTAAATCATCTGAAAATAATATCCTTTCGGTCGGTGTTTCTTGTCTTATGGGATAGAGCGAGGTGATTAATTTTGATGTTCGTATTGTTTGAATAGTTTTTGAAAAAACACATGGTTCAACCGCGACAAAAATTCCATTTGGTTTTAACACTCGTTTAAATTCATTCAATGCCTGTTCAACCTCCAAATGATGTAAAGAAACATTGATGAAAATAATATCAAAAAAACTATCTAAAAAATGAGTATATTCTCCCGGAGACACTAAAAAATGAGTTTGCTCTGTTATCCCATTTTCTCGGGATCTTCGTTCCGCAATGGCTATGCTTTCATCGCTAATATCTATCCCGTATACTTCTGCGCCATTTTTTGCAAACCAAACACTGATTTCGCCATTTCCGCAACCGATTTCCAATATTATTTTATTTTTAAAATCTCCTATGTAATTTTTAGCACAGCCGAATAAATCACCGCTATAATAATTAAAAGGTGGCTCAATGTGCTCAACGAGTAACGACTTATGATCCCATTTGTCATGCACTATGGAATTATAATAATTTTTTTCAACAGATTGCCTCTTTGTCAGTGATACATTATTCATAAAATTGTATACAATTTTTCTTTTCCCGAGTGGTAGCCCCACGGGGAGTCGAACCCCGGTTACCAGGATGAGAACCTGGCGTCCTAACCACTAGACGATAAGGCCACGGATAAGGAAAAAATTACGCACACTGTATCAAATCCTGCTCCACAAATCAATGCCCGCTCACAAGCAATTCACGGCCGCGGTGCGGTTCATCAATAATTTTCTCAACCAATGCTTCAAGGTGTATGCCGCGCGATCCTTTCACTAAGAGAATATCCTCCTCTTGAATATTCTCTTTCAAGTACGCCTCTGCGCTTTTCATATCATCAAAATGAATCAATTTCGCGGCATCCATCCCGTCATTTTTTGCCGCTTCCGCTATAAACATACTATCATGTCCAATAGTAACCAGCTGATCAATCGGCAGGCCTGCGATTTTTCTGCCAATAACCTCATGTGCCTCTTGCGACGCCTTGCCAAGATCAAGCATATCAGCCAGCACCGCAATGCGGCGATGCCCATTCCCTTGAGGATCATTCAAGTCGCACAATGTATCAAGCGCGCGTTCAAGAGCCAACGGAGATGAATTATAACTGTCGTCCAAAAGCACTGAATGATTGATTCCTTTCAACACCCTCAGTCGCCCCGGCCCCGGGGCAAGCAATCCAAGCCGCTCCCCTATTTCAAGTGGGTTCATATCAAACAACGTGCCTACGGCACATGCCGCAAGCGCTGTATACACATGATGATACCCAACGCTCTGCGAAAGCAATATCGGAGTTGCTGTCCCTTTATAAATCACCTTAAACCCAAGTCCGTTGATGCGATCAAAAAATGTCTCTCCCTCTTTATACCTTAAAGAAACATCAATTGCCTGAACAGTCGCATGTTCTTCAATTCCGAATGTGATGCACTGGGCGTCTGATAATTCTTTCATTTTAACGACACGAGGATCATCAGCATTCAACACCGCCCATCCATTCCGCGGAAGCGACGCGATGAGTGTCTGTTTTTCTTTCGCAACCCCTTCCAAAGATTTAAAATGCGCCAAATGCACTTCTGAAAGCGCAGTCACAACGCCAATGCGCGGTTGCGTAATAGAACATAAATAGGCGATATCTCCTTTTTTATCCGCCGCCATCTCAAGAACTAATATGGGCGGATACTCATGATCACGATGCACCAGCAACCATAATCCTTTCCAAAAAACCAATAACCACGCAAGAACATTTTTTCCTGGATTCTCACAGCCAAGCACAGTGAGTGGCAAACCAACTTCGGTATTCATACTGCGCTCTGAGGCGCGAATATGAAATCTACCGCTCATCACAAGAGCGATAGCGTCTTTTGTTGTTGTCTTTCCCACACTTCCGGTAATGCCAACCACATCGGGCTTGTATTTTTTCAAAACGCCTCGAGCTAACAATCGAATAATACTATATATTATTTTTTTCATATCAATTATCAAATGATGTCGGCACGCCGTAATAGGTCAATAAAAAAGAAGCAATCTCTTTAAATAACGGCAAAGCAGACCCTTGGGCAAAGCTCGAGGTTTTTACTTTATCAAGTTTGGTTAAAATCACAAAGCGGGGGTTATCCACAGGAGCAAATCCGATAAAAGAATGAATGCTTTCTCCAGAGTATCTGCCATCATTGCCTGCAACTTGGGCTGTACCTGATTTCCCACCGACATAGTATCCTGGCACTCGCGCCTGTCCGCTGTATCCTTCTTTTACCACCGCGCCCAGCATGCCGGAAATCAACAGTGACGTGCGCGGTTGAATAGGATGCCTAACCACGCTCGAATCAACGGATTGCACTGATCCATCAGATTTGCGTATTGACTCAATAATTCTCGGTTTATACAACACCCCCCCGTTCACAAGTGAAGTAAAGGCCATTGCCATTTGCAAAGGAGTTGCTGTAATGCCTTGGCCAAATGTAGCAGTTGCAAGATAAATATCCCCTTTCTTTTCTAATGATGAAATATTACCGCCACCCTCTCCAGGCAATGCAATCCCTGTTTGTGTGCCAAACCCAAATTTTTTCAACCCCTCTAAATACCGCTCTTGTCCGATCTTAAACCCAATCCATACAGCGCCGGTATTGAGCGACTTTTCAAGAACCTGCGTCATGGTCTGAGTACCTTCTTTTTGACCGAGTGCATTCTGTATCGTATGAGGTCCAAATCTCACCTGACCAGTATCTTCATATGTTGTTTCAGGAGTAATCTCTCCAATATCCAACCCAATAGCCGCTGTAATGGCTTTAAACGTTGAGCCCGGCTCATACTCATAATTCACTGTTTGATTAAGATACCATGATGAATCATCAACTTCATTATACCGGTTCGAATCAAATTCCGGCGCACTGCACATTGCAAGAATGGAGCCAGAAAACGGATCAACAATTATCACACTTCCTCCGCTGGCTTGATACGACAGCACTGCCTGATGAAGCGCATTGCACGCAATGTATTCAATGGTCCTATCAATAGTCAATGTAATATCATCGCCACTCACAGGATTTGTTACAACTCGCTCGCCCACCAGAATAGGACGGCCCTGTATATCATTTTCAACGTGCAACGATCCTGCGTTCCCGACCAAAATTTTTTCAAACTGCTGTTCTATCCCGTACTGTCCTTTATGCTCATCTGACAACCAACTCACAAAACCGAGCACAGAACTACCCATAGGGCTTTCGGGATAATAGCGCTGTTCCATCTCGCGAAATCCCAAACCCTCAAATTGCAAAGCTCGCACCGCCTCAACCTGCGAATCTGCTAACCGATCCTGAATCGGCTCATACGGATCATTCGGCTTATCAAGTTTGGATAACAGTACATCTTCGGGAATATCAACAATAACAGACAAATCATGGCTCACACGCTGGGGGTTTGTAATATCTTTCGGCACAGCATACAACTGCCAAAACAACCGATTAGTCGCGGCAGTATACACTTGTCCTGTTGAACCGTCTTTCCAATAAATTTGCCCACGGTGTGGCAAAAGTTCTTGAGTTAATTCCCGTTGACCTTGCGCTTCCGCCGCATAGACACGGTGCTGTAATACCTGAAGATGAAAAAGACGGATCATGATAATTCCAAACAACACAAAAAAAGCCATGGAAACAATCGCAAGCCGATCGAAGCCTTTTTTGGGAAATACCTTCGATCGCGAGTATTCCATAGAAACCATGCCATAGACATCACACTCAAAAATCGTACTCAATAACTTGTTAAAATCATGCCTGGCTTGTTTTTTGCTTCAGAAAATTTTCGCCGTATCATTGGATACGGCTCAAATTTCCCTCGTTCCAAAACTGTGCCAGACACAATTTTTCCTGCGTTGTATAGTCCGATTGTAGAGTGTGATGTCTCTATATTACCGTTGAGCAACACTCTTTCCCCCGCCACTGCTTAAAAATCGCATACTGCCTACAGGAACCATATTCAAATCTTGAGCTTGTTTTTGAATGGATGATAACGATTCAAGCCGAAATACCGCTTCTTTTAACTGATCCGTCTCATAGCGCGCCGTTTGAATTTTTTTGTTTAAATCCTGCATCGTATGCCCGGCAATGGCAAGATGATTGATCATCAAAAGATATGACACAAATAACGAAACAACAGCAATCACAAGCGCTTTGCGCATAGATGATACTTCTTGAGGCAGTACGATTGCAAGGATATTCATAAAGAAAATATGCGAGCGATTCGAAGCTTTGCGCTCCGAGATCGCACATTATGAGCGATTTCTTTTTGTGTTGGAATTATTGGTTTACGATTTACAATCGCAAGAGTGGGTGTTTTGTTACAGGAACATACTGGAAAATCTGGCGGACATACGCATGGGTTACTCTGCTGTACACAAAACTGTTTTACCATTCGATCTTCAAGGGAATGGAAAGAGATAACAGCAAGCCGACCACCATGCTTTTGCAACACGCGTACCGCTTGAGGCAATACGCGCTCAAGCTGTCCCAGTTCGTCATTCACGGCAATGCGTAACGCTTGAAAAACCTTTGTTGCCGGATGCTGGTGCTTTTTTCTTCTTAATGCTCGATCTCGCACAGGTAGAGCATATTCAACACACTCGGCAAATAATTGCGTTGTCATCATCGGCATCTTCATTCGTTGCTTAACAAGAGCGTGAGCAATTCTGCGGGCATGCGCCTCTTCCCCATATTTTTCAAAAATATTCTTCAGATGATTTTCTGAAGCGTTTTGAATAATATCGCATGCCCGCTCTTGCTGAGTCGTCGGATCAAGGCGCATATCAAGAGGCCCGTTATGTAAAAAACTAAAGCCCCGCGCCGGATCATCAAAATGAGATGACGACACACCAAGATCAAGCACGATTGCATGAGGAAAAAAGTCATGCTCATGCGCTATGCGTTCTAATTGATCAAAGTGCGAATGAACAAATATAATCTGCTTTTTATAATGAGAAAGCCGCTGACGCGCCTTTTCGAGATTAGAAAAATCGCAATCAATAGCCAAAAGTCGCCCCTCATGCCCGATGTTTTCCATAATCTTTTCTGCATGGCCTCCATGACCGACAGTCGCGTCAATCACTCTCAATCCTTGCTCAAGCGAAAGTGCCTCAACTGTCTCATTGAGCAATACAGAAGTATGGCAAGCGTCCACACCACCCATAACGTTTCGTCGCATATAAATTGCATGACAAGCATATCGTAATAACAAGAAACAAATAACAAATAACTGCTTTTAACTGTAAAACTGATAATCTACATCCACTATCCTGTTTTTTGTTTTTTTGTTCATTGTTTTTTGTCGTGTTATATCCCCACTTCTCCCATCGCCTCGGCAATTTCAGTACTTTCCTTTTCAGTCATTGCTTTGTACTTCATCCACTGATCTTCACCCCATAATTCAATGCGATTATACAATCCCGCAAACACAACTTTTTTTCCGATACCAGCATATGCTCTCAAATATTCAGGGACCAACATTCTGCCTTGACTGTCAGGAGCAACTTCCATTGCTCCAGAAAGCATCAAACGAGCAAACGCTCGGCTCTTTCCTTGACTAATAGGCAATGCGGAAAGTTTTTGCGCAAGCGCTTTCCACTCATCAAGGGGATATAAAAATAAACTACTATCAAGCCCTCGAGTTACCACTGCCCCTTTCTTAAGTTGATTGCGAAACTTCGACGGTAGTGCGGATCGTCCTTTATCATCCATTGAATGTGTATATTCTCCAATAAACATATTTTCAACCACTTTTCACCACCTAAGACCATTTTACCCCACTAACCATTCATTGGTCAACACAAAAAAACAGTTTGTTATCCACTCTTTATCCACATAAAAAAGGCGTTAATAACGCCTTTTTTCACTTTTATGTATTCATTATGAGGAAAACAATCTTGAAAACAGCCGTATAATCCCCATAATATGGACCAGATACCGCGCGCGCGATAACTTGGTCGCAACACAACCCAGCATACCTGAAACGTATAATCCCCACCGATAATACAATGCCCATGAATCACCTATAGGAATACGGTATCGTTGCAATTTCGCAGGAAATGGAAATGGAGGAGAAGCATGGCGGGTAAATTGATCAACTGCGTATGCGGCATACCGTCCTTGTCTGATGGTTGTATCAGAATAGACCGGAACTCGATCCCCTAACACTGATCGCATATGCGCGTTCGTCCCCAAAATCAGCATATCAGGCCGAGCTTGCAAATATTCGTTCACATACACCCTTCCAAGGTCATCATGCTCAAATGGAAGCGAGCGTATGCACGCAGGAGGACGTGTTCCTCCGGTCCAGAGTGTCATATCACTTAATACTGCTTCCTCTGTTTTTAACAACACAGTGCCTTTATTCACTGCTTCAACAGAAGTACCGGTCATAACGCGTACGCCAAGTCGAGATAACCTCTTTGATATACAAGATGACACATGTAACGGAAGATATGGCACAACTCGGTCTTGCTGTTCAATCAGAGTTATAGAAAGCGGAAATTTTTTTTTCATTGGATGACACGCAAGCGCGCCGGCAATATCGCATCCCATCATGCCGGCTCCAATAATGGTAATGTTCGAAACAATTTTTGCGCGCAACAATGTATTCAAACGCGCCCGCATGCGAAAAACATCTTGCATTGATGAGAGCGAAAAACAACATCGCGATGCATTGGAAACATTCCCAAACCATGACTCGCTTCCCAATGCCACAATCAAATAAACGTATTCAATCGGATCGTTATCTTTTAAATAGAGCACATAATTGTCAGGATCTATCGCTGTTATCGCGCTTTGGACAAGGATAATTTCATCGCTTTCTCGGGTAAAAATATTTTTGAATGGAATGCTCATTGATTGAATCAATTGTTTTGCAGACATTGCAGGATCGGCGCACAGTGCTGATGTATACCGAAATGCAAGACGATGGCGATCGGAATGATCAATAACAATCAACCGATACGCTTCTTTCAACGTCGGGTTTGCGCGTTGAAAACGGGCGATAAGCCGCGTCGCGGTAACACCGGCATATCCCCCGCCTGCTATAACAATATTTCCAATCCCCTGTTGCATAAAAAATACAATCAAAAAATGCGTTATAGGCATAGCCAGCATAACGCATATAAGATGAAAAGAATATTAAAGGAATTATCAACTCATCACACACTCTGTGTAATATGCGGGTCTTTATCATATACCGGCTGAACGCATACTCTATGATCAGCCACTAAAAAACGGCTTATCATATCTGACAAACTCTCATCAGGCGAAAGACGCTCAATTGATCGGAGAGGAATATTCATTGCATACGCAAATGCCTGCGCCACGGCAACGCCAATTCTCACAGCCGTAAAACGGCCTGGGCCTGCAACAACCCACACCTCGCTCACATCATGCGCTGGTACGCCCTGATCACTCAATATCTTTTCTATTGACGGAATGAGCTGTTCTGCTTCCTGAAACGGCTCATTAACCATATTCCGCGCCTGAATAACTCCGTCGTGTGCAAGGGCAATTTCAAATCCTTGATCCCGAGTTGTGTCAATAATTATTTCCATACACACTATCCACAATGAATCCTCTTGAGATTTTCATCTATTTTCTCTATACTACCTTTTGCGTGAAAAAAAGTGGAGGGGTGCAAAAGCCGCTCTTTGATATGCGGTTTTTCCTTTCCCCACACGCCACGTATCGTTCTTTTTTTACACGTTTTGTAACAACATACAAATCGTACACACAAGCGCCCTATACAGGCGCTTTTGTGATTGATAACAATTCAATCTCTTCTTGAGTCATCTGCTTTGACGCGCCTTCTGCAAGATCACCCAATACCACTGATCCAATCCGTATCCTTTGTAAATCACCAACATACCAACCGCATACATCAACCATTCTTCGAACCTGCCGCTTCCACCCCTGATGCAATACTATCACAAGAGTCGCGCTGATTGGCGAATTTTGTTTTTCCGTTTCAACGCGATCAGCGCGCGCAACTCCTTCTTCGAGCCGCACTCCTTTTTTCAAACGACGAATCAATTCGTCCAATGACACGCGTGATCCTTTGTGCTGGTGAACGCGAACTCGATATTCTTTTTCATGTTTAAATTTAGGATGAGAAATCCTATACGCAAGCTCACCGTCATTCGTCACAATCATCAATCCCCGCGAATCAGTATCAAGACGGCCGACCGGATACAGCCGGGCC
Organism: Parcubacteria group bacterium GW2011_GWA2_43_13; assembly: GCA_000999025.1. GTDB lineage: Bacteria > Patescibacteriota > Patescibacteriia > UBA9629 > GWA2-43-13 > GWA2-43-13. Next base: position 46,369 of record LCFM01000008.1, read on the forward strand.
TTTGTTTTTACAAGCGAAACAACCGTTGTTCTTCCGTGCGTATCAACAACAGTCGAAACAACGCCTTTGGGCTTATTGACAATGTAATACTCACACTGTTCTTCTGTAATTTTTTTTCCATTCACTCGTATATCATCACACTCCCTGTCTGCTTTCAGCCCAAGCGTTGTAACCAACGCGCCGTTCACCGTAACCGCGCCTGCGGTAATGAGCTCTTCCGCGTTCCTGCGGGAAGCAACTCCGGCGTGCGCTAAAATTTTCTGCAATCGTTCTTGTGTCATACTTATTCTATAAAACAAGCCCCTGCGGGGCATCATTTCAAAGATACTGTCTTATACACCAATCCTTACTATTGCACAAGCTCCCCGCACGCAACAGTAGTGTGTGATGGGTCCTGAACAACAACCGACATCGGCAGTTGCGATAACAATTCTTCAAGGGAAATTGGCAATACTGTTTCAGATATCCCGCTCTCAAGTTTTGCCAATAATTGCACCGTATCTCCAGGCTGATCGCACATACCCTTATGCAAAAGCGCCTGTCTTTCCCCTTGCGTCTCTCCGGCAACGACTAACATAAGTTTTGTCTGTTGCTGGTCATCAGTAAATTCGGCACTTCCAAATTCACCTGACTCATTTTGCTCAACCAATGCAACTGACAGCGCTGACAATACGCTCTGCGCCGTGTCTTTGGAATCTGGCTCTTGAATACTCTGCTGTTGCGACTGTTGATCGCGATAAAAAACCCGACTCCCGGGCCGCGTTGTCACATACACATATCCTCCGACTAATGCCATGATGATAACAAAAAATATCAAAGAAAAA
>LCFM01000009.1 GCA_000999025.1 Parcubacteria group bacterium GW2011_GWA2_43_13
TAACCCCGCACACCTTGCGCCACTCGTTTGCAACGGACTTGTTAAGAAACGGCGCGGATATCAGAAGCGTGCAAGCAATGCTTGGCCACTCATCCATCACCACCACCCAAATCTACACCCACGTCACGGATGAGGGCTTGAAACAAGTACACAAATCTTTTCATTCTCGAAGAAAGCAATAAGCCGTACTTACTGACATTGCTCCACAAACTCTATAAAATACTTGGTAAATTTTCTAAAAATATCCGGCGCTTTTACAAGATAGTCATAAACCTTTGTATAGTCCATATCCATATATACATGAGCAAGACGGTTGCGAAATCCGACCATATCACTATTTTGTTCGGCAAAATCTTGAGGCATGATGCTTTTTTCTCCCAATAACAGCAACACTTCTTTGTATTCTTTTGCAGAGCATTGGAACACTTCACTTAGTAGATGGTTGCCTACATCCACAATCACTTCAATTCCCCTCAGCATGTACAATTCGCTCGCCGCTTGGATTGTGTGATCATTGAGAAAATCTTCCAGCGACATTTGCCGATAGCGTTCAAGTGCATCTATAATTTCTGCCAATTTCTGCAATCGTGCATGAATAGTTTCTTTATTAATCGGTGACATAGATAAAATGTTGCATCAGTGTTAATGCTGAACTGATAGCGCTGTTATATTTCCAAATGTATCATGTTTAAGATGATTTTGCATCATACGGTACTGCACGGTACGTAGATATTTTGTATCTTCATATTCCCGTAAAATAGCTTGCTGATAGTGCATTTTTAATAAATTATTACGAACCACAATGGGTATGCCAAGTAATATTGCTTGTTGTTTAAGTAGTGGACTATCACATGTTGCGATATTCACTACATCTATCCTATCCTTGCCAATAGCACTACTCACCTCGCCCATTAAACCAATTTCTCTCTTAAAATACGCATCGCGTGGTACGACCTCATCAAATACAATAGCAATATCTATATCTGATAACGGGCCAGGGTTACCAGAGACATGCGAACCGAATAAATACGCCAAAACAACCTCTGGATGCGAGGCAAACACGGTTTTTAACGTTGCTAACAACTCTTCATTCATATCTTTATTGCGTCAATAATGATTGTATTATAGCATACTAAAAGATAAGAATCCAAACGACCTAACACTTCCAAACCTACGAGAGTGGCTGTCGCCGAATGTGATTCCGCAATGACCGCGCAAATAACAATTTTTAGATAACCTCACGCTGATTTTTTAGGAAAATTTAGCAAAGAATGACAAAAACACGCCCATTTAGGGTGCTGTTTTGTTATAAAATTTACTAAAGCAGATTCCATCATTTTTCCCACTAAATTTTACAATTTGGCTAATATTAGCAAATATATGTCTATTTATACTTGACAATATCAATTTTACATGATAGAATGACGGGTCAAAATCAAATACAGAAACTTATTCAGACATAACGGGAACTATAAAGAAAATATAGCGTTGACAAATATAGTTAAGTATGTTATAGTATACCTGCACAATCAAACAAAATCTTGAAGGAGAGAGCAAGATGACGATTCTTTACACCAAGGTGTTAAGAAGTACTGCTATCCCCCAAAAGATTGCCCTACTTCTTAGCACCTTATTTGCATCCCCATAGCGCACCACGAATATGCCCACCCGAAGAACGGATTCGTAGATTCGGATGTATTCGCAGATTAGGATTGCCCCCGTAGCGAGAAACATGGAGAGGAGAGAGGAGAACACTTACCACCTCATGGGATGGTTCACCCCTACCCGCGGGATGGCAAGGAAAAGCAAGCTCTTTGAGCACAGGCAAACCATATTTATTGGCCTACAAACTCAAAGTTAGCGCTCAACATTGATCTTCTCCATATTCCTCGCTGCGATCCGAGCTTTATGCAAAGAATCGCAGCGATCACAACATTATATGTGCAAAAAGTTTTGAGCAGATAGCCCCGTCCCTCACTTGGCAACAAGTGCGGGATAGAGGAGAGAGTATCACTCAAGATTTTATGCCTAACACTGTCACACTCTCATGAAAGTGAGGGTTGAGGATACGGAGTTATACCACTATCCATCCGCCAGCCGGCGGACGGAACGGCCAACAACTGTACTCCTCCGGTGTGGGTCTGACAGGACCCATGCTGACGTGCGAACTTCCGAACCGAGTTTACTCGGTGAGGAAGGCAGGCGGAGATGAGATGCTTGCATCTCCACCTACCTTCCTTGTAAGAGGAATGATCTTTGCAACCAATCCACGGCTCGCCATGCGTTTTTTATAAAGCTCGTGGCGAGTCGTGGAATTTCTCCACGGCACAACTCCGGAAGGAGTAACGACAAGATGGCCATAAAGGTTGTCTTGGCCGGACCTCCTCGGTCCGGAAAGTCCTGCTTAAGGGAAGGTCTTAAGCAGGCGATACGACGGATTCCGGGCGCGCCGTATCCCTATGTGATCACGGCTTGCCCGGACGGCGAGGGTTCATGGTTCCAGGAAACTGTGAACCAAAACCCGGAGCTCGCGGCGGCGTGTAAGGTGGCTTACAAAGCCAAATTCACGCCGGAATTCGTGAAGCGGATCGCAACTTCGGTCGCGAACTGCCCGCTCGAGCTCACGCTCGTCGACATCGGAGGTATCACCTCCGTTGAAAACGAAGCGATTTGCTCGAGCGCCACTCACATGGTGATCCTCGCGGGTGATACCGCGAAGTTCGCCGAGTGGCGCGAATTCGCCAAGAAGGTAGGACTCGTGGTGGTAGCGGAAATCTTTTCCGACTACCACGGCACCCAAGATGTTGTTCCTCAATTGGGCGAGGACAACATCTGGCGGGGATCTGTTCACCACCTCGAGCGGGGTGAACAAGTCGCCGAGCGCCCGACTGTTCAGGCGCTTGCCCAAATTCTTGTTGAATTGGCAACTCTACAAGAATAATCCTCTGCCCTGCGATTGAATGCGTTACCACATCCAATCGCAGTAGTCATCAACACTACCCGCTAAGGCGGGGCCTTTCCCAAGTAGCCATGCTTGGGTGGTAATAAAGGTTTCTCCAATGAGAGGAGAACAACATGGCTTACTATAAGGTCGAGATAATCGAAAGAGGCGAAGCGACAACACTCCGGCTCGCATTCGGCGAGCCCGCACAGAACGACGTGATCGTCCGCGATGCCGTCGCGGCGGTCCAAGCCCTCAACCTCGAGGGGGGCAAGGTCATCCGGCTGAACGGGCCTGCGTCTTTGCCGGTGGCGATCGCCATCGGACATGTCGTCGCGCACCTGTACGGTGCCGTGGCGGCTTTCGACCCGAAACTCGGGAAGTATGTCGTGGCGGTGAGCCACGACCCCGAATTCGAAATCGGACAACTCATCGACTAGGAGAGTTGCCCATATCCACACGTTTTGCCACCGTTTTAACGAAAATGGTGGGGATAGCCTGCTGGCTTTCGCATGAGGCGCTTTGCAACTATACATCATCAACGCGCGCCTCTTGGTGGAAGGATATTCGTTCGCGCGAATAACACCTCCGCCTTCTCTCCAGCTTGCAAGTTGAAGCAGAGGGCAAAAAAACTGTTGACAATTAACTTTTAACTGTTAACACGTTCTCACTTCAATAATAACTGATCGATCAATACTGCCTTAGAGGATCGCTTCCTCTCCCAAGCATAGGCAACAGAATGGGTAGAACGACACACCCTTTTATCCCCTCTCAAGAGGGGAACTAAAATATCCTTCCTTGAGGAGGGATAAAGGAAGGTATTATACCTTCTAATCATTCTGCTGTCTGTAATACAGTAAAAATAGATAATCCAAACAATAAGATGCTGAATAGCGTGCAGAGTGTGAGGTTTAAGAGCCCTCTTGCCCCACATTCTGCAGTTCTGTTCATCATCAAAAAAGAGGGCATTATATATATGGTTTAAAACATCTTTATCACTAACTCCAAAAGAGGGCTCGCGATTTTTCATCGCACCCTCTTTTCGCTGTTTGCACGCTTCAAGCAAGCAGTCGTCCACTCTCTTACTAATAAGAGAGAAAAAGAACTTGTTGATAGGCATGGAGATTTCAGAATGAAATCTATCTCACACGATAGATACTCTCTCCTCCATTCTGTTCTCCGTGCCTACCAAGATGTTCTTTGATATTACCTCACCCCAACCCTCTCCTTTCAAGGAGAGGGGGGAAGTATGACAACCGCAAGAAAGGCGGTGATGATATGTTCGATTTCCAACTACACTCAACTGCTTCGGACGGGACATTGCGCCCGAAAGAAGTGGTTGCGCTCTGTGCGCGCAATGGCCTCAAAACCATTGCAATCACCGATCACGACACTGTTGCCGGCGTTGAAGAAGCGCTGACAGCGGGATCGAAATTCGGTGTACGCGTCATTCCAGGGTGCGAACTTTCGGTGGAACACAATGGCCAGGAGTTCGATATCCTGTGCTATCACATTGACCACCGGAACCTCGCGCTGGTTGAGCGTATGGCGTTTTACCGCCAAGTGCGCATTGAACGCGCCCACGCGGTAATCGCAAAACTCCAGAAGCAAGGGTTTGCGATCTCGTTTGAGGAGGTCGCAAAGATTGCGGACGGCAGTATCGGCAGACCGCATATTGCCAAAGCAATCTTCCTCCACGCCAACAACGTGGAACGGCTTGCACAAATCGGGATCAAAAATCCGTTTGAGTTTGTCGGCGCGTTTATGACATCAGGAAAAGATGCCTATGTAGAGCGGGAGAAATTCCGTTTTGTAGAGGCGATCTCCCTGGTGCATAACGCCGGCGGTGTTGGCGTGTTGGCCCACCCGGGCTGGACATTCCGCAACGAATTCGAACAGCGTCTGCCGGCATTTCTTAGCGAGCTAAAATCGCTGGGACTGGATGGCGTGGAAACGTTCTATCGTACACACGAAGAACGCCACACGCGATTTGTCCATTCCTTGGCGGTTGAGCTTGATTTGAAAGAAACCGCAGGATCCGACTTCCACAATCCCGATGATCCGATCTTCCATATGGTGGGAGCGTGGGAATCGTTTGGGATTGAAACCAACTTTGAGTGGATTACTCAACGATAAATCCGCTCGCGGGGAGAGATGTTTACGTTTCTCCTCCCCTGCTTTGAGCATATTTTGACCACATGTTGTAGAGACGGGGTTAACCCCGTCTCTACATGGATGGATATACAAAAAATACTTTCAAACAAGGGCGCGATCTTTGAAATACCACCCCTTATTCCCTCCTTCAAAAGGATGGGACACTCTGATGACGATGATAGTCGCGAGTGCGGCTGATGGTTATATATCATCATCTGCGCTCGCGGCTATCATCCGATAGCTGAGAATTCTCAACAACATCTCTGGAAGGAGATTTTCATGACACGGTTAGTGTTTGGATCCGGCCGGTTCGCCGATGTTGTGGCGAACAACCGGAATGATATCATCGTCGGCCCATACGATATGCCGACGAAGTTGGTGGACGTCCGCAAGGATGTCTTGCTGTGCCTCCCGCAGGAGGTTGGCACGTGGGGCAACTACCCCACGCACCAGGAGAGCTGGCTTGCTCTCCCGTTCGTCGTGACCTGCCACAGTAGCCACACGGACGAGGCGGGACTAGATGTCCGCCGCTCAGCGTGGGACGCAATCCCCGTCGCGCAGTGGCCGGCACTCATCGCGAAAGCGGCTGAGTTTGCCGAAGAGTTCCGCAGCCGTCTAACCGACGCCGGTCTGACGCCCCGCAAGGCGTTCAAGTCGGCAACCCGCGCACTGCAAGACTGCTTGCTGTATGCCGTGGAGCGCAAGTTCCCGGCACAGCAGGACGTGTTCTTGCAGGACTCCGTGATCGCCCCGCTCGTTGCGGAAGCGAATCGCGGCCGGGCAGGTGAACTCGATCTCGCTGCCGGTCTCGTGCTTGCCGATACGATCGATGCCCTCGTGGCAAAGATCGCCGGTGAATTCGGTGGGCTCGACGCATGCCGCAAGGCGCTCGGCGAACTCATGACCGACTCGCGTGTTGGGCGGGTGATCCTCCTCCCGGAGGGCATTTCGCTTGATCGCGGGGCCGAGCTCGTTGTGGGCGACATCGTGATCGGTGTTCCCGACACGCACGACATGGACATCGTCTCTGTCGTGAATGGTCAGGAAGCGCCAGTGCTCATCCAACTGAAAGACGAGCTGTCGGGTCAACGGCTCGACATCATGGCGGTCGCCTCGACGCTCGGCGCGAACGAGCAGCTTTCGGGCGGACATCCGGCCTTTCAGTCGGTGGCAGAAATGCTGCTGGCGAATGGTACGGCCCGCACCCCCGAGGGCAGCGCGCTTGTCGCGCGGCTCGCAGGCGAAGTCGACCCCGTCGCTCTTGCTCAGAAATACCGGACGGTTGCAAAGGAGTTCTACTCCGATGCTTCCGACCGGAAGAGCTGGGCGGCTCGGCGGGCTGGAAACTTGCCGCAGGTCAAGAAAGCGATCCCGCTCTACCGGATCGCTTGTGACCTACTCCCGCGCGCCGCCTACATGGAACGCGCCGGGAAATTCACCGGCGGATTGGATATCGCCATCCTTGCCGAGTCAGCCGGACTCGGCAAGGTGTACGCCGCGATCCGACAAATCATGGATCGCCAGGATGCAACTCAAGACGAGCTTGAGCATATTGCATCGGCGATCGAAACCGTTCTTTCCTAGAACTTTTGCTGAGCACAATGCGACCTCGCATGCGCAACGTGCTCTCCTTTCTTCTCCACTGATTGCTCACGCAATAAATGGAGAATCGAAGGAATAACCCGTCACACTCTGCCATGGCAAAATGGTCAGAGTTCTCAACGAAAGGCAAAAAGATGGGCGCGCTCCTAATAGAAGCGTTGCGCAAATACTTCGTGACGCGACGTACCCGGCGATTCGTCGCCGATGCATACGCGGGGAAGCTGGGACCAGGACGACTTGTCGTCCTGGTAACCGTGGCGGGATACCGCCTCGCAAGGGTAACGATAAACCCCCACCGCCACCACCCCGTCAATGAAAAGCACGTCGTCTACCACGACGATGTGCTGTCGCCATATGATCTCGACATGCTTACAAAACAATATATCGAGGTTACAATGGCAGGAACGACTGAGGAGGAGCGTGAAGAGCTCCTTGGTCGCTTCCTAAAAGAAAAACGGGTGTGGATTCACCGAGGGGCGAGAGAGAGCGTTTTTTCGCTCTTCTCAGAAGAAACCCGAGAGGCGACCATGCCCCCAGGGACAAAAATCAACTGGGGATACTGGGATTCCCCTGACGATTTCTTCGACGTTTATGGCATTGTCATAAATGGCAATACCCTGGCGATCCGGGCGTTTACGATGCACGGAGAACTGTGCTGGTGGGGGAAAACGACCGACTGGTCGTTTAATCCCAAAAACGTCCTCTACGGGGAGGGGAGAACCCCGTTGACAACAGAGGAGAAAGATTTATTGAGAAAGCTTTTGCCTTAACACCGCCGTGCACGTTGCGACCTCGCATGCGCAACGTGCTCTCCTTTCTTCTCCACTGATTGCTCACGCAATAAATGGAGAATCGAAGGAATAGATACGGACACCCACCCGTCACACTCTGCCATGGCAAAATGGTCAGAGTTCTCAACGAAAGGCAAAAAGATGGACGCTGAACGCGGACATCTATTTCTCTTGCGGCTTTTGAAGGATAATGATATCCCCATGGACGGGGATGATCTGGAAAAAGCCATTGAGATTGCGTCGCGAAAGTTGCCTTCTGGCGCTTTTGATGAGGCGCAACGCCACTACATAACGCGACATGGGAACTACGTCTCTCTTGGCTATCTTACATACGCCAAAGGAGTACGGTGGCTTGCCATGTTGCGTCGTGAGTCTGGTCAAGCCGCGTTTGACGCGGCATGCGACGCTTTGCGTCGCACCTGACACCTCCCCCCACCTTCCTCAAGGGTGGAAGAAAGGAAATATCGATGAACGAGCTGTTGCGTCAGGCACTGGGGATTGTCCCCAAGGTTTCGCGAATTTCTGCCGAAGTCCTCGTCAGTCACATTGACCGTGACGACGAAGTGAGAGCCGCGTGGCTTGCGCTGGTCAGCGGACGGCCGGCGTTCTTCCTCGGATCTCCCGGGGTTGATAAAACCGGAACAGTTCAGGCGATCGCATCGCGAATCGCCGGAGCCGTGTTCTACGACGAGCTGATGCCGACTGTTGTGTCGGTGGAACAACTTTTAGTGGAGAGCACCTCCATTGAAGAAGTTCCACTCCCCAACGGTGGCAAGGCGATCCAAACCCGCGACCGCCTTGGCAAAGCGGCAAACGCGCATCTCGTCTTCGCGGATGAGATTTGGAAGTCCGAGCCCCGCGTGCTCAATATTTTGTTGGATCTCGCGCGCGGTGGCGAAGTTCGGCATGAGGGAAGGGTTGTCAAAACCCCGCTCCTCGCGTTCCTCGCCGCGAGCAACGAGCTGCCTGATCCCGAGGGCAACCTCGGCGCGCTCTGGTCTCGCATGACGATTCGGCTGGTAACACAGCCACTGAATCGAGCGGGAAAATTCCACAGAACATCGTCAACATCGTCCTGGACATCTACCAGGAATTGGCTGACGAATCGTCCGCGGACTTCGCATGGCTGTGGTCGGACGACCGCCGATTCGGCCGGGTATTCGACATTCTGCAGGCACACGCCTTGCTGGAAGGTCGGACTCGGGTCGAAAAAACCGATCTGGCGGTGATGGAATGGCTGTGCTGGGACACGCCGGATCAAATCCCGACTGTCCGGGCAAAAATCCTTCCCTACTGCCGAACGCCGCTCATGGACGCGCAGGAAGCGATGGACGCACTCCTCGCTCCCGGCGGCACCGTGGAGTTGGTTCGTGTTGGAGATCGCGGCAAGGGCGTGCAAGCCATTCAACAATGTGAAGCCGCCCTAACGGAGATGAAAAATCTCCAAAACTCCGCCACAGACACGGCGATGTCTGCAAAAATCGGTGAGCTGATCCAACAGCTCGAATCGGTTAAGCAGGATGTTGTCGCCGTTGTCACCGGGACACGGAGGTTGTAATGGCAAAAAACATTCGCCCACTCTCGCGACAGGAACTACTGTCGCCTGCGGTGACGGATGTGGATGCCTTTACGGCACTCCGATACATCCGTCACCGCGAAACGGTGCCGGCATTACCAGAACTTGAGGACAAGGGAAACCCCCAACTCCCCGGATTTGAGTCCGCTCTGCTTGATCTGTACCACGCGCTCTGGTCTCCGGAGCCGCAGGTGAAGGATCAAGTACCGCCGGACAGGCAATACTGGCAGACGCTTCTTGGTCAGGCAATGGCAACATCTGCCTACCAAGAAACACACGGCTACACCTCCTTGAAGGAGTTTGAGTCCGTCATCGGCACCATCAGCATGGCAGAAACCGTGCTTACATTGGTGCCAGAAAAGGACAAAAAACAACTTCAAAAAACCACAGCCGCACAACAAGAAGCCAACCAAATGCAAGAGCAATCGGACCAGGCGCAAGCCAATGCCGATACTCTCCAGCAGCTGACTGATACCGCGCAAGACGCTGCTGCCTCGGGCAACCACCCGGGCATGTCAGCCCAAGAGGCACAAGCCCGCGCCAACCAACTTAGCCAGCAAGCGACACAGGCGAAAGCCGATGCCCAAGCTGCGCAAGAGTTGGCGCAAGAATCCGCGTTACAAGCAGAGATCGCCGCCGAGGAGTTGCTTGGAAAACCCGGAAGCGAGCAAGCGGAGCAAAAACTCCGTGAGCTCACCGGCATTGGCATCCAAGCACTCAAGAAAACCCAAGCCAAGGTGGAGGAGTTATCCGAAACCATAGAGGCATGGGGACTTGAGCCGGCGGAACTTTCGCAACAGCCCATTCCGGAAGCGCTCGCTCTGCTTGAGCGAATGCGAAAGAATGAGCACATGCGAAAATTCGCAGCTTTGCTCGGCCGCGTCCGCAGAATCGCGACAAAAAAGGCAAAAAACAAAATCGCCGGCGAGGGCGCGCGTATGACGAGAACAGAAACCGGGCGCGATATCAAACGCGCGCAACGGTCTGAACTTGTGGCGCTCACCTCGTCGCACCTGCGCTACCCAGCGCTCACGCGCTGGGCGCATGGCGAGCTTCGGCTCGTTAGCCAACAAACCAAGCAAAAATTAGGCCATGGTCCGGTGATCGTCTGCGAAGACGGATCCGGTTCCATGGACGGAGCAAAGCAACAATGGGCCAAGGCAGTCACGCTGTCTTTGGCAACATATGCCAAGCTCCAAAAACGCACCTTTGCCTGGATTCTGTTTGACGCCAGAGTGCAAAAACAGAAAACATTCCAGGGTGGGAGCGTTTCTCCCAAGAATATGCTGGATATTGTTGAGGCACAGGCTGGTGGAGGAACGGATTTTGAGAAACCACTGCGCGCCGCCATGGAGTTGGTAAAGACGCAAGGCCTTAAAAAAGCCGATATCGTGTTTATCACCGATGGCGAATGCGCGGTTTCCGCCTCGTTCCTCAAAGAATTTCTGGCTGTCAAAGCAGGGTTGGATGTCAACATCATCACTGTTCTGTGTGATGTTGCGTCCGCGACCGCAGAGACGGTCAAGAAGTTCTCAACCACGGTCGAAAAGGCCTCCGGCTTCACGGCAGAAGAAGCCGAAAACAAAATCATCAAATATCTATGAGACGCTCCAACGGAGTCGTCTCTACAACATCCTGCCACGAGGGGAGTTATTACACGACTCCCCTCTCTCCCCGAGCCAACTGTTGTTTAATAGGAGTTGGTTCGGTCAAGGGATTCACCTGTCGTTGCTTTACCAACCTACGGTGGCGAAGCAATCTCTTTCAACCCACTTTCTCCTGAAAGGAAATTATCGTGGCAGAAGAAAATATCGCCCTCGTCACACCCCAAAAGGGAAAAAAATGGGATGAGAACCACGAGTGTATCGCCGACCATACAGTCGGTAAAAAAATGCACATCGTGTTCTTGCCGCGAGAAGCACAGCCGGACCAACAGGTCAGGGTGCGGCTTCAAGAAATTCGGCCTGATGGCCGCGGCAACATGATGTACCGCGGCTTGCCCGCGCCGGTGGAATACATCGAACGCTGGCGCGATAACGGCGACGGCACTGCCTCGCGCGTCACCATCTCCCGCGACTGGCTAATGGAAGAACGCGAGGAAGGGGTTATTGAACCCCGCCCGCTTGAAAAGCGGGAAGGCGAGCCCCTAACCCCAGAAATTACATACTCAGTGGTGTGGGGGGGGAACTCGCTGGAGGACTCTGTGATTGTTGAGACCTCCTCCCGCTGCTATCCGCAACAGATTGAAGTGGTCAAAGACAATACGATCGTCTGGACCACAGAATCCTACCGCAAGGAGGAGATGGGCAAAAAAACGTTCCATCTCACCCGTCTCTCCTTAATAGCGAGTACGTTGCGTTCCAGTCGTCTTGCGGTACTGTACACGCCGGACATGGCGGTGAGTGTACGTGTGGGCTACGAAAAAGACAGTGTGCAAAGAGAGCACACTCACGACACTACTTGGGCTGAAATGCCTGCGTGGTGGCAAGCAGAGCACGAGGCGCAATATCCTCTATGCCTCTGTGGCCGCTACCGCATTGAAACGCAAGCCGACGGCTACCCCAAGTGCGAAAAATGTCGCGCCGAGGAAACCTGTGTCCGGTGTTCCAAAAAACCGGTAAAGGTTAAGAACTTCTCCGGCCGACTGATCTGCACTGTGTGTGAGCCGTACGAGGAGCGCGAGGCCATGATTGAGCGGTCATTCCCTGTTTCCAAACGGGAAGAAATCGCCAATATAGCAAAAAAACTCCTCGCCGGCGAAGCATTGCCGCGTGAAACAGGTGAAGTGATCTTGGCGGCAACACTGGATCACATCACCGACGAATCGCGACGCAACTCCATCCTGCGCATACAAAAAGAGTACCCTTGGTACTACTTCTGCGAGGATGGAGTGTACGGCTCGCGGTTCCCGAGGGAAACGTTAGAACTGCTCACCTACCTTCCCCTTTCAAGTGGAAACGCTCTTGTTGAAATGGTTGCCTGGACCATTGAATGCGACAAGGGTTCCATGCGCGTTGAAGACAGTTTCTTCGCGCAAAACTTCTACCAGCAGACCCAGATAGCAGGAAAAACAGAAACCCCGACTTTTTCAGAGGCAGGCCTGAATAAGGCCATCGTCGCCGAAAAAATTCGGGGGAACGAAAGGGATCGTAAAGATTCAGTGCGTCGTTATGCTAAGCTTGCGCAAGCACTTGGCGAACACGACAAACGGATCGAAACGATCCGTGAACGACTCAACGCGGATGCGCAGAATTATTCAAGGGCTCTGCAAGAAATTGCAACCATTGAACAGTTCCTGTATAGCATCCAAACGGGCGAAATCTGGCCGGCGGTCCGTATCAGCCGGCACACAGGCCGCCATTCCAGCCTAACGGTGTGGGCCATTACTGATGATGGATCTCTTCTTGAAGAGTCCAGCAACAGTGATAAAAACACCGCCGCTTTCGGGGACATCCCAACCTCCACCCTGATCGTGGGCTGGGGGTATGGCTCTCAAGAGAGCCGTTGTAGCGAGAGCTGGCGCATTGAGCGCCGGCCGGGCGAAAAAGAAAATCGCTGGGAGACCAAACCCGGCGACTACCGCCCGGTAACGGCGAAACAAGTAGAAACACTAAACCGCCTTCGGGGAGAACATACAAAGTACTTCTCGGCAGGCGAAGAACTCGGTTGGGATACACGAACTTGGAAACAAGTTACTGTAACAACCGAGGCGTCCCAGTACCTCGTCGGTCAGGAAGCTACAGACCACGAAGAGATGTTGGCACGAATGCCACTAGATATCTCGGAGTGGTTTGTTGAGTCATCGGAATCCGAGTGGGAGCGTGTGTACACAGTACACCACCGCCCATGCGGATCTTCTCGCCCCAAAGGCGATGACGAACTGCGGTGGATTGAGGCGGCAGTGAAAGCTGAAGAAGGGAAAACCCCTTCACGAGCTGTTGCCGAAATCGCCCGCGACCTTGCCGAGGTCGCACGACTAACCAAAGGAGCCAAGGGTGGTCATGGAACCATCCGCCTCGAAAAGCGACACGGTCGCTACCCTTGGCAGAAACGTCGCGAAAACCTCCTCAATATGCTCCACGGTATTGAGGAATACGAGGTAATTGACCGCATCATGGAGCTTCGGATTGGAAGCGACCTTGATGCAGTCATCGTTGGAGCAATGGCCTGGCTCGATTCTCGCCGTCTTTCCGTCGTGAGTCCCACGCGGAAAACGGCTGATCCAGCCACCGAGGCCACAGTCGCGAATGAACCCGCCGAGGGAGTAACCGACAAACCGTCTGAAAAGGCGGGTGTCGTGTTCACCTACCTCGGCAAAATCGGCGGACATCTCCGCTTCCGGTGTGGCTGTGCCTTCACGGATGCCCTGACAAAAACCGAGGCCCAAAACCTCGGGGACAAAGGATCCGTGGAAATCACCTGCCCGGGTTGCGGAAAAAACGGCATCGTAAAGAAAGGCGATGCCTAATGTTCTTTCCCCCCTCTGCCCACGTGCTTGGCAGAGAAGGGTTTAACCCAAAGCACAAGAGAGGAATGGTTGGCTTGAGAATAGCAACCATTCCCCCTCTCCTGAAACGCAGAGTATGGTGTTCTGTATTTCAGCCGGAGGGATTCATGAAAAAATTATTGTGGCTGTCACGCCACAATCCGCTTCCAAAACAAATCGCCGAGCTTCAACGGATCTTTGGAGAGGTTGATGTCCGTCAGGATGTCAATGAGTTCTCCAACGCCGAAGAAATTTACCGGCGATACCGCAGCGGTGGGTACGACGACATCGTTGTCGTCGCACCCTTGTCCGTCATCGCGCGGTTAATTGACCTTGGCATCAAGCCTCTCTGGGCACAGATGGACCAAGTCAGTGATCGCAAAAATGCGGATGTGGTTGCAAAAAACCGATTCTATAGGTTCCACCACTTCCGCCGCATCAAAGCCGTGGTCATGGAGTTTGAGGAGCTTACCTGAATGATGAACAAGATTGAAACGCTTCTCAAAAACTTTTCAGAGTTCTGGCTTCACTTCTTTCCGGAAGCCGGAACGCTCGACCGCCAGCAGGTGCTGACGGAACTGGACGACGCGGACTTTGGACGGGATAGTACCCGTCCGGATTGCCAACTCGTTAGTTATCAAAACTGTGTCGCCACTGTGTACGGCGCCTATGAACAGGCGCGTTTCCAAGTGGCGGCCATGGGGCACATATTAAGATCCGTCCGGCAGTTCCCTGCCGGTGGGACACTGGTGTCCCTCGGTTCAGGACCTGGCTCGTACGAGCTCTGGCTGTTGCTCAACAGCCAGCTCGGGAAAGTGATCCTTGTTGATCACAGTTCCGAGATGCTGGCGCGGGCCACGAGCATCGCCAAGGAAATCGGCGTGGCGGATCGGTTGCAGACCATCTGCACCGACGCCACGCAAAACAGCATTCCGCCACATACGGCGGATGTCATTTTCTCCATCAACGCTCTCCACTGGTCATCCGGCTGGCGAGCGTGGTTGCGAGAAGCGGCGCGGGTTGGTAAACCCGACGCCGAGGTATTCATAAGCTGCTCGTTGCTCCATCCGCGTAGCAACATCACGCCCGATCAATTCGGGCAAGCAACGCGTGAGTACTTCAATATATCAAAATTCGATATGGTGGTTCCGCCGCGGCAGATGCCGGACGGACAAACCGCTGTATCGAGCCGCTTCTTCTTTGCGGGAACAAAGAAGCGATAATGCACCTTCCCGCACGGCGTCGCTGTTTACAAACGACGACAGCGACGCCTCTTCTCCCCCGCACCTATTATTGAAAAAAATCAATAATAGGTGCGGAGTCAGAGGGCTGGTGAGTGGTGTTTGATTCAAAGAGGAGATGATCTCTTTATCCGCAAGGATCAAAATCTCTCTCCTCAGAGCTCGTCTCCTTGGCGACTCGGATTGCCACTCCCCAGCCCTTTGATTTTTTTCCCATCACACTACTTCCGCAAAATCCTTACAAATTCTTCCGGCGATACCCCGATATCACGCAATATGGCATGAAGCGTCCCGCGCGGAATATCTTTACCCTGATGCCGAGACACTACAGTGCGTCTGCCATCCGCGTGCGCAAACACCAAATGCGCGCTACCGCTTTCCGCGTGTTCAAAAAACCCGAGCTGTTTTAACACTCGGATAAGCTCTCTGTCTTTTATCATCGGCAGTTTAGGCATACACGCGGCGAGAGGATTTCTTTTTCAAAGAAGTTCGCGGAGTAAACGAAACTGTTGCAACAAACTCAAACCCATTATCCTGTGGCACATCCAAACCATCCACAATTAAACTGCGAATATACACATCAATAGCATCTTGAATATTTTTTCGCGCTTGGTTGATGGACTCACCCCATGTATGACACCCGGGCAATGCCGGCACATAGGCATGAAAGGTGTTGCGTTCATCTGGTTCAATAATAATTCTGTATGTATATGATTGCATAACATTTTTACAATACCACACCTCACCCTCAAACACAACATTCTGCGCACGACTCCTCTGTTCTTAAAACTCCCTATCCGCTTATATACAGGCGGATGCGAGGTCAGATCAATTTCTTTATAAACAAAAAAAACATCTGACGGGTGGCCAGAGGGAATTGAACCCTCGCTAGCGAGACCACAACCCGCTGTTCTACCATTAAACTATGGCCACCCGTCAGATGTCTTTACTGTCCCCGCTAGGGATCGAACCTAGATCAGCAGCTTAGAAGGCTGCAGTTCTATCCATTGAACTACAGGGACACTCACCTTTACTATCATACCTCATTGCAACGGAAAAATCATATCGTTTCGCGCACCAAACGTCAACTCCGCAAATAGTAGAGACGCATGGCCCATGTGTCTCTACAAAAAAAAAATTACACCATATGCGAAAGACGCCCCAACGGGGCGTCTCTACATATCATGCATTTCATTACTCCTTCATCAGCTCATTCAATGCTTGACGGGTTTTACCAGAAACACTGCCCCACTCTTCGCTCCATTCGTTTGCTAATCCAAACCTCAACTGAAACTCTCGAACTGCTTGCTGGGTCATATCGCCGTACACACCAGTTACTAACCCCTGCGGATACACGCTTGAGCCGAACTTCTTCAAAAAACCCTGCACCGCTTTCACTTGCTCACCGCGAGAACCAACGCCCATATCTTCAGTTACAACATCAGCTCGCTCAACCACGCCTTTTACCGATCCCTTTACAGCAACAGTTTTTGCGGCTTTCAGCGTGGCACTCACAACAGAATACGTTGTCCCCTCTTGCATGATTTTCGCGTCAATCGCGTCATTCTTTTTCAGTGCGGTCAAAGATACTTTAATGCCATTGCGTACAACTTTCAATTTAGGATCAATCTTCAGTACAATGGTCTTTTTCACAATAACTTTTAATGACGCAGTTGTTACTTGAACCTGTAATGTGGCATTCGCCAACCGAACATCAGTGACAACGCCCTTTATCGTTGCTTGCACTTTTGTGGATAGTGCCTTTGCTTTCACTTTACCAAGTAACCCCTTCCCCTTAACTGCTATTTTTGACTGGACAATATTTGCTGATTCATTGCCTGCTTTATCCACTGCCCGCACTGTGTAAAAATACGTCGCGCCACGCGGCACTCCGCTATCAGTATATGCTTTTCCTGACACCTCATTTGCAACAACATCGCCAATAACTCCCGATTTTTTGGAACGATACAATTTAATGTATTTAAGATCTTTATCTTTGGGATTTTCCCAGGCAAGCGCAATCCCCGCTGTAGTAACACGAACTTTCACTTTTTGCGGATCCGCTGGCGGAGCTGTATCAGTTCGAGCGATAATCGCAAACCGCGTTAAGTGCGCGACAGATCCGGTAACCACATGATTTACTTCATCAACTACTGAGTTGGTAATCTCCTGCCACGCGGAACTTGTCTCATCCCAATACCGTAAACTCAAATCCCGAGGGACTAAACCAAATCGCGTCATATCTACCGGGTTGTATGGTACAGACACAGTGAGTTCAGAATTAAAGGTATTCACTTCCTGTCCTGTTTGCGTGCGCACTTCAATCTCGTACCCAAAGCCCACAACCCTATCTGCGCCTTGCGAAGGAGTAATCACTTGCGGGGTAATGGAAAGATTCACTGCTTCTGTTGCGCCAACCGCATTCGGTGGCATAACCACTTTTACTCTATCCTCGCCTGTTACAACAGTCATCTGATCCGGATCCGCAGATGCGGTTACCGGTTCCGGAAGCTTTACCCCTAATGGAGAAAGATCTAATTGAACCTCGGTTGCTTTACCTGAAACAACTTTTATCGCTGTTTCGCTTGATTTATAGGTGTCGCGCTTCAATTCTGTCATTGCCACAATATGCCACACATCTTCGCCTGCAACTTTCAGCGTATACACGCCGTCCTCTTTTGCGTATCCTTCCACATATCCGCCTTTATTAGACCATGCCCACACAAACCCCCATGTCGGCACTCCGGCAATGGTTACTTTCCCGGAAATCACTGTTGCTTTTGAGCGCAGGGTCAATGTTACACGCGTCGGCTCATCACCAGACACACTCACCTTTTGTTCTTCCGGATTCGTAAACCCAAATGAGGGAGGAACAAATGCGCGGACATAATATGTGCCCGGCTTTACCAAAAATCGAAACGCTCCATCCGTGTCGCTGGTTACACCATTTAAATACCTCAGAGAACTTACTGCTTCTTTGGTAAACTGGGCAAATCCTTGACTGGAAATTGCAACCCATACGCCGGAAACAGGTTTGCCATTCATATCAACAATCGTGCCACTCACCTCGCCTGACGCGACTGTTACTGCCAAATCCACTGATTCAATCTGGCCTGATTTTACTGTAATTTTTCGATCTTCTTTTGAACGATGATACTTACCTGCGGTATCATCAATATCATATCCGATAAACCATGTTCCTGCAGGAACCGATAATTTATAATACCCCTTAATAGTATCAACTTGCGCGCTGTACCACCCTCCATTACTTCCTGATGCAAACACTTTAAACGGAACATTGATCACTTTTTCACCTTGCGAATCTACCAAATACCCCACAATCGCGGCGCTTTGTTCTTCATTCACAAAAATTTCAATATTCTTTGTTTCATTGCCAATAATTTCAACCACCACGGGTTCGCTGATCGTGTATTTTACTGTGCCAGGTAATTCCGGTTTTAATATATACACTCCGTTTGGCAAACGCACGTTAAACGCGCCATGCTCAATAGGAGCGCCCATCGGGAGCCGCTCCCCGCTTTTGCTTGTTACACTGATAAATCCATACACATCGCCCAACACCTCGCCGCCTTTCTTTTTCACAACACCTGCAACTCCTCCGCCTGCTTCTACTATCACAAAATTAATACCTCCGACTGAACGAGCCCCCACTTTTACAAATTGAGGCCTTACTGCTGTGGTGTATTCTTGCGTTGCAGTTGACGCAGTATGGAGCCCAACAGTCCAATCACCCGGGGATACGCGCAAACTGTATCTCCCATTCACATCAGTTGCAATGTAACTGGTATCTGACGAATTCATTTTCCACGCGCTCACCTTTACACCAGAAACGGAGGAGATGATAGCGCAGAATCGCTCACATCAACATATAATTTATATGTTCCAGGCGTAACGCTTGTAAAAAATCTTCCTCCTGCGGTAACCCCTGCTGTGATAGAGGTGCCAGATGTTCCAATCAACCGAACAGTAGCAATACCGGCAGGAATGTACTCGCCATCAGAACGCGTAACCACACCGCTCACAGTTGTTGAAAGCGTCTGTGCCGGCACAGTAAAATCAACTACTTTTACATTCCCTTCACTCTCGACTGAAATTTCTTTTGCCGGCTGGGTATATACCCACGTTGCTGTTGATTGCGGAGTTGCGTACGACCATGTGCCATACCCGCCATATCCTCCGCGCGGACGCAAGGATACCATCCATATTCCAGAACTAACAGTTAATGAATAGTCCCCTGTTTGAGTTGTTGACGCCGATACCCAACCGCCGGAACTATCTCTGCGATACGCAGACACCTCGCCATCTGCCACAGGAGTGCCGTCGCTAAAGACCACTTTACCTCTAATCATTGCAGTAGAACTTTTGAACACAAAATTCACTGTCTTGGTTGCTCCTGCTGTAAGTTCTACTGCCTCGCTTGCAGGTCGCATTAAATTACCTGCAGATGACGGCGAATATACTTCTACCATCACACTTCCTGCGCTTACATTTGAAAGCGTATATTCTCCTGCGTTGTTTGTTTGCGTTGTCCAGTATCCGGAACCGGAAAAAGACGAACGCGCCGTAACAGTAGCATACGCCACAGGCGATCCAGTGCTATCTTTAACACCACCGGTGATCGTTGCGCCTCCTTGCGTCGGTTCTGTCGCGCCTACAATAAAAGTATATGCCGAGGAAAGCGTTTCAAGGCCTGACTGATTTCTGACACGCACACGATAATAATATGTTGAACCAGCAGTCAAACCATATAAAAACCCTGTTTGGGTCATAGCGTACGCAGTTGTCCATTCAGTATTATTGGAATAAGAAGAAGTTAACCCATACTCAATTTTCCCAACTGTTGGATCATCTGTATTCCACATTATCTGCACTTGCGCTTGCGTATTCATCACAACACTCACACTGCCTATCACCGGAGCAGTCATATCTTGAGACGGCGTTGTAGTGCGCGACAAAATAATGTCTGTACTTGATGTAACGCTTGAGGTCAATGTTACAGAAACTCCTGATGGAGAATACAAATCAGTTCTGCTTGACGGAGGAGAAGCGCTTAACTGGTACGTTCCGGCCGCGATATTTGAAAATGTATATGTTCCATCAACTCCGGTATATCCGGAAGCAGACCCATATCCGCCATACCCTGTAGAAGCACCGGTACTGCTCTGCGAAAGCCAAACAGATGATCCGCTTACAATCGCATTATCAGGCGCGGCTTTTACCGTTACTCTCAAATGCGCAGTCCCGGAAGGTAAACTCCCGGTGGTGGTTGTTGAACGCGGGAGTGTTATATTCACATCAGGATTTGAACCGCTTACCAATGTTATTGGATAATTAGTCATATATCCCAAATCAGTTCTTGTAGTTGGCGGAGAAACACCGATGTTATAGGATCCTGCGGAAAGATTTGTAAAGGTATAGCTCCCATCACTGCCTGATGTTCCGCTTGAGTATCCTGATGAGCCCGCAGTAGTACTGCCTAAAGAAATCATAGCCCCGGAAACAGTTGAATTATCAATAACAGATTTCACCCATACTTTTACCGTTGCTATTCCTGTTGTAGGTGTTTGAGTATCTTGACTAACAGCTGTTACTGCGGTTGTTGTTACAGACGCGGTATTCTGCACTCCTGCTGAATTTTGCGCGTACGCGCGGATATAATAGGTAGTAAGTGGCGCCAACCCGGTTAATGTTACAACTGGCGATGTACTTAATGTAGTTGTCCATGCTGTAAATGTGCCATAGCTTTGCGTTGTACCATATTCAATCCGACCATACACCGATTGATCAGAACCCCATGTAATATCCAACGATGTGCTTAAAATATTTTGACTGCGTACGTTAGTAATAGTAGGAGCAGTACTTGTCGTTGTACTCTTTGCTGTCAAAGAAATCTCTTGATTTGATGTTGCGCCAGAAGTTAAAGTAACAACATATGAGGTAACATAATTTAAATCATTACTCCGAGACGATGGTGGAGAAACCCCTAAATAGTAACTCCCAGAGGCAAGATTGGAAAATGTATAACTTCCATCAGTAGCAGTGTATCCGGTACCCACATTGCTCCACGTGGAACTACTTAACCCGACAGCGGCTCCTGAAAGAAGCGTGCCAGAAGAATCCCGCACAACAACGCGCAATCCTGCAGTGCCACTCGTCGAATTATTTGTATTCGTTGTTGAAGAAGAGAGCGTTTCAAACGCACCTGCAGGGGTTGTGGTGATATTCCCATTCATATCCCGAGCAACAAGGCGATAACTATAGATTGTTACTGGCGTTAACCCGGTAAGCGGAACAAACACAGTAGAACTACCGCCTGGGGTCATATATACTTCTGGACTGGTCATTGAAAAACTACCAGATGGCCCATACTCAACTTTGACATAGCTATTTTCATTTACCGATGTGTAGACCGATGCGCTTGATGACGTAATGCCTGATATGGAACCCCCGGAAACTGAGGGAGGGGTTGTATCTTGAGGTGTCAGCGTTGTAAACGACCACGTATATGATGTTGAGGTGTTGCCCATGGAATCGCGCGCAACAGCACGGTAGCTATAAGTAGTACTACTTAAAAGACCAGTCAGTTGAAATGTTGCAGGAGCACTGGCAACCATTGCAGTTTCTGATGTTGATTGCGAAAACGTATTATTAGGACCGTATTCGATTTTTCCATACCCTGCTTCATCTATACTGAATTGAACTGTTGCAGATCCTTCCGTAATCGCGGAACCAGAAAGACCTGTTGCTGTTGGAGCAGTAGTATCAGCAGGCGGGGCGACATACTCTGTAGTGCTAAATGCACCTTCAGGGGCATAGGTGATTTGCCCTGCTGTTGGCGAAGGATATGCCAATGGCCATACTGAAAACCGATATTTATATGACGTATTTTGGCTTAGACCTGTAAGCGGAATCAAATTCCACGCCACTGATCCATTCGTATGATACCCATTGACCGTGCTTGTATATGAAGAACTTGAGCTTAACCCATATTCTAGTTTCCAATAGCACGTGTCGCCAATACTGTACCTGACATTTGCGCTGTTTGAGGTGATATCCTGCGCGTATGTGCTGTAAATTGTTACATTTGCAGTTCCGGCAAACAGTACACCTGCAGGTAATACAAGCTGGAGTATCATAGCCAGCATAAGTATGCGGACACAATATTTGAATACTATTTTTTTCATAGAAAAAATATCGGTTCCATGTCTATCTCTCTATACCCATTCCATGTCCCCTATTATTAAAAGTACTTTCATTATACAAAACATATCTTTAAATATGAAGAGTGGATAACTCTTACTCGCTTACAAACCAAGGTGCCGATACAATTGCTGATCTAACCATGTTGTTATTTTCATATCAGCGATCGAGGTATCGCCGTGATCCCATCGGGGATCAAGTATTGCAATCGTATATGAGCCACTCGCCTTTGCCGCGGCAAGCCCATGGGTACTATCTTCAAAAATAACAACTTCATCTGGCGATACATCATATGTTTTAATAAGATATTGGAACACCGCAGGATCCGGCTTGCCCGGCAGGCCCAATGATTGCGTAGAAGCGCACACAGGAATCATTTCTTCAAGATGAAATCGTTTTCGGACAAGATTGATACACTCATCAGGAGAGGATGATCCGATACTCATAGGAATGCCATGTTGGTGCAGTGCTTCAATACATTCACGCGCGCCAGGTAAGAGCTGACACGCTGTTTCATAAATATATTTTGACGCTTGAGTATAACACTCGAGTACATATTCAAATGATAACAACGGATTGCGAGGACGAATGATACGATTGTATGTATCAGTAATATTAAGACCCATTGTTTTTTGTGATAATTCAGGCGTAAGTTCAATGCCAAATTTTTTCAGCACATTCGCTTCAATATCATCCCAATGAATCTCCGAATCAATCAATGTGCCATCCATGTCAAAAATAACTGCTTTATAATTCATAGTCCATAGAGTGTATTTTATTTGCCTTTTTAAATCAACATGGTACCGTAATCAATGACATTTCTATGCAAAACAAACTGATACTTATTATTAATGTATGATCCAGATAACAACTGCACCCATACCGCGCACACCACAAACCCGGTGCCATTGATGATTGTGAGCAATAATGCATACGCAATCAATCCAGACGGTGGCCTTGCCAATGTAGCGCCAACAATCTTTGAACTCCTCAATATCCAAAAACCAAAAGAAATGATTGATTCGCTTATACGGTAACTTCACCTCCTTTTTTATACTATTGCGCCAATTATGCAGAAATCACGTCACATTGACAGTAATTAAAAATTGATACAGTATTACTATATGAACACCTTAGTTTCTGTAAAAAACAAGCCGATAGTAGGCACATCTTTGCCGCTTCTTGTAGAAAAAGGAGAGGATGGATTTTATAGCATAGAATGTCCTATTTTAAGCGGATGTTATACTCAAGGGGCAACACTTGATGAGGCATTACAGAATATCCGAGAAGTGATAAATCTTTGTTTAGAAGAAAAAGAAAACC
Source organism: Parcubacteria group bacterium GW2011_GWA2_43_13 (assembly GCA_000999025.1). Classification (GTDB taxonomy): domain Bacteria; phylum Patescibacteriota; class Patescibacteriia; order UBA9629; family GWA2-43-13; genus GWA2-43-13. The sequence goes on from LCFM01000009.1 coordinate 23,336, forward strand.
AAGAAAAAATGAACGGATACCACCCTCAAGAATTGAGCTTTCATACAATCACCGTTTAATATGCCTCCATTGCCTGTTATTTCCGGAAAACAAGCAATCATAGTATTTGCTAAACTTGGCTATCATGTGGAACGTTCCCGTGGTAGCCATTTTCGTTTACTTTGCGATAGTAAAAACCCTCTTACCATCCCCATGCACAGCACCCTTGGCAAAGGATTACTGCGTAAATTAATACGAGACGCGGAAATATCAGTAAAGCAATTCATTCACCTTCTCAATGGCTAACTCTCAAAATTCATTATGCCCAAACAACTTACATTGTGCATCGTGCACCAAAATGGGAAGGTGCTGTTGGGCATGAAAAAACGGGGTTTTGGAAAGGGTAAATGGAATGGGTTTGGCGGCAAGGTGCATGAAGGAGAAACTATTGAGGAAGCGGCACGGCGCGAATTGCACGAAGAATGTGGCGTCATTCCCCGCGACCTTATCAAACGCGGGATACTTACCTTTATTGGAGAAGATGAACATGATTTAGAAATTCATATTTTTGAAATACCAGAATTTGAAGGCACGCCGCGAGAAACCGAGGAAATGAGGCCTCAATGGTTTGATGAGAATAACATCCCATTTAACCAAATGTGGATAGATGATCAGTACTGGTTCCCTTTATTTTTAAAGGGCAAAATGTTTACTGGAATATTTGTATTTAAAAATGACGAGATTGTTGAATATACTTTAAACATCGTATAAGGTATACTATTAAGCGTGAAGTAATAGTATCCTTTCTATGGAACACAATAATAACCATATTCATCGTGGTATTATCGGTATTGTTGGAGGCATTTTTATTCTCGTGATCGGAGTGTATTTACTTGCGCGCATGCAAAATACGCCTCAACAACCACAACAAGATACTGCAATCTGCACGCAAGATGCAAAAATGTGTTGGGATGGAAGTTTTGTCAGCAGACAAGGTCAATCATGCGAATTTACTCCTTGCCCAGATGTTATTACTGAAAACGCGGTGATTAAAGTTACTGAACCTGTTCCATTTGCCAAAGTTGGCCTTCCTATAACCATCAAAGGAGAAGCCCGTACATTTGAATCAACCGTAAATATCCGCCTTACCAACAGTGATAAAAGTATTTTGACTGAAGACATTGCTATGGCACAGGTACCGGATAGTGGCATCTTTGGTCCATTCTCAATAGAACTTTCATATCCAAAACCCAAAACAAATCAGGGATTTGTTGAAGTATTTGAATATTCGGCAAAAGATGGAGCAGAGATATCAAAAATCACTATTCCCATCACCTTTGCTCAACAAGATACAACGACAGTATCACTCTTTTTTAACAATACCTCGCATGACCCCAATCTACCTGATTGTAGTATTGTGTACCCTATTGAACGACGCATTGCTGTAACAGGCGATACAAACCTTCAAGCTATAAAAGAACTTATCAAAGGCCCCTCCCTCATCGAACAAACTGCGGGGTATATTTCAAGTATTCCTCAAACCGCAAAACTCAACACTATAACCAGTGAAAATAATAACATTATTGTAGATTTTTCCAATCTTGATATCCAGGGAGGATCATGCGCAGTCATGGCAGTACGGGCACAAATCATAGAAACTATCAAAGCGCTCACACAAATAGAGAATATAACTATCTCCATACAAGGAGAAACCGAGGATATTCTCCAACCCTAATACTATGCCTCCACATAAACGATTTCGATACAGAATTATTCAAGGAGAAGTGGCGACAGAACAAGGAAACATTCCCAATGTGGTATGGCGCGGCGATAATCCACAAGAATTCATACCCCCTAATCGCCTTCTTGCGTATACAGAACAACCTCCGTTCGTTTTAGAAGAGCTCACTGAAAACTGCTGGATTCACCGCGAGTGGAGCGAGGTCGGCATGAAACCATTTGAAACAGAGCCGATCGAACCTCTCCCCTCACCATCAAAACTCTAACTTTCGTCTTTACTTGACATTTTCCCTCCTATACCATATACTCACTTCAACGCATTAAAGCAATGAAGTATGGAAACAATAGAAAAAAAGCTTCAAACAAAGACAATGCAAAACTTTTTGCAAGCTATTTTAGCGCTCAAAAATGAAAAAGAAGCTCTCGCATTTTTGCGAGATGTATTAACAGTGGAGGAACTCATGGATGCCAGCCGCAGGTGGCAAGTTGCGCAAATGCTTTCGCAGGATAAAACATTCAGAGAAATTGAAGAAAAAACCAACATGAGTTCTGCAACCATTTCCCGTATCAATTACTGGTTGCATCATGGCATGGGCGGATATCAGCTCATGCTTAAGCGATTTTCTTAATCACTACGTCTTTCTAAAGACGCGTAAAAATCTCTTACATATGGGCTGGTGTCGAAGCCCATACCCAATACCCCGCTTCGGGGTATTTTTCGTTCTTTACGCACGCACCAATAAGGAGAATCTCTATGTCGCCTACATACATCATCACCGCCGCGGGTGGAAACGCAACAGCCATCGTCGTACTCGAACAACCGATGACTCGCGCAGAATACGAGACCCGTGGAAAACAAGTCATGTCGCAAACCGAAACCTTGAGGGTTGAACAGGCAGGGTTTCTTATCCCATCCGAAAACCGGTTTGAGATGGCTGGAGGAGAGTTCTGTGGGAACGCGGCACGTGCTGCTGCGATTCTTCTTGTGCAACAGAGTTCCGGAACAGCTTCATTTACCATGTCAGGGTTTGCAGGCGTTGTTGAAGGGACTGTGCAAGCTCTCGGCTCAAACAAGTACCAGGTTGAGTGCCGTTTCTCCGGAATGATCGCGACTGTGCAACCTGTTACGACGCGCGACCTCTCTGCGACAATGGTGGATCTGGGAGGAATCGTCCATGTCGTAGTTGATGGGATGCTTCCCACAGAGTACGAGAAGATGCACAAAACGATCACAACAGATCTTGGGCTCGCAGACCGCGACGCTGTGGGAGTTATCTGGATTGATCGCTCTAAATCCAGTGTACGCATACACCCCGTAGTGTGGGTACGTAGCGTCGACTCATTCTTCTACGAAACCTCGTGTGGCAGTGGAAGTATTGCTACTGCCGCTGTTACTGGGCTGGATACGGTTGTTCAACCAACAGGAGAAAAAATCCAAGTCGGTTTCACGAACAACTCGGTTACTCTCAAAAGCGAGATGGAGATCGTCCATGTCATGCAGTAACATCACTCTTCTCGAGATTCAAGAAGAATCTCTACCGCATCACCGGAAGGGCTTCGTTGATCTGTACAAGGAGGCGTTTGGAGAAGCCCCGTACTTCGAAACATACGATGAAGAAGATATCATCCGGGATGTCTGGAACCCACACCTGATTGACGGGTGTATCGTCCTTGCGACCGATGACATGGAAGTTATCGGCCTGGGATGCGCCCTCTCTGTCCACAAGGCATCAGAGATACACACCTTCTTGTGCTCACTCCCCTCACTGCCGTTTCCAATCGAAACAACTGTCTACATCTCAGAGCTTGCCGTAAACAAAAAATACCGCAGACACGGTATTGGCACACGGCTTGTTTCGGCGATGCTTGATTGGGCACGACGTAATGGGTTTACCCACTACGTGATGCGCACAGCCAGTGAAGGGTCCAACTCAATCGGGTTATTTCGCAGATTAGGCGCCTGCGATATTCCCCAAGGGATTCAACACTTGCAGAACGTAAATTCTGCGAGTATATCGCGAGTATATCTCTATGGATAAAACTCGCAAAAGAGGCAACGCTATGCCTCTTTTTTTATTTGCTTTGAAAATCTACTGCCGAATACAAAGATTTTTTATGGTTATAAAAACATGCCCACTCTTTATCACCATATGAAAAATGCCACCATTCACCGTAAAACGGAGCAAATCCTTGAGAGCGCATCATAATAAGCAACCATTCTCTATTTTCCATCTGCGTGGGTGTTACCCCCTTTGCATATGTTTGAATTAACTCCTCGTCTGTAAAATCCGCAATCTTTGTCCCCATATCAATATCGCCGTCAGGTGTTGTAATCGTAAGATCTACCGCTCCACCAGTTACATGCCCTGCCACATCTGGGACCGCAATAAAATTGTGTGTATACGAGATAAGCTCATCTTCAGACATATCAGGATACTTTCCGGCAAGCGCTTTTTTTCTTCTTGTAAAATAATCTAATTGCACTTGAGGATGTCTGTATCCATACACCATACGCAACCGATACTTTTCAAAAACAGAGCCAAGATACTCCTGAACTTGAGCTAATTTTTTGGCAACTGTACTACGTACAAATATCCTATCTCCAACAAATGGCTTCATGTCAAACTTTTCATACTGGCATATGATATCAGGGCATTCTTTTGCCAAATCCACCAATTGTTCATCATTCTCGCCATTTTCTATGGAAACAAGCTGTTGATATGTAAGAATAGTCCCTTTACGCTGCATAAAAATCTATACCATTAGGTTTTGTTACACGAGTACATCACAGATTGATTAAGATACTTTTTTCGAAAATCCCTCAAACGCTTTTAATGCCTCAACCGGCACTAAATACACAATCGTATTCGATTGGTCAGAGGACATATCGTTAATGGACTGCAATGTCCTTAAATGCAAGGCACCTGGGGTTTGAGAAAGCATAGCGGCCGCTTTTGCCAAATTTTCCGATGCGGCTAATTCTCCTTCCGAATTGATAATGACCGCGCGCTTTTCCCGCTCTGCTTCTGCCTGCTTTGCAATCGTACGTTGCATATTTTGCGGAAGTTGAATATCTTTCAATTCAACAGAGGTTACTTTTATCCCCCACGGATCGCTTGCTTTATCAACAATGGTTTGAATATGATCGGATATTTGATCGCGATTTGAAAGCAACTCATCAAGCGACACTGCGCCAACCACATTCCGCATTGTTGTCTGGGACAATTGTGAAACCGCATAGTGGTAACTTTGCACTTCAAGAATCGCCTTTGCCGCTTCAAACACATGATAATAAATAACCGCATTCACTGTAACGGTCACATTATCTTTTGTAATGGTATCTTGTGGCGGTACATCCACCACCAGGGTGCGCATATCCACTTTTTGCATGGATTGAAAAACAGGAAACACTAACCGCCAGCCCGGATCTTTGATGCCGGAAAATTTTCCCATAGTCAGCATCACACCGCGCTGATATTGATTGATTTGGCGTATACTCACAAGAATAATCGCCACAACAACAATAATGATGATAAAAATATTCATAGGTAAAATAATAACGCCTCCACCTCTACTCTACGCTACGCCCCGATCTGCTGAAAGTCAATGGCTCCTCATAAGGGACTGTTTGTAAAATAAGCAAAAGAGTATACTCATATTATGTCTTTTATTTACACAAAATCAGGGGATTTCGGCACCACAGGGCTTATTGGCGGAGAACGCGTCCCCAAGCACCATCTCCGTATTCACGCGATCGGCGATATTGACGAACTCAATGCCGTATTAGGAGTTATTTTAAGTATAATAAAAAATGAAGCGCCTTCTCTTTCTGAACGCATCGAAACAACACAACATCATCTGTTTACTGTCGGAGCTCTTTTAGCAGACCCTCAAACATCATCATATCTCACAATTAAGCCGGAATGGATATCAACACTTGAGCAATGGATTGATGAATACAACGAAACCCTCCCGCCACTCTCCGCCTTCATCCTCCCAAACGGGACCCCAGCCGCCTCACACCTCCAATTCTCTCGATCAGTATGCCGACGCGCAGAACGGTCATTATCCGCGCTTCACCAAACCGACTCTCTCCCCCAGGAATTATTGCAATATATCAACCGACTTTCTGATTTTCTTTTTATGGCGGCGCGCTATAGCAACAGCGAACAAGGCCACCAAGAAACAGAATGGGATAAACAGAAATAATGATATGAACGAAACACCCCACAACGACATCGCCCGACTTCCCGCTCAAACGAAAAGAATATCTGCAATCATTACAATCCTTTTCTTTTGCGCCATTACCTCCACAGTGCTTGTATCTTCGTGGATTATTACATTTCTCTTTACAAAAAATTTAAATCAAGAATCATTCACTCCGCAGGATTCACCTCCTCTGGCAATAATAAAAAACACCGGCGCATTAATTCTTTCTTCATCTTCCCCATCACTGTTCCTTTCTTCTGAAGGATCATTTGATCCTGACGGAGGACTATTGACATACGAATGGGCTATCACAGCCGGTCCGACAACTGCTCACATCACGCCCCCTTTTATCGTGTCGCATGACGCATACTATACAGCACATACATCACTCCTTGCTTCTTCCGGAATATGGATCATAACACTTACTGTTACAGATAATGAAAATAAAACAGTATCAGCGTCTCTTCCCATAACAGTGGAATAACTCACTGCTTATGTGTAATTTTCTTTCTCCACACTATCCATACTCCGGCTATAAATAAAACACCAAGAACAGCATCTAAAAAGATCACCCACCACACCCATGCGAGGTGGTTGTTTTTTTGAGCAGTAACAGTGAGCGTTATCGGCACTTTCAATCCCGCGCCCGGTTTAAAAGATTGAAAAGAAAGTGATCGAGCGACAATAGATATATCAGTAACAAAAACACCCTCTTGCAAGGGAAGCATTTCAATCGCAATGCGTTTTTCTTGTCCGCTTTCTAATATGATATTCTTCGGTCGCACGCGAATAGCATCTTCAAAATCATCAACAAAAAAATCAAAAATCGCGGCTTCTGAAGAAGGATTCTTTACCACAAGCGTTTTATACGCAGGTTGCAATACTTGTGTCTGAACGCTCACTTCAGAAGGAATAACCGAAATCCCCAATGCAAAAACGTGAGATGCCCGCCATACCAACACCCCTGTAACACACAATAACACGCACACGACCTTCGCATAATTCATAAACACACCATTCTGACATAACCATTCTCACTGTCAACATCAGCATAAAGAAGACGCCCCATCTACAATAATCAATTTCGCGCCTTTCCCCAAATAACCATTTCGCCAGTATGTGTTCCTGCGCGATTGTATGCTGACGGAACAGAAACCCCCACATCTAACGTTTTGTGCTCATTCACTCCGAGTGATGATTGAAAATCAGCCCAGTACGCGCTATTGATTTCAAGATTTTGAACAAACAAATCCGAACCCGAAACCTGCGCGCCGATTGTTAAATCAACACCTCCTCTATTGGAAACAGGAACCTGCACACTCGTTTTTTCTCCGCGCCGCAGTGTGCCAAAAAAAGCGCTGGTGTCATCCAGTTCAATTCTCGCTTCATGCGCCACTGTACCACCTCCTCCGACTGATACTTGTTGAGGAATATCAACTATCACATTTAAAGACACTGATGATTGCGTTGCGATAGCACCGGACACAGTAGATGAAACACTGCCAAACGCCGGCGCTCTCTCTTGCGCATCGCCATAAAACCACATCACCTTATCGCCAAACATGAGCCGATACTCTCCTGCCGCAACATCACCTTTTCTATCGTTCACCGCATACATCCACCCACGTGTCCCGCTCGCAGATTTGTTGCCGATTGCTGAAACATACTTTCCTAATGTGGTATCCACAACAACAACATCTAATCCACACTTTTTTCCGGCATCTAATACAACCTGTAATGGCGTTGTTACTGATACCGAGGCGCTACATTCTGCAAATGAGTCAGAAACAATTTTTGCATATACAAAATCCTGTGAGTTAGATGCAATAGATGTTCCTGTTTGATTTTCTTGAGCATTGCCTGACGATGAGATGTTACTTTGCGATGGCTGTATGATATGTACGGGAATTGCATATCCTTGTTCCGCAATCACACGAAACGCGGCAGATGTTGTGGTTGTATCTTTTTCAAGATATTGCGCAAGCGTTGCTCCACCATTACTCCAACTCTGGCCTTGCGCAAACGCCGCAACCCATGATGACGAATATATATTTGACATCGTCTGCCCATATGCAGGAAATCCACCATCACTATTTTGTTTTCGTTTTAAATACGCTACTGCGCTTGAGGTGTCACTTCCTGCGACACGCAAAAACGCCACTGCCGCAGATGTCATATCAACATCATCTCCACCGCCAACTGCGTAGCCAAAACTCCCGTTTGATTGCTGATTATTTTTAACTATTGCAAGCGCCGATTGCACTGCGCTGTCACTTACTGACTCCCCTGCTGAAATCAGCGCAAGCCCTGCAAAAATATCGTCATTGATAAGCAACGGATCGCCAATGTGATTTTGAGATACTTTTGATTTGAGCGCGTGAATTAAATCAACAGCACAAGTTCGAGGATCAATACCTGCCGCTGTCAAACCCAATATTCTTCCACTGATATCAATAGCAGAAGATGAATCATTTACTTGAGAACATAACTCGCGAGCATTCACAGGCGTTTCGCCTAATGCGACTTGAGCCATCACATTCCAATGGTGAAACGAGCTTTTCACGCTATCTACCAAAGCGGAATTACTGATGGCAAAAACAAAAACACCATGAACCAACACAGCAACTGCAATGAGTGAAGAGAAAAAGAGAATATGTCTTTTTTGCATAAAAAATCGGGGTGGGTTGTGTACACAACGTGTCGCATCGCAACCCACCGTTCACGTCACAGCTCTTCCCACTTGATCCCATCAAGCCGGATCGTCGGATCGAAATATTGGACGCCGACAAGCACGGCGACCCATACTATCTCGCCGACAGGAACCGGCTCATCAAGAAGACCGTCCCATGCCCGATACTCTCCCGCGCCCTTGCGGACATAGACGAGAAGATACCGAGCTGGTTGCTCGACTCGAGTGTCGAATTCGACCTCGCCAGCGAACCCGACGAGCATGTCGCCGAGCGCGGTCGGTTCGAAGATCAGCTCTACCCCATGCGTCTCGAGTTCAGAAAGGAGGGCGTAAACCGTCTTTCCCTCTTCTCCCACCTCTTGACGAATGAGAGGCAGAATCTCTGTATCGGGATCGACTCGGACGACAGCCCACACTCGCGGGGCAATCCTCTGCGGGATGATCGTTACCCCGCGTTTGATCTGTCCCCAAGTGAGTGTCGCTGACGTGGAAGCACACACCACGCCAGCAATCGCTATCAACACACCGAAAACGATCAACCACTTCATCCGCCTCATCGCCAATCTCCTTCCCAAGAGGTGGCGGAAACAAAAATCCCCCTAAGGTCGGGGGCGTGGAGAGAACATTATTCTCTTGTGAGAGAGAACATAAGAGAGACGATGATCCTCATCGATTCCGATAAGGTATCATCTCCCATATCCTCACTCTCACATCCCCTTCCTTGTACCCGCAAGGAACCCGTTTTATCAATACGGAGGGTGGAAAACAATAAAGCGCTCGGACTTTAACCGTTGCGGTACAGTGAGGGAATTTCACCCTGCTTTCCTTTAAAATTTTCCGTTACTCAAAGAACACCTTTATCTTACATCACAGAATATTTTTAGCAATGCACAACTTATCCACATATAAAGACAGTAGCCATATTTATTGATATACTACACACCATAAAGCACGAACCTCGAAATCCGAAACAAATTTAAAAACACCTCCCCCTACCCCCTTCCCTCGACGAGCTCGGGACAAGCTCTTATAAAGGAGGGGGGGTTCTCCCTATGACTATTCACGAACTTTTAAAAGCCGCGGTTGATAGCAAAGCGTCGGATCTTCATTTGGTTGTAACAAAACCACCAATCCTACGCATTGATGGTCAATTGCAAGAAACGCAATTGCCGGTTCTGAATGACAAAATTATTGCTGAACTTATTTTTAGCATGCTTTCGCCCCAGCAAAAAGAAACATTTGAACAGGAACGCGAACTTGATTTTTCCTATACGTTGGAAACTATTTCCCGCTTCCGCGTCAATCTCCATTGGGCTCAAAATACCCCTGGCCTCGTTGCCCGCGTCATCCCTTCGGTTATCCCGTCAATGGAAGAAATCCAAATGCCACAATCAGTCCTTCACATGCTTGAAATGAAACAAGGGTTGATTATTTTAACCGGCCCAACCGGATGCGGAAAATCCACCTCCCTTGCCGCAATGATTGATTATCTGAATATAAACCACGCTCTGAATATTGTTACACTTGAAGATCCTGTTGAATTCAGTTTTCAAAATAAAAAAAGCATTATCAAACAACGCGAAGTCGGCAGTGACACAAAAAATTTCGCAGGCGCGCTCAAACGGATTCTGCGCCAAGATCCGAATGTTGTCATGGTCGGCGAAATGCGAGATTTAGAAACCATCGCCGCAACCATTACCATAGCCGAAACAGGGCATCTTGTGCTTTCAACGCTTCATACCATCAACGCGGCGCAAACTATTGAGCGTATTATTGACGTTTTCCCTCCTCATCAACAAGCAGAAATCCGCTTCCAACTCGCAAACACGCTCAATGGCGTTATCTCCCAACGCCTTTTGCCTAAAATAGGTGGCGGAAGAATAGCGGCGCACGAGACCATGGTCAATAACCCGGCAATAGCAAACATGATACGCGAAAATAAGGTTGCTCAAATCAAAAGCGTTATCCAAACATCGCGAAATATCGGAATGGTAACCATGGAACAAGGGCTTGAAGAATTAGTCGTAAAAAATCTCATCTCTCAAGAAACAGCTGACGCATATATCACCGGCTCAACTGTAGCGGCGATTGCATCATAACGCCAGCTCCTCACCTCTCTATGATTGACACACAGATACTCCTTACCATCCCAGCATTCGCTCACCTGCCTGAAAACGAACAAGATGCGTTATCACGCGTTTTTCAAAAAAAAACTTTCCCTATCAATGGCCGCTTATTTCAAAGCGGAGACGCGTATGAATGGGTCGGCTGGATACTCAAAGGAGCTGTCGGTATTCGCCATGCTTTTTCCGATTATAACAATGGCATTATCAGAGCCGGAGAGGTTATAGCGGAACGCGCGTTATTATTGGATACACAATACCATAATCAAACAGCAATCGCGTTGAATGAAACAATTATCTTGCAACTCCCCATCTCTGACATGGGAAAAATAAAAAAAGATGCCCCTGACCTTTATCTTCATATTCACCACATCGCACTTGGCGATCTTTCACAACGCCTCTCGCACAGCACAAATAAACTCTTCGCCATTCACGAAACCAGCACGCTTATCAACACTCCCGATATACGTTTGCAACCATTTGGCAATCGAATACTTGATATCATCTCCTCTGTTATTGATATCAAAACAGCGCTGTTTGGCGTTTTTGAGCCGTATACCAATGAAATCACCATTGTATCGGCAAAAAATATCGCGCCAACGCCTGATCAAAAATTCATATCACTCGCTTCTGATCATTTCCTATCTCGTATACTTGAATCGAGACGCGTCACATTGATATCTTCACAAGAGATACAAAAAAATCCGACATGGTACCTTTCCCACAACGGACTTATCGCGCCACTTTCCAATCAAAAAAACATCCGTGGCGTCATTATTCTTTCTCACAAACTTGATTCTTTTGAATTTTCAGACAACAATGTCATTTTAATGGATATTATAGCGCCACTGGCAATCAGTAAAATTGATGATTTTTTTCGCGCGCGCGAACAGGCGGCAGAAGCAGAACACGCACAAACATCGGTCTATTTTTGATCCATCACTATTCCCCTCGCAATACTCTGATGCGTTCTGAAATAGGAGGATGCGTCATCCATAATCTCGCAAAGAGCGAGATTTTTTGATCCCCGTAATCATCGTCAAGGTTATACGGAGAGCCAAACCACAAATGCGCTGTGGCATGATTCGCCCGTGGCATATCACTTTTATCATGTGATATTTTTTCAAGCGCCCGCGCCAATCCTTCTGGATACCGCGTAATCAGCGCGCCTGTTGCATCAGCTAAAAATTCACGTTTGCGCGAAATTGCAAGTTGAATCAACATCGCGATAATCGGCGAGAGAATCGCAAGGATAATTCCTATCAATAAAAAAATCGTGGCTGATTTCCCATGGTCGTCATCATCTGAACGGCCCCACCACATACTGCGCAAAAACCAGTCAGAAAGCAGAGAAATAAACCCAACCAGCACCACAACTATTGTGGAAACCAGCATATCTTTATTCCCGATATGCGCAAGTTCATGCGCAAGCACGCCTTCAATTTCCGTCTTTTCCAATTTCTGCAACAGCCCTGTTGTTACCGCAATCACTGCGTGTTTTTCATTCCTTCCAGTTGCAAACGCATTCGGCTGATTGCTTTCAATAACATACAGCCGAGGCATGGAGAGATTCGCGGCAATGCATAAATTTTCAAGCAAACGATACAACTCCGGCGCTGTTTTAAAATCAACTTCCCGCGCCCGATACAGCGCCAGTGCGATTTTGTCAGACGCGTAATAAGAAACAACATTCATCACAATACTGATACCAATAGCAAAAGGTAACAATTCCGGCACCTGTAAATAATACGCAAAAAACCATCCCACACCAATCACAATGACGAAAAACGCAGATACAAGTACCCACGTCTTTCTGATATTTTTATCTTGATGAGTATAAAGAGAAGACATACTAAAACTTCACCTCTGGCACGGCTTTTTCCACCTCATCCATGTCAAAAAATTCTTCTTTCTTAAATCCGAACATCCCAGCGATAAGATTAGTCGGAAACGTCTCAAGGGCGTTCTTCAGGTCAATCACGGTATTGTTATAAAATCTCCGAGAAGCTTGAACTTTATTTTCCGTATCAGATAATTCATGCTGAAGTTCAATAAAATTCGTATTTGCCTTGAGTTCCGGATACGCCTCGGCAACAGCGAATAAACTCTTCAAAGCGCCAGTCAGCATATTTTCCGCCTGCGCATGTTCTTGCGGCGAATGAGCGCCAATGGCATTTGCCCGCGCTTCAGTCACTTTTTCAAACACGCTTTGCTCATGCGTTGCGTACCCTTTTACTGTTTCAACCACATTCGGGATAAGGTCATGACGGCGTTTCAACTGCACCTCAATATCTGAATACGCCTCATGCACCCGATTTCGCTTGCGCACAAGCCCGTTATACACTGCCACAATCCACACAAATACAATAACTACTACAATGCCAATAATCCATAAAATATTCATAGAAAAAAGAATTAAGAATAAAACATGTATACTACTCACGCTACCACTTTTTGACTTATTTGTACAGCTTTGATTGTAATAATAAAAAAGAGGCGCCGATCCTTGCTGATAAGCGCCTGTTTCGTTCTATCGTAGCAACCCGCCTACTCCCCCCTTATTGCGAGCAACGTTTCCCCAGTATCGCTGGTTTCTTGCCGACTTGCAATCTAAGGACATCAGCAAGTTTGATACCCAAGGCCGGATCCCCGATACTGAGGGCTTGGACCGCCATGATGGCGGCATTGAGAAAGCCACGCCCACCAAACGGCAGAGTCCCCACCGCAGTTCCGCTTGGCAAGGACTGTATAGCAGAAAGTGCGTCCATGCCCTCCCATTCGCCACCAGCCAGAGGAACTCCAAACACCAGCCGTGTGTTCTCGATGATGGCCGCTATGGCACCGGGCAGTGCTGCCGAAAGACCAGCGCCGGCGATGAACACATTAACTCCGCACGTTCGCGCGTCCTTACAGTAAGTAGCCAATATCTCAGGATTGCGGTGAGCGGAGATAATTGAGAGCTCCCACAGAATGCCGCATGCATCCAAGAGAGCAGTTGCTCCGGAATCGTTGAACGCCGACTCATCGCTCGTGCTTCCGAGGATGATGACGACTTGTGGGCTGTAACGGATTGTCATTTCACACTCCTTATTGGTTACATCATACGTTCGATGAAAGAGCCAGTGACGGATCGAGGTTAAAACGGGCGTACATACTCTGCAGATGACACATACTCGCCACGAAATTGAAACAGGTATTCAACTCCTCTCTTGAAACCAACTTCGACACTCGTTTGTCACCTATGTATGCCTCAAGCAGGACGTCACGGAATTCACGGCCAGTACCGACAACCATAAAGGCAGCCGATTGGACCATCCTGTACACCGTGTCCGGTTCTATCCCCCTTCTCTCAAGTAAGAGTTTCACTTCTTCCGAAGCCCAGCACCCGCGTGAACGGTTAATGCCCTCGGCCATTGCCTTGCGGTTGACTTCAAGATTTTCGACGATCCATGTCATCCGTTGTAACATGTAGTCGAAAAGACACGTGGCGTCTGGAAACGCAATACGCTCCACGCAGGAATGAGCGATGTCGCGCTCCAGCCAAGTAGAGACGAGCTCATTGCCCATGACCGCATACCCACGCAGGATTTTCGCCATGCCACTCATGCGTTCCAACAAGGTGGTATTGCTCTTGTGGGGCATGGCGGACGAACCCTTTTGACCTTGCTTTCTCGGTTCTTGTACCTCGCCGAAAGGACTGGTTGCGAGAAGTCGAAAGTCTGTGGCGATTCTCTCGATACCCCCACCTGCTGTTGCCATGTCAGAGAGTAGATTTGCGAAAACGTCACGGCTTACGATCTGCGTTGCCGCGCGCCGCACACGCAACCCCAACAACCGACAGACCTCAACCTCCAATTCAGGGGACAGGGTTTCATAGTTCCCCACCGCGCCAGAGCACTTCACCTCCTCGATTCGTTCGAAGGAATTAATCAGACGCTCTTGTGCGCCCTCCATCATCTCTATATAGGAGCACACCAACCAGCCAAACGTGGTTGGCTTTGCGTCCTGACCATGAGTTAACCCCATACGGTACGTGAACATGTGACGACTGGCGAGTGTTCGCAGAGCGGCGATGAACTTTGCCAAATCCGGCATGATAACGTTGCTGACTTGCCGAAATTGCAAAGCCAGAGCCGGGACTTCGGTGTCGAACGAGGTCAAGCCGTCATGGATAAAATGCCGAAGGTCTTCCGGCAATGCCCGACGCACAATGTCCACAAAGGCCTGAAGATCGTGCTCGATCTCTCGATCACGCTCAATGATGGCCTCAACCATCTCTGAAGTCATAAACTCTTCAGGTGTTCCGAGCACAGCCGTGATGCGAGTGCTGACCTCCTGCCGATAAAGGCCAAGGTTGCACCGTGCTTGAATCACGGCAAGCTCAACCTCAAGCCATGTACGAAACTGTGATTGAAGCGTCCAGATAGACGCCATCTGCGTTGGAATGTAGCGTGCTATCATCTCTCCAACTCCTATTGTCAAATAACGCGTACCGGAGGCACAACACCCTCCGTGTATATCCTCATCTTATACTCAATGTACATAAAAAGGCAAACCAAAAAACAGCCATAGTGTTGGCTGTTTGATATGCGCCCAGGAGGATTCGAACCTCCAACCTTATCCTTAAGAGGGATCTGCTCTACCATTGAGCTATGGGCGCGCACAACTTTGAATTACGCTTTAAGCGTAGAGACGACCCCCTGGGGCGTCTCAATCAATATACTCTCTTTGGGACGCCCCAGGAGGTCGTCTCTACAACGCCATTTCACAAGCCAATACTTATCAAAAACTCGCACAATGCGCCCGGAGGGATTCGAACCCCCAATAATTGCTTCGAAGGCAATTGTGATATCCATTTCACTACGGGCGCGCTCAAAAACCTTATGTGAGCGTATCATTATCAGAATGTAAAATCAATATCACATCATACCAAAAAGAGACGCCCCAGGGGGGCGTCTCTACACATATATACATTCTTATTTCAATGCATCTTTTAATGCCTTGCCTGCTTTAAACTTTGGAACAGTAACAGCAGGGATCTGAATTTTTTGCTCTGGATGTTGCGGATTAACACCAACGCGCGCGGCGCGTTTTTTGGAAGAAAATGAGCCGAATCCTGTGAGCACCACTTCATCACCCTTTTTGAGTGTTTCTGTGATAATACCGGTCAAAGCATTCAGCGCATCTTCTGCCTGACCTTTTGCGATGCCGACCTTTTCGGCAAGTTTCTCCGCGAGTTCTGCTTTATTCATACGACAATAAAGCGATTGTTCCGTAGGCAATGCACACATGTATATAACCTACAGAGAACCGACTTAATTAATACTTAATTAATACTTATGAATGAACTTCAATAACCCGATCAACACGCTCAATCGCAATGCATTTTCCTGTTTCAGTATCAATACTCGCAACTACTGCATTCATCTGAGCCGTCCCCTCCTCCTTAAGTGTATAGTTTGAGCTTAAATTGGTCAAGAACTGCGCAACCGCCTCTTCACGCGACACGCCAATAACACCGTTATAATCACCTGTCATGCCAAGGTCGCTTACATATCCAGTGCCTTGCAATAAAATTCTCGCGTCAGCAGTTGGCACGTGCGTATGTGTTCCAAACACACATGAGGCGCGGCCATCGGCATACCAACCGAACGCGACTTTTTCACTCGTTGCTTCAGCATGCATATCAACAATGATCACTTTGATATCATCACCAATCTCGGCAAGCGCACGATCAAATCCATGGAAAGGATTCGCATACTTTTCCTTAAAAAATGCCTGGCCGATAACATTCACTACAGCAATGCGAACACCTCCAACTTCTGTCATCACAAACCCTTCGCCTGGCACGCTCACGCCCGGCTCTGCCCAGTTATATGGACGAATAACTGTCATTTGCTTTGTATCCATCACAGTCACCCCTTCTGGTTTTTTATTCATGTGATTTCCTGTTGTAAATACATCAACGCCAACGTCAGATACTTCTTTTAATGTCTCATACGAAAACCCTTTTCCATGAGCGATATTCTCGGCATTGGCAATAACCAAATCAACATCATATTCTTTTTTGATGTCTGGTAATAATGCAACCAACGCCCTGCGCCCTATTTTCCCAACAATGTCGCCAATGGCGAGTATTTTTATAATCATACAAACGTCAATCCAAAACACGAAACTCGATTTCGTGCTTCGCATGTATTATCTCGCGTACTCAACAACGCGCGTTTCTCGAATCACAGTCACGCGTATCTCTCCTGGATATTTTAGTTCTTCTTCTATCTTTGATGCAACATCGCGCGCAAGTTTCACTGCCTCCAAATCATCCATATCCTCTGGCTTCACAAAAATCCGAACCTCGCGTCCCGCCTGAATAGCGTACACCTTTTCAACGCCAGCAAAAGAAGACGCAACATTTTCAAGCTCTTGCAAACGCTGGATATAATTCTCATACGTGTCTTTGCGAGCGCCCGGCCGCGCGCCTGATACTGCATCTGCGGTTTTTACAATAATATCTTCAAGCGTCTCGACATTATCCTCATGATGAGTAACCGCAATACGGGCGATAGGATCGGGTAATCCGTATTTCTTTAAAATTTCATACCCAAGCTGGGAGTGCGCGCCCTGCACTTCATGATCAACCGCTTTGCCAATATCATGCAAAAGCCCTCCTTTCACGCATACTGTCACGTCAGCTCCCAATTCTTGCGCTAACAGCTTTGACAGTAAAGCAACTTCAATTGAATGCTGTAACACGTTTTGACCATAACTGGTGCGATACTTTAATCGGCCTAAAATCTGCAATAATTTTTTATCCAACCCTGCGATGCCAACTTCATACGCGGCTTCCTCGCCCGCGCGCAAAATATCTTTTGCAAGATCTTTTTTTGCTTCTTCAACCGCTTCTTCAATCCTTCCCGGATGAATGCGGCCGTCTAAAATTAATTTATCCAATGCGCGTTTGGCAAGATGACGCCGAATAGGATTGAATCCGGAAACCAAAATGGAATTGGGAGTATCGTCAATAATAATTTCCGTGCCGGTAATTTGTTCTATCGCTTTAATATTGCGCCCTTCTTTGCCGATAATCCTGCCTTTCATTTCCTCGCTGGGTAATGTAATAACCGTTGTTGTGGTTTCCGTGGCATGAGACGAAGCAATCCGCTCCATCGCGGAACTTAAAATCGCTTTTGCTTTCATTTCTATTTCGCTCGTTGACCATTGATCAAGTTTTCGAATGCGAACCGCAAGCTCATCTTTAGTTCTATGTTCCGCATTTTCCATTAAAATTTGCTTTGCATCCTCCATTGAAAGCCCTGCAATTTTTTCCAACTTTGCGATTTGTTCTTCGCGAATCGTCTGAATATGCGCTTTCGCATCATCAAGTTGCTTTGATTTGTCTTCCAGTATTTTATGCTTGCCTTCTATTTCAAGAAGTTTTTTATCAAACATCTCTTCACGCGTTTCAAGACGTTTCCGCGCATCTTCAATCTCGCGTCGCCTCTGCTGTTCCTCTTTTTTCGCATCTTCAATAATCTGCAATGCCTTGTCTTTTGCCTCAATCAAAACCTCTTTTTGCTTTTGCTTTGCCTCGTTTAAAATCTGCTCGGCTTTTGATTCAGCCGATTCAACACTACGTGTTGCTATTGCTTTGCGGTAGACATAGCCGATAATGCCGCCAATGCCAACCGCTATAATCGCAATAATAAAAAACAATGGTGTCATAGGACTGTACCATTGCAGGACTCTCATATTCACTACTGTTCCAAGGGTAAAAATATCGCATCAAATTCTGTCGAACTAAACGACATTGAAACGATACCCAAAAGAGTGATCTTCAATCGCTCACAATAAAAAGATTGCCATAACACTCTCATTCCCGTTTTTGAGTCAAATAGTGGATAAAGAAAGCCAATCTATCAGCACTTCTTGCATAATCGCCCTTACGCACGCGCATCATTCTGCAATGGAAAATAAATTATCAATATCATTAATATACAAAATACCACACTCTTCAAAAATGTTCAAGCCCCCTGCTTAAAAAAGAAACAGACGCAATATCCATAACAGGCCTATTGCGTCTGCTACCGACGGATCCTCGGTGATTATTGATCCGCCTCCGCCGAGAGATTCTCGTAAACCGCCCAGACGCGAGCAGAGAGGCGACGCAGTGAGTCGAGAGGATCCTTTACGCGGCATGCGATCAATTCACGCTGATCCTCTGACTCGAACCCCGGAGCCGCCAACAACACACTCGCGGCATGCTCGCGAGCACATACCTCGACCTCCAGCGCTTGGTGCCAGGAGACAAGAATCGATTCTACCGCCGCTTGAGCCCATAGCGCAATGGCAGCAAGAGTATCCTCGCTACCGTCCAGATGGAGACGGTCCTGATGCAGATAATCCTCGAACGTCTCGAACACAACGTCAACGATCTCGGGTGCCGGATTTGGAGGATCATCATCGCCCTGAAACATAACCCCCACACAGAACGTAACGACAACCCGCGGATCGTCGTTGTCGGCGTTGTGGATTTCCCCGGACTCGAACCATGTCTCGACGGCCGCAGAAAGCGCCATGAGAGCGAGAATCCGAGTGTCCCCAAAAATACGATTCTTCCCGTCCACTCCTGGCCAGTGGTCTGTCAGAACGTCCATGCCAAACCTCTCCATTGTTGTTATTCCACGCACCATACGCAGAATGTCCTCTTTTATAAAGAGAAACACCATACTATAGCAAAAGCAGCTCTTTATTACAAGAGCATAGTATAATCTCAAGATCGGGCAATAATACTGCTATTGCCGAGGGGCTGTTGCTACGATTTTATCAACCAACCCGTATTTTTTTGCCTCTTCAGGCGTAAGATAATAATCGCGGTCTGTGTCTTTTTCGATTTTAGCAAGCGCCTGCTTGGTGTGCTTTGCTAAAATCTTATTCAACCGATCTTTGGTTTTGAGTATCTGTTCTGCCGTGATCTTAATATCAGCGGCCTGACCTTCAGCTCCGCCCATCACCTGATGCAACATCATTAATGAATTCGGCAGTACAAGCCGCTTGCCCTCTGCTCCGCCGGCAAGCAGTACTGCGGCCATGGAAGCGGCCATGCCAATACAAATAGTCATAACTTCAGCGCCCACGTATTGAATAGTATCGTAAATGGCAAGACCGGCGCTGACTGATCCCCCAGGCGAGTTGACATACAATTTAATGTCTTTTTTCGAATCCTGACTATCCAAAAACAAAAGTTGCGCGATAATCGTATTGGCAACGGCATCATCAATAGGACTGCCAAGAAAAATAATCCGCTCTTTCAGCAATCGGGAATAAATATCATACGCCCGTTCGCCATAATGCGTTTTTTCAATAACTGTTGGGATGAGATACATATAAATAGGTTAAAAAGCAAAGATTAAAAAATAAAAATAATACATTTTTGCTTTTTAATTTCACATTACCTGCCATCCATCTTCTGTCTCCAGCAACGTTCCTTGTAAAGAAAATCCTGCCGCCTTTTTGTGTCCCCCTCCTCCAAAAAACGCCGCGATATGTGCCACATCAATATCATCGCGCGTTGTTCTCAAACTCCCCTTAATCGTGCCGTCAGCCAACTCCATTAACACCATGCCAGCGCGGATATCCCGTACAACATTCATAATATTCGCCACACTTTCAAGCTCGCCTTCTTTTACTCCGCACTCGCACAGATCACGCTGGGTAATGCACGCTATGGCAATTCCGTACTTTTTATGATACTTCAATCGGCTCAAAACCTTTCCCCAAAGACGGAGTGACGCCATATCCTCCACGGCCCTGAATGTATTATTCATAATCGTGGACAACTGCGCTCCGCAAGACAGCAGTTCGCTCGCAACCGCCAGCGCCTCATAATTCGTAGCCGCGTTGGAAAATGATCCTGTGTCAGTAAGGATACCTGTTAACAAACACGTTGCCATAGACGGCGTTATCGGCTCATGAATGGTTTTAAAATATTCATATATCATCAAACAGCATGCTGAAGCATCTTTTTCTATCCAATGTATCGTTCCAAACCCGTCATTTGTATAATGATGATCTATCACAACAATAGGTATCCCTGCTGTTTTCCAATGATCAATCATCTTTTCCACTCCTGCTTGCCGAGCATCTGCAGCATCAAGCGCAATCACAAGATCGGTTACTTGATCCAATGATTGCGGAGTAGATTGAATTTTTTCAACGCCAGGCAAAAAACGAAAAGCATTCATAACCGGCGCAGGCAAACACACTGTATGAGAAACGCCATGAGAGAATAAATAATCAGAAAACGCCAACACCGCTCCTGTCGCATCTCCGCAATTTTTATGAGAAACAACAATAACATTATTCGCCTGAAGGCAGAGGGCATGAATCCGCTCTATATCCCCCTGATTGGTAATCCACTGCTCATCCATAGATATCAATCATCCTCTTGCTGTGTTTTAAGAGTATCCAATATCTCCTCCATTTCAAGCGCCCGTTCACCTGTTACATCCTCCATAAATATCAATCGAGGATTTTTTTTGAGTTGAATATGGTGAGAAAGCAGTTGTTCTATTTCTTTCACCTTTCGTATCAGCACAGACAGCGCCGTATGCACATACACAGCAGGAAGAACCGTAATCCACACTTTACAAACAGCTAAATCACGAGCCGTTTTCACTCGCGTAAGCGTTACCAATACATCTGGAGGAAATTCAATATCACGAGCGATAATGCGGGAGAGCTGATGATGAATAACAGAATCAACTTGCTCCATCCGATGCACAGTCATAGGATTACAATGATAATGTCCGTTTTTTCATTTCAACGATATACGCGATTAACGCATCCTTTTCCTGAACATCGCAATCAATACGAATCTTTGCGCCAAATTCGCTTCCGGATTTCACCTGCGGCACGGATTGCTTGCCGATTTGAAGTTCAACAACTTTCCCTTCTCCGATTTCCTCGCGGCCACGCATAACATGAATAAGCGCTTGCGGATCCAGCGTCCCTTCTTCAACCCGAGCGCCGATAATCACATCTTTCCCAACTTTTTTAAACAACGCGATAATCACCGCTTTTGCAACGATATGCTCAACCTCCTCCGGATCAAGCAATGCTTCCAATCGTTCTTTCACAAAATCAAGAAGCTCGTAAATAACAGAAAACTGATGCGGTTCTATCCTGTGCTCTAACGATGACAGCACTTCCTTCCCTGCCTGACTCACAGTAACATTAAACCCTAACACATCAATGCCCATATCAGACGCTTGCTTGATATCACTTTCTGTAAAATCACCCAATCCCTGATGCACCACTTTCACCCGAACGCTTGGATCATTCAACTTAGACAAAGAGGATATAATCGCCTCAAGCGAACCAATCACATCAGCTCGCAAAATCACCGGATATTCTTTTACAGGATGATCCTCATCATCACTGTCTTTATCTTTTGAATGATGAATAGATGACGTATCTTCAATGCGGATCCGAAAATCGCGTTGTTTTTTTACATGTTTTAAACTCGCCACTTCTTCGCAAATATCGCCAACAGAAGCTGATGTTTTTAATCCGATAATTTTTACCGGCATAGAGGGAGGCGCTTCCACTACCCTCTCGCCGCGATAATCAATCATGGATTTAATTTTCCCGTACGCATTGCCCACAACAATACTCGCGCCAATGCGTAATGTCCCGGTATGAACCAATATCGTTGCAACCGGCCCTTCGCCGCGATCAACACGCGCTTCCACAACAGTCCCGCAGGCAGGAGCAGTAGGATCGGCTTTTAACTCTTCAAGGTCAGCAACTAACAAAATTGTCTCCAATAACTCCTCAACACCTGTTCTTTTCTTTGCAGACACTTGAGCGCACACAACTTTCCCGCCCCAATCTTCAGGTAATAAATTCAATTCAGTCAACTGTTGTTTAATGCGATCAATATCAGCCCCTTCTTTATCAACCTTATTGATGGCAACAACAAAAGGGATACCTGCTCGTTGAATAACACTCAACGATTCAAGCGTCTGTGGCATAATGCCGTCATCAGCCGCAACAACTAATACAGCAACGTCGGCAACCTGTCCGCCGCGCACGCGCATCATGGAAAACGCCTCATGCCCGGGAGTATCAATAAAGGTAATCGGTCTGCCCTTGATTTGCACTTGATACGCGCCGATATGCTGAGTGATTCCGCCACTCTCGGTTGCCACAACATTGGTCTCCCGAATAGCATCCAACAGCGTTGTTTTTCCATGATCAACATGTCCCATCACAACCACAACAGGAGGGCGAGTAATAAGATTTTCCTCTTTTTGAGATGAAAGCGCCTGCTCAAGTTTTTGCTTTTTCACATCTTCTGCCGTTGTTTCCGATCCAGTTAAATCACGATCCACAAAAAAACCAAGGTCTTCGGCAATAATCGCGGCAGTATCAAAGTCAATGCGTTCATTCAATGCCGCCATCACTCCGTTTTGCATGAGCACGGCAATGAGCTTTGTAACCGGCATTCCCAAACGAATGGCAAAATTATCAACAGTAATAACACTTGGTAATTCCACTCTTTTCTGTTGAACCACGCCCTCTGCGCTCTCCTTTTGCTCCACGACACGCTTTTTCAATTCAGCACGTTTGCGTTTCATTTCTTCACGCTCCATCAGCTTCCACGCTTCAACAACGCGCTGGGCTAAAATGTTGTCAATCTTAATCGCCCGCTTGCCAATATCAAACCCCAACTCAGGGAGCTTTTCACGCAATGTATTCGGTGCGACGTTCAATCGCCGTGCAAGTTCGCTTATATTCATAAAACAGATCCTTTCAAACCTACTAAAATTTTGCTTATTCGTCAACTTTTCTCATACATTACGCATCAATGTTTGACCTCTTGGCCCGACTCCATTACACTATAATGTTTCTAAATTAGTCCCATGCTCTATGATCCCCTCATCACTTCAACCGGTTTTTGATCTTATTGAAAAAAGTTCATCCATCCTTATCACAACAAAGCACTATGCTAACACTGATGGCATAGCGTCAGCGCTTGTTATGGCGCGCATCTGCCGATCGTTAGGGAAACAGGCCGATGTTATTACTTACGCAAATACCGATGCATATCAGTTCTTGCCTGATATCTCAATGATTACCCGCGCGTTTACAGGAGCGCGGCAGTGCCTTATTACGGTCAACCTTTCAGGAGCGGGGTTGGCAGAAGCAGAACATTACCAAGAAGGAGAAACTGTCACCCTTTCAATTCTTCCCATGGCCGGAAGCGTTGATGAAAAAAATATTACGATCACGCAAGGAAAATTTCTCTATGACGCGATTATGGCGCTCGATTCTCCTGACCTCGACTCTTTGGGACTGCTGTATCAAGAACATCCTCAATTTTTTCTTTCAACTCCCATTATCAATATTGACCACTCCGCGTCCAATGAACAGTTTGGCAAAATCAATATCATTGACCTAACAGCAACCTCAACATGCGAAATGCTAACAAACATTATTGAAGATCATTACAAAAATATATTAAATAATGATACGGCCACGCTCTTATTATCAGGCGTTATAGAAGAAACCGATAGTTTCAAACGAGCCGTTGTTACTCCCAAATCTCTCACCATCGCAAGTAATCTTATTGCCGTAGGCGCAAAACGCGAAGATATTGTAGCCGGTCTGTTCCAAAACAAATCACTCTCGGTATTAAAATTGTGGGGCCGCGCGCTTGCCAGAATCAAATGCGATGATCACACCAATATATACTGGTCGCTTCTTGCAAAAAATGATTTTGAAAAAACGGAAAGTTCAGAAGAAGATATTGACGGCGTGATGAAAGAATTTCTTTCCCACACTCCTCGCGCGTCGCTGATTGTACTGCTATACGAAAAAGGATCAAAAGAAATCGGCATCCGATGCAGAGCGAATACACCTATTGATCTTCTGAAAACATTATCATCCATAACTCCTAACGGATCGCATGAAAACATCACAGCCGTTATGAAAGGCGAGGATATCTTAACAGCAGAACGAATAGTGCTTGAGCAGTTGAACGGCACGCTATCGCAAGCATAAACATACACACATATTCTTCACACAAAAAATCCGCCCCAAGCGAGGTGGATTTTTAATGGGCGCGACAGGAATCGAACCTGTGACCTTCACAATGTCAATGTGACGCTCTAACCAACTGAGCTACGCGCCCTCTGTTCAAACAACCCCATGTGCGCCTGCTTGGATTTGAACCAAGGACCCTCTGTGTATAAGACAGGTGCTCTACCGCTGAGCTACAGGCGCATGACATCATTAAAACATCCATACTATACTATACAAACAAGGGGAAAAGCAATGTCTTTATCTTTTTCCAAAAATATGCTTTTCTTGAAGTGATATGACAAAAAAATTCACCCGTACAATCGAAAATTTCACATGCCAACAGTGCAAAACGCATGTTACAGGCAACGGCTACACAAACCATTGCCCGCACTGCCTGTGGAGCAAACACGTTGATATCAACCCAGGCGACCGCGCTCATTCATGCACAGGATTGATGGAACCGATACAAATAAACATACAATCAAACGAAACCATTATTACCCATCAATGCACAAAATGCGGTACAATAAAAAAAAACAAGAATCATGAGTCAGACAGCACGTCAGCCATTCTTGCCATGATGAAAAAAAGTCATATATAACTGACAGATCGCTATGAGAGAACACGAAAGAACCGACCCAACTATGATATCGCCAGAATTACAGAATCTTAAAAATTTTTTCACAGAAAAAAAAGATGTGAATTTTTGGCGCGTGGCAACGCTTCTTCAAACCCTATTTCCTGAAGGGGAAGTGTACCTTGTCGGCGGTATGACCAGAGATCTCGCGCGAGATATGCCAAGCCATGATTATGATTTCGTTATCCGCAATATTGCTCCGCATGACGTTGAACGCCAATTGCGAACAGCCGGCTCTGTTGAATTAGTTGGAAAAACATTCGGAGTGTTTAAATGGAAACCCCAAGGATGGGAAACCCATATTGACGTCGCACTGCCGAGAACTGATCACGCGCTTGGCACTGGCGGGTATAAAGATGTAGAAGTACAATCAGATCCAACTATCCATATTCATCAAGACCTTGAACGCCGGGACTTTACCATCAATGCGATTGCAGTGCGGCTGAATGACGGCGAGGTGTTTGACCCCTTTGACGGAATACAAGATATTGCGCAAAAAACCATTCGCGCGGTTGGGAATCCGGAACAACGATTTCAAGAAGATTATTCCCGCATACTGCGATGCCTGCGTTTTGTGTGCCAATTAGGATACACGATTGAAGAAACCACATCACAAACAGTTGAACTCCTTATTCCGCGCATCAATGATCAACTCACTGACGGGAATTGGCTCGTACCGCGAGAACTTGTTGCAAAAGAAATGATCAAAGCGTTTATCTCTAATCCAACACAAGCATTAGATATCTACAACACCTATCATGCGCTCCCGCTTCTTCTCCCAGGCATCGAAGAAATGAAAACCTGTCCTCAACCAAAAAACTGGCATGCTGAAGGTGATGTGTACACGCATACTCGGCTCGCGCTCTCGCTTCTTTCTTCTCCTGAATTTGAACGTGAATGTGGAGAATCGTATCAATCGCTCAAAACGCATAATCCGCGCCAAGCCGCGCTTATTGTGTTTGGCACGCTCTTCCATGATATTGGGAAACCGCAAACCATTGAAACGCCGGAACACAACGGCACTGACAGAATTCGATTTAATAACCATGACAGCGTAGGAGCAATGATGACGGCAAATCTGTGCGATCACCTTGCATTATCATCTCCTGAAGAGGTCGGCATCGACTGTGGGAACCTTGCATGGATTGTGCGGTATCACATGGTGCACGCCATGGGCGATATCTCTGAAATGAAAAACACGACATTAGAAAAATATTTTTTCAATCCCAATGTCCCTGGCGACGCGATGCTTAAAGTAATGTGGCTTGACGCATCCGCAACAATAGAACAAGAAGGAAACAAACCTGCCATAACCGGATACACAGCGCTCAACAAACGCCTTGCTCAAGTAAAAACCCTTGTTGATGAACGCAATCGCTTGCCCGCGCCACTTGTGAATGGCAACGAAATCATGGATATACTCCATATCCCTGCCGGCCCGGCATTGGGAATCATTATTGACGCACTGCGCGAAGAACAACTCAAAGGAACTATTTCAACCAAAGAACAAGCTCTTGAATATCTTAAAAACAACCATGAAACAATCTAACATCACAACCTATCAGGTTCCCCAAAACCTCAATAATGCGCGCATTGACACCGCACTCGCAACGCTCGATCCGTCGCGCACACGTTCAGTATGGCAAAAAGAAATCAACGCTGGTCGCGTTATGGTAGATGATAAACTCGCGAAAAAAAATCACCGTGTGTTTGAACATGATTGCATACGCATAATGCCTCAACCACAGCCCATACCAGCACCCGCTCCACCTGACGTTAACACTATTTTTGTATGCGACGATTATATTATCATTGATAAACCATCAGGTACGGTTGTTCACCCGGACAGTATTCACCCGCAAGGCACAACGCTTATTGATAGTGTTATAAAAACATTCCCAGATATTCAAACTATTGATCCTCAATCAAATAGGCCCGGTATTGTGCACCGATTGGATCGCGATGTTTCAGGCGTCATGGTGATTGCCCGAACTCGCACTATGTTTGATTCTTTAAAGCAACAATTCCAATATCATTCGATAAAAAAAGAATATCTCGCTTTGGCATATGGCATTCTGTCTCAACCTGAAGGAGAAATTACATTCTCGATCGCACGATCAAAAACAACAGGAAAAATGAGCGCACGACCGCAAGGCGATCCTCATGCACGCATCGCAAAAACACACTACAGCGTTATTCAGCAATTCCCACCAAAATATTCGCTCCTTGCCATACACATTCTTACAGGCAGAACGCACCAAATTCGCATTCATCTTCATGCGTTAGGGCATTCGATTGTAGGCGACACACTGTATCGTCAAAAAAAATTCACCCCGCCGGCAAATCTTAATAGAATATTCCTCCACTCGCATGTATTAGGATTCAATGACAGTAAAAACACCTATCAAGAATATAACTCCCCACCCCCCCCCGACCTTGAACAATTTCTCAATACCCTCTAATCTACGTATACTCTTACGTTTTGTCCGCCTCCTCCAGTCGGCGGATGGCGGATTCGACTTTCGGATTTCGTGCTTCAGATTTTGTATTTTAATTATCTATGGCCCATATATTTGTCATATCAGGTCCATCGCGGTCAGGAAAAAACACCATCGCAAAAGAATTACTAAAAGACAGAACATTGAACTTGGCACAAGCCATCACCTGCACCACGCGCCCTCCTCGTGAAAACGAAAAAAATGGGGTTGATTATTACTTTTTAAGTTCTTCGCAATTTCAAGAAATGATAGACAATGATGGATTTATTGAATGGGCTCATGTCCATGATCATATATATGGCACAAGCAAACAGGAATTCGCCCATTTATTGGAATCAGGCAAAAATGTACTTCTTGTGATTGACGTGCAAGGCGCGCACAATATTAAAAAATCATATTCAGAAGCAACGATTATTTTTATCAAGCCCTTGCATGCGCAAGAGCTGGAAAAAAGAATGCAAAAGAATGGCTTTTCCGAAAAAGATATTGAATTGCGCATGCAAACCGCACAACAGGAATTAGCACAAGAGCCACATTTTGACGCAGTAGTTGTTAATGCCGAAGGCGCGCTCTCAAGCGCAGTAAAAAGCGCAAAAACGATTATTTCCGAAACGCTTCTAATGCTTGACTAAAAATGGTTTTCTTGATATCCTATCGCAGTATTTATATAAATGTATCTTAATTTCTATGGCAGACGAAGATATCCAAAAAACAGATGAAACGAGTAGAGAAGAGCCGACGGTACCTGATTCATTACCAGAGGAACAGCCGCAGTCCGATCCTGTTGATGAGCAACCAAAAACAGAGCCATCAGATGAGGATCCTATGGAAGAAGTGCCTATTGTTTCTCAAGAACCGGAAGCACAGGCCACTCAAGATAGTATTCCTGATACAGAAACCGATAATCAGCCGACTGAAATAACAGCAACACTGACTCGAGCTGAACAATTCTCCCAAATTACGTCTGGCACGACTGTTCGTGTTCATCAAAAAATTAAAGATGTAAACTCAAAAGGAGAAGAGAAAGAGCGTATTCAAGTATTTGAAGGCATGGTTTTGGCGCACAAGCATGGCACTGAAGCAGGGGCGTCTATTACCGTTCGCAAGGTTACAAACGGAGTAGGAGTTGAAAAAATATTCCCGTTAAACCTTCCTTCTATTGAAAAAATCGACATTGTAAAGCAAGCTCGCATACGTCAATCACGTCCATACTTTTTGAGAAACTATAAAAAACGCTTAAAAGAAAAACGCATTGATACGACACTGACTCCTGCATAATAGTACGCAAGAAAAATGGTTCTCTCACTTGCAGAGAGCCATTTTTCATGTAAAATAAGGATAGTGCGATGTGGGAAGCGCTCACATCACGAAAAACAAAATAAAATGCCACAGCATTTTATTTTGAGAGGAGGAATGTACGGAAGCTGAAGTGTTCAATCCGCCGAAGCGAATTGGACACGAAAGCTGAAGTACCATTCCGACGAGAGCCCAGGTGGCGGAATTTGGTATACGCGCCAGCTTGAGGTGCTGGTTCCCGCAAGGGATTGGAGGTTCGAGTCCTCTCCTGGGCAGATAGTCATCCCCTCTCCTTATAAAGGAGAGTGTCACTTTTTCTCCTCTCCTTTATAAGGAGACCGCCACTTTTCTCCCTCTCCTTTATAAGGAGAGTGTAGGGTGAGGTTGAGTAAGGACAATTAGCTCAGCTGGTTAGAGCGCCTCGTTTACACCGAGGAGGTCGTAGGTTCGATCCCTACATTGTCCACCAAATGAAATCTTATATATCAATATAAACACTATGCTTGCAAATATTTTTTGGGGACTTGTTGTCCTTGCAATAGGATTTTTACTTTCATGGAAAACAGAATGGTTTGTATCTAATTTTGGCAGAATGGCATGGGCGGAAAAATATCTTGGAACCGAAGGTGGCACCCGGCTGGCGACAAAATTCATCGGCTTTCTTGCTATCTTTATAGGGCTCTTGTTAATTACTGGTTTATTTGATAATTTCATGAACTGGGCGCTTGGATTCATTTTCCCGCAAGCGCGGAATCAGTAATATTTTCTTCTGTTTGGGCCTGTAGTTCACCCGGTAGAACGCCGCATTTGCAATGCGGAGGTAAGCGGTTCGAGTCCGCTCAGGTCCAAAGAGATGAAATACACCCCTCTCCTCCGTGCCTCAAGCGCGTTTTGTTGTAACACTATCTATTGTCTGGGCTTGTAGCTCAGTTGGCTAGAGCGCTGCATTCGCATTGCAGAGGTCAGGGGTTCGACTCCCCTCAAGTCCATATCAAAAAATGCATCATGATGATGCGTTTTTTGATATGGGATATTCTAAACTTTGCGCGAAATTTCTTTGAACGAAACTGACGCTCCGCCCCGCCCTCGCTTCCGACGGTGATTTTTTCGGCGGGCTTTTCATTCTTTTCCTTGTCCCGCCCTCCCGACGCGGAAAAGGTTAAGGAACTCCCTTTTTTCTTTACTATTTCCAAATATTTTGGTAATATTATATTGTGGTTGCGAAGTTTAAGCATAAGTTAATTATACCACAATTTAATATTACTATTCAAATATGGTAGAGTCAAACAAAATAAAGCGGTTGAGAGAAAAACTAGGTTTATCGCAGGAAAAACTAGCCCGGCTTGCCGATGTGTCCAATAATACGATAATCAACATTGAAGCGGGCAAACAACAAAACCCGACTGTTGATACAATCAAGAAAATCGCAAAAGCGTGGCGATTGGTCAGTGAAGGGTTTTATTGATATAGCAAAAAATATCTACACTATTTCGGTTGATACAAAAGTTGTTTCAAAAATAATCGAGTTGATGATGTTTCCTGTCATTCAGAAATTTGCGAAAGAGAATAGCTACGAAATGATTTTTTCTGCGGAGCAAAATCATTATCCCGATGTTACTTTTGTCACGAAAGATAAAAAGAAAATTGCTCTTGACCTAAAAAGCACTTACAGAAAAAATCATGAGGCAATTTCAGGTTTTACGCTCGGAGCTTTTACTGGATATTTTCGTTATAGGGATTCAAAGAAAAATATCACCTTTCCATACAAAGAATATGACAAACATTATATTCTTGGCATTATTTATACCCAACAGGAAGAACTAATAGACGAAAACAAAGTTTATACCATTGATGATTTGGAGGACATTTTGTCGGTGGTAAAGGATTTCGATTTCATCGTTCAAGAAAAATACAGAATTGCCAAAGATCGGCCCGGAAGCGGAAACACAAAAAATATCGGCTCCTGCGTAAAAATGGATGAATTGAGAGAAGGAACGGGGCCATTTTCTACGCTGGGAGTTAAGGTGTTCGACGACTACTGGATAAATTATATGACACTAGAAATGGCACGAAGTGCAAAACTGAAACGACCGCCATATTCAAACCTCAAAGATTATTTGAAATATCGCAACATAAAAAATCTTTAACTATGAGAAGCGTAAAACAACAGCAATCGCAATTATTCAACGAGATTCCAACGAAAAATGCTGGCGTTTTACCATCTACTCGCTATCAAGGAAGTAAATATAAAATCCTCAAATGGATAGATTGTTACACAAAAGATTTAGATTTTGACACAGTACTTGACGCTTTCGGTGGAACGGGTTGCGTTGGCTATATGTATAAGAAAAATGGCAAGCAGGTTTTCTACAATGATTCACTAAAATTCAATCATTATGTCGGATTCGCTTTGATTGAAAATAAAGAGACCACACTAATTGATGAAGATTTAAATTTTATTCTCAAAAAACATCCTGAAATAAAATACCCGTCTTTCATTTTTGATACCTTCCACGACATTTATTTTACGGACGAGGAAAATAAATGGCTGGATATAGTCATCACAAACATTGGTGAAATAAAAGATAAATACAAGCAGGCGTTAGCGTATTACGCTTTGTTTCAATCTTGCATAATCAAGCGACCATATAATTTATTTCATCGAAAAAATCTCTATATCAGGACAGCAGAAGTTGAACGAAGTTTCGGCAACAAGAAAACATGGGATACTCCGTTTGAAGATCATTTTCTAAAATTTGTTGAAGAAGCAAACAATGCCGTGTTTGATAATGGCAAAAAAAATCAAGCATTTCATTCAGATATTTTTGATTTAACAATTCCGAAAATTGACCTTGTTTATATTGATACGCCATATATTTCTGCAAAGGGTATGGGCGTAAATTATTTTGATTTTTACCATTTTTTAGAAGGCATTGTTTTCTATAACGAGTGGTCAAAACTAATTGATGATAATTCAAAACATAAAAAGATAAAAAACGGCAAAAATGAATGGTGCAACAAGGGCGAGATACACGGCGCCTTTGAGCGATTATTTGACAAATTCAAAAATTCAATTTTGGTGGTTTCCTATCGTGATGATGGCACCCCAACGATATCTGAATTGGTAAATATGCTCAAAAAACACAAAAAATCCATAGAAGTTAAAAAGCTGGACTATAAATATGTTTTGAGTAATGGAAACTCAAAGGAAGTTTTAATTATTGCCGCTTAATTATGAACAATATCGCCGAAAAATACACAAAACAAATAGATATTTTACTTAAAGAAATTAAGGGTCTTTCAGTGATGCGTAAAACTTTTAGCAAGTTAGATATTTCTCTTGTTGAAGAAGACAGCGAAGCCCCAAAGGTTCATGAAGCATATGGATCAACCCTGAATATACTTTCAAATCTTTTCGGTGCGAAAAGTCCACAAGTAAAATCTTTAATAGATCAAAGGAAGCAAATCGTTTCAAAAAAATATTCAACGGAATATGAATTGAGAGAAACTTGCCATTTGGTTTACGGAATTTTAGCAAGTGTAAAAAATGACATCAACGCTGGTTTAATCACTAACATTGTTATTCAAGCGTCGGGTGCAATCATTGGAGATTTTTTGGCTATTGCAAAAAACGAATTAAAAAATGGTAATAAAGATGTTGCAGCGGTTTTGTCATCAGCTGCATTAGAAGATTCTTTAAAAAGAAAGGCGGAAGAATTTAGTATTAAGACAGAGGGCAAGGATTTGAGCCAAATTATAAACGCTCTAAAATCACAAGGAATTTTTAGTGGGGCAGAAACTCCGATCGTTTCGTCTTATGTAAAACTTCGCAATAGTGCTATGCATGCGG
>LCFM01000010.1 GCA_000999025.1 Parcubacteria group bacterium GW2011_GWA2_43_13
ATTATGGGATTTCACGGCTTCCGCCGTAGGCGGAAAGGGTTTTGGCGAAAATCAAAGCGCGATTTTGGCTTCTGCAAAATCGCTCCATATTCTTAATTCCGAACAAGTTACTACTGGTGCCCTCGGGAGGACTTGAACCTCCATGCCTTGCGGCAACAGATCCTAAATCTGTCGTGTCTGCCAATTTCACCACGAGGGCGGAAAACAACAAAAAACAAGAAACAAAAAACTTATAAACATTTATTTTGAGGGCTGAGTAAGCAACCATGTACGAAAACTCACCAACTGGTCTGCTAACTCACCAGCTTTACTTACATAACACTCAAGTAACTCTGCTGTAATATACCCGTCTTGATGTGCCGCATCAAGACACGCAACGACCTCACTCAATGAAGCATGGGCAGTATTCAAGAAATGCGCGAAATCCTTATCCGTACCGCGAGCTGATCCTTCAGCAATGTTAAAAATAACGGAATCCAAAGCCCTCCACAACTGTGCGCTTAAACAATGCCTTTCTGCTATTGGGAATTGTTCTCTACTCAATATCTTAACTTCCCGACGAAATTGGTGGGATTGCTTGTATACCGGAAAATTCCGAAACCTAAACTTTTCCATACGTTAGATGTTTTTTGTTATTTGTTTCTTGTTTTTTGTCAAAAACGACACTTATCCACTTCTCAAAAAGATATCAATCCATTAAGATACCAGATATGAAAATGCTTGTCGTGTCTATCGCGCTTCTTGTCGCGATAGTTGGAGTATATTTTATCAGATACGAGAACGCAAGTGCCCAAAATTCACACCTCGTTTTTACCGAAATCATGTATGATGCCGAAGGCAGTGATACAAAACGAGAATGGATAGAAATATATAACCCAACCGATACACCAATCACCATTATCGAAGGCGCGGGCGATGGGAGCTGGCGCTTTTTTGATTCATCAAACCACACACTTACACTTATTACAGGCAACGCACTCATCCCGCCAGAAGGCGTTGCCATTATAGCAAGCGACAACGCGACATTTATTGCCGAACATCCCTCATTTTCCGGTACGCTCTTTGACACAACTATGTCACTAAACAACACATCAGCAAATCTAAAATTATCCAATGATAAAGGCGCGACATATTTTGAAACACTCACCTATGCGTCTGACTGGGGCGGCGCAGGCGATGGCTTTTCATTAGAAAAAATTGATACCGACGAAACAAATGACACATCGAATTGGAAACAAAGCGCGTATAAAGGAGGATCTCCCGGAGAAGTCGTCATCGCATCCTCTCAACCACAAAATCAACAAAATACATATCCACTACCATCATCAGACGAATCATCTCCACCGCCATCATCGCCAAACGTATTTTTCCCCGAAGGTATTGCGATAAACGAACTCTATCCATGGCCGCGCGATACTGAAGACGAATTTATTGAGCTTGCCAACCACACAGAACAAGCCATTGATATTTCATTATGGATAATTTCCGATTCAAGCGGAAAAAAATACACTATTCCCCAACAAACAACTATTCCATCATACGGATTTATAACACTCTATCGAGAAAAAACAAAAATTGTTCTCAATAACAGTAATGATACTATCTCTCTTATTTTCCCATCGTCAAAAATCACGTCAAAAACATCATATACCCAAGCAAGACAAGGAATATCATGGGCGCGAAATGAAGAAGATGAGTTTCAATGGTCAAAAATACCCACGCCGAACGTAATCAATGTATTTCCTCTGCCACCGTACGCAACCGTAAAAGCAGATCCCCTTTTTGCTGACATCAACCAACCAATCACTCTCGATAGCACCGGATCTATCGGTACGATTTTAGAATGGAATATCCCAGACGCACCGATTTTTACAACACCAAAACTTTCATACGCATTCTCAATACCCGGTAATTATCCAATCACCCTGACTGCAAAAAATTCAATCGGCGAAACAGCCCAACAGAGCGTAACCATAACAGTGATTGATCAAAGCAAACCTGACATCTCAATTCTCATCCCTCAAACAAAACACACAGATATCATTCTTTCAGAACTTTTGCCAAACCCAATTGGCAATGACAAAAACGAATGGATCGAAATCTATAACCCAACATCTGCCACGGTTGATATCACCAACTGGGCAATCGGGAAAGAAGAAGATGCGCGGAATGCGTATGTGATTTCAGATCAAACAACTATCGCGCCCGGGACATATCTTATTATTCCGCGTATATTATCAAAGATTACCCTTATCAACACAGCTGATACTGTTTATTTTTTTGATGCGAAAAAGAATATTGCAGATAAAATCACCTATAGCGAGAGTGAAGAGGGCGCAAGTTTTGCGCGAGATGCAGATGATATATGGTTATGGACATACACACCTACACCAGGAGAAGCAAACAAATTTGCTGAAAAATTCACCCCAACTCCGATGTCTCTTTCATCTGCTTCATTAGAACCCCAATCAACTGATCCTATAATTGTTGATCTTTCGGACATTCGCGATATTGAAAATGGGACAATAATAACCACCGAAGGCGTGGTTACTGTCCAGCCGAAGATATTCGGCACAACTCAATTCTATATCATGAGCGACGCAGGCATTCAAATATATTCCGCATATTACAGTACTTGCGCAAGGAACACCCGCCGCTCCTCAAGAGATAGCGATTGCAGATATATCTCAAAACGAAAAAGGCGTGCTTATCACTTTTTCAGGAACAGTATTAGAAACATCCGGACGCACCATTTTTGTGCGAGATGATTCAGACGCAGAGATAAAAGTATATTATAAAGACGGCATTGAAAAACCAAAAATGTCCGAGAATATGGCAATTACCATAACAGGCGTTGTAAGCGAAACGTCGTCCGGCCTGCGTGTCTTGCCTCGCATGAGCGAGGATACTATACTAACATCAGCAGAACCTATTGAGGCAGAGCAAACAAATGAAGAAGTAGCTGGCATTCGATTACAAGAAACAACGCAAATCCCCAGCGCATTGCCACAAAAACAACAATCATTCCCCCCTCTGGTTTTTGCCTCAATCGGACTTGGCATTCTTTCAATCGTACAAACAGCAGTGATTGTATATCTCCTCAAACGAAAACCCCCTCCTCCATCCTGATAACCTGTTACTTGTTTTTTGTTTTTTGTTTTTTGTCACTTATTTTCCTATGTCCTCATTATTTCAATCACGAGAATTTTGGAAACTGTTTATCTTAATTATTATCGGCATCAGCGCGAATGGCATTGTGTTGTACTCGCTCCAAATGGGAGATAACCTTGAAAACACCACAAATGCCGTTGTTAAAGCCCGCCGCACCCTTGAAACAGAACTTGAAAATTCTGATCAATAACTTTCTACCCTTATTCTTCCCTTATAAAAATCCCCAATCATTGGGGATTTTAAAATTTCAGAAATACAGTATTCTTGAATTAGTCCGAACACATTTCGCCACCGTAGGCGGCGGAGCCGCACGAATGACAATTTCAAGTTTTTCTTTGGCGGTTGTTTCTGAACAGCCTGCTTTGCGAGCCAGCGTGAGAGATACCACGCTCCGTAGAGCGCAATCACTACGCCGACCCACTGAACAAGCGTGAGATGTTCGCCGAGTAGAACAGTTGCGCCGAGGATAACCGCGGGCGTTTCTCCTTGCGCCAGTACGCTGGCTTCCGTTGTCGGCAAGTTCTCGAAGGCGAGCAAGTTCGCAATCCAGTAGAGGAATCCTCCAACGAACGCGAAGCCGAGAACGAGCAGGGCGACATTTAGTTCTGCGATGGGTGTCCACGAGGCGTTAGTGCTCATGACGAGACCGAGTGTCCCCGTGCCCATGCAGGCCCAAAAGCATTTCTGCAACGAAGTCGCCTTTGCGCGAGCAAAGAACTCGTAGAGAATGCCGTTCATGATAGTGCCGAACAACGTCCACGCGAACCCCACCCATTGGAAGTGTCCACCCCATCGCGCCATCACTACACCACCGAGCACGAGAACGAGTCCGGTGATCGAAGCTGATGAAACCCGTCGGCCCAAGAAAGCACCAATGACGAGGTTTACCAGTGGGGTCGCGGTAATGATGATGATTGTCGGACCCGCGCCCCAATGCCGAATGCCCTCGAACAATCCGAGTGTGGCGAACGGCAGGATCAGAGCGATGAGGTAGGTATGCTTG
Organism: Parcubacteria group bacterium GW2011_GWA2_43_13; assembly: GCA_000999025.1. Lineage (GTDB taxonomy): Bacteria > Patescibacteriota > Patescibacteriia > UBA9629 > GWA2-43-13 > GWA2-43-13. The sequence goes on from LCFM01000010.1 coordinate 4,175, forward strand.
TCCACGCGCCCGATAACTCCGCGAAGTCCGATGAACGCCATTGTGGCGGTCAGAAATCCGCGAAAGACCATCAACTGCGGCGGCGTGAACATATTCAGGACGTTAACGAAAGGCAGGGCCAACCCTGCCGTGAGCCAAATGCCCAGAACTCCATAAAAGTCAAGGAGTGGCACTTGCCGCTCCTTGGAAGAAATCCTTATGAAAATTTTTCTTTTCTGCTTCTACAAAATATAGTTCGAGCCGATGTTGTTACAGGTTCTTTGGTAGTTTTTCGGTTCGTGGCGAAGCCACTCATTTTTGCGCGGGGCTTCCTCGCCGCCGCAGGCGGCGAAATGCGTTCGAACTATTTTAAGAACGGAGCACCACATAGTGTGCATGGTGTTCCAAACCCTCAATCCCTTGCGGGCCCAGGATTTTACCCAGCACCACACAGGGTACTGGGTACCCCAAACCCATCGCGGCCTGGGGTAAGTCCTTCTCTACCTTAATGCTCGGAGAGGGAGTCGAACCCTCAATCCCTTGCGGGCCCAGGATTTTAAGTCCTGTGCGTATACCAATTCCGCCATCCGAGCATACTTCTATCATAACCTTACGAAATTTTTTTCAAATGCGCAAGAACAAAAACAAGGGAATATCCCCCTGTAAAAAAATTATCTTTTCAATAGTGCTATAAATTCATCACGGGTAACTCCAGATTGTTTTATAATACTGTGTAAAGTGCCTTTCTTAATATCTCGATGCCCATGAATGGGGACAGGAATAATCCGCTTATTTTCAGAATGACGAAAAATTTTATGAGAACCGCTTTGACGCATTTCAATAAACCCCAACTTCTGTAGTACGCCTATCACTTCCATTGGTTTAAGCGACGAAAGCGCAGGAGACATACTATGCAAAAATTTTAGTTGCAACACGTGAAACAATAATGTTCTCACGCTCCACCGGGACATCATCGCCAGAATCCTTTAATGTTTCTATATACAACTGAATAACATCTTCTGCCATAGCACGAGCTTCTTCAAAAGTTTCTCCTTGAGTTACACAACCAGGCAATGACGGAACATGTACAACATATCCACCTTCTTCTGCTGGCTCAAACAATACCGTATATGAATATATTGTCTCTTGTCGTTGTCCCATAGAAAACTTCATACTCACTGTATCCCAGTCCATCCAAGTCGTCAATCATAATATGCGTATCATAATCGCAACGTTCATCCCGTTATTTTGCCAACTTCCATAACAGCTCAAAAGAATCAAGGTATCCTTGTGCAACTGCTGAATTCTTTATTTGAATAATAGTCAGAGACGGCTGATAAATTTCTATTGAAACCATGCCCTCGGTTATGCGTGTATATATTGGAGAAGATAATCCTTGTGGAATAACTTTTAATTCTGTCTTCCCTTCTTTGGCAAATTTCTCTTTAAACTCTCGAGAATATGATGCTGGTGCCACAAGTCGTTTTTTTATATCTTTCTGTTTTAAAAGGTTCCGGTAAGCTTCATACCACCCTCCTATGGCGGTATAAAAATCAGTATCAGAAGCGCCACCAATAATACTAATCTGTTTTGATTTACATCGAGCTACTGATTCAACCACTTCCTGTAAGTTCGTAATAAATCCCTCATGCCCTACTAACGTTCTTACCTCAACCGCAGTATCTCCGGACAATTGAAGTTGTCTCAAAAGTGGTACTAATTCATGTGCTGTATCATGTAACTGATTTATTTTTTCTAAAAAAATATCAGGATCTCCTGCCTGAAAAAGCTTGATCCGTTTTTTTTGATGAACAGTCACATACCCTTTATCAACAAGTTCATTAAGAGCATTGTAAACCAACATTCTATGTAATTTCGCTTTTTTAATTATTTCACCCGCCTGTGTTAATCCCAACTCCAATAAAACAAGATAAACGGTTGATTCATTTTTTCCTAATCCCAAGGATGTTAATTGCACTTTTATATTCATAGTACCCTCTATTATAACATACCAGGAATCTGTCATCAATAGCTATTGACAAATTTAAACACATACTACATACTAACATTAGTCATCACTTATTGATGACTAAAATGGAGGATATAACATGAATATGCTCATCAAAAGTGCCAATCAACACCTCTGGGCCCGCATTCGTGCGGGATTCAACCAATATAAACCCATCCTGTATCCATACATACTATTAATGGTACGAGAACTGGAGCGTCTGTCTGATGACGCACAAAATACTCGTAATACTGTTGTACATCGCCGCCAATTGATAGAATCTATTCTATCAGTGTTTGAGCACACAATAGATGAACAAACCGCGGCTTTTCGAGTAAACAAACTCCTCGGACACCACCGAATCGACAAGGCATTGACGCAACGCGCTTGCCTTATCGCCGAGCAAATTACCCCCCACATTCCACCAACATCACGCGTATTGAGCTTTGGATGTGGAGATGGCCAAGTGGATTGGAATATCCAAAATCAGGTCGCCTCTATCCAGCTCTACGATGTTGCTGATTACCGGCAACCTCATGTAACCCTTCCTTTCACTACAGAACGCAAACGTCTTGGCAACGACTTTGATGTTGCGACACTCATAGCAGTGTGGCATCACTGCATTGACTACCAAGATGAGATCTCGTGGATCACAAAACGCGTAGATCAACTTGTTGTCATCGAATCCGTTCTCGATGATATCATGCCTTGGGAAGTACAAGCGGCGATTGACTGGTTATATAATCGTGGTATGCACGCAGGTGCCAACATCCCCGTCCCCGGACACTTCCATACGGTACAGGAATGGGAAGCCATTCTTGCAAAACATGGTTTTGCAGTTGGATCGCAAGAGGATTACGGAATCGACATCCCTCTTGTCCCCGAACACCATGTTCTTATGGTGTTCAACAAACAGTGAATGCAACCGCGTTCACTGTTTGTTCTAACCCGCCAATTTTTACGCATTACCCCTCAAACCTCCGCACCCACTCATCAAATTTTTTCACATCATCTATGCCAAATTTTTCTCTGCCCTTGCGGACTTCTTCTATTGTCCGTTCTACCCATAGATAGTCAGGAACTTTTGTATAAAACAAATCCGCGTAACTGATAATTTCCTCTTCCACTGTTTCCGGAACAAAGTCCTCCTCCAGCAGTGGCAACTCTTGCTTGTGTATAATCTCCTTTGTAATGCCTGTACCGGTGTGGTTCGCCGCGATACGAGCGTGCTGTGGCAACCCCTCTGCAATCAAAATATCTCTGCCAGCAGTCATGTGCGCCAAATACGGCAACTCCCCCTCACATCCTAAATACGGATCATGGACTTTGCAAATGCCAATATCATGTAACATGCCAGCAGATTCAATAAATTGTTGCTGATCTTTTGATAACTCGAGTCGTTGTGTAATTTTTAACGCACGAGCGGTTACCTGCACAACATGCGGAATATACAGCCGATACGCAAGCGTATCAGCAGGGATATATTTTTGAATGATGCTAAAATAATCAACTTTTTTCATATTGCACTCTAAACATGATGTGTCTTTTTACCAAACACAGTTGCCGCGATCAATGTTGTAATAGGCACAGCAAGCACTAATACTGTACTTCCGACTAATGTTCTGATAATTTCCTCTGCTAAAAATTCACTGTTAAATAATAGCCACACCGGCTGTTCGCTTTTATTTAAAGGAATGTATAAAAAGAGAGGAAACGATGCTCCAATATATGCCAATGCAAGCGTGTTGACAAGAGAGGTAATATGCTCGCGCCCCACAGAAAGCCCTCGCGCATAGAGTTCTGCCCGAGAAAACGAAGGATTTGCCAGATGCAATTCTCCAACCACAGCGGATTGCGCTGTTGTCACATCGTCTAACACGCCTAATGTGCCGATAATCATTGCGCCCAAAAGCAAACCACGTAAATCAAGCGACATTCCAAGTTGCGTAAGCTGGAGATAAAACGCATCCTCGTTTCCCGCCCCACTCAATCGAGTCAACCACACAAACAGCGCTCCGACTCCAACAGACAGTAAAACCGTAATAAGAGTTCCTACTACCGCAATACTTGTCCGCGTTGAAAACCCATGCGCTAAATACAGCGAAACAATAGCAATAATAAGCGCTCCGGCCAAACACCACACAAGCGGATTACCTCCTGATAAAATTTGAGGAATCACAACAAATCCTAAAATCGCAACACTCACTGCCAACCCCACTAATGACATCACTCCACGTTTTCGCGTAAAAAAAATAACAAGGCCAATGAAGATAGCAAACGCCCACCCCATATTCGGCAACCGATACTGATCAATCACATCCCACCGTATTTCTCCTGAATTAAGTGTTGTCTTTGCTACCACAACTACATTCCCTTGTTCAATATTCTGTTTTTTTGTGCTCGTAAATTCCGGATTTGGCGTTATATCATACTCATTCCCTTTTTCAGAGCCGCTCAAAATACGCACGCGAATTTTTTGAATTATTGAAACATGTGCGTCGTCTTTTTTTACAACATCCTCTGACGCCTGTATAACCCGCGCTCGAAAAAACTCATCTTTTACAGTATTCTGTTGCGCAAACACAACGGAAGGAATCAATGATCCTCCTATCGCAAAAATAATACCTATGCAAATATACTGTTTTAAGCGCATATACATTATTCATGCCCGGCAAAAATTCCAACCGCGTACATAATGCCAATTCCCAGCGCAATCCATATCACCTGGGTCCATATTCTGTGAGGATTTTCTTCTTGATGCAATTCAGGTATAAGATCAGACATAGCAAGATAAATAAAATTTCCCGTTGCAATGGCAAGCAGTATTGGAACAATACCTGAAACCGCATTCGCAGCAAAAACAACTACCACGCCACCCAATACACTGGTTAATCCAAACAACACATTATACAAAACGGCCTTCACGCGCGTAAGCCCGCCATACACGAGAATGGAAAAATCCGAAACCTCTTGCGGAATTTCATGCAAAGCAACAGCAATGGTAGTTGCAATTCCTAATCCAGGATTTACTAAAAATGCGCCTGCGATAATAGTTCCATCAACAAAATTATGAATGCCGTCGCCAATAAGATTAGTATACACAAGATGCGCTTTGCGCTGACTTTTTTCATGCTCATGGCAATTACAGTGGTGATAATGAATCGTTTTTTCAATAACGAAAAATACTAAAATACTAATAAAAATAATCAATGCGGCAGTATGCGAATCTTCAAACGCCTCCATGGCCTCTGGTAAAAGATCAAAAAATACAGCCCCGAGTAAAGTACCGGTTGCAAGGCCAATCAACCTGCGCGTCCATACTTTGTGCTCAAGTGTTTTTGAAAGCGCTAAAATGCCAATAAAAGAAATCATGCTGACCGCGAGCGTGGCAATAATGATAGAAAAAAGCATATTACACAACAACGTCATTCCGGCCTGTGAGCCGGAATCTACGTTGACTCATAATCTATATTAAAAATCTCCATATCCATAGTAGCATACTTTTAAAAATCATCCATACCGCGAGGGTTTATGCTATACTATACGCACTATATGCGTAGCATATAAACTCATTCGCTCGGAAATGCTTGATTATAATCAAGCATTTCACTCACTTATTTCGTTTATGAACAATAAAATTACAATCATCGGCGCGGGAATGGTAGGAAGCACAACCGCATACAGCTTGTTAGCATCCAACAACGTTGGGGAAATAGCACTTATTGACATCAACCAAAAACTCGCTCACGCGCAAGCCATGGATTTACAACATTCAGTCCCATTTTTAGGATACACTTCTATTCACAATGGAACGTATGCAGATATTAAAAATAGTTCTATTGTTATCATCACCTGCGGTGCCGCTCAAAAACCAGGCGAAACACGCCTTGATTTGGTGAAAAAAAATTCAGCTATTATCAAAGACATTTTAATAAAAGTATATCATCAAAACCCTCATGTCATTATAATTATGGTTACCAACCCGGTAGATATTCTTACCCATATCGCCTGCACACTGTATCCTAAAAATAAAAGTTGCATTATCGGAACTGGCACCATACTTGATTCAGCCAGATTCCGATTTTTACTTGGCGAATATTTACACATCAACCCCCAAAGTGTACACGCGTATATTGTCGGTGAACACGGCGATAGCGAAGTCCCATTATGGAGTACAGCGACAGTTGGAAATACTCCAATAGAAAAAGTAAAAAAACTTTCCGCAACAGTAAAAAAAGAAATTTTTGAAAATGCAAAAAACGCCGCCTACGCGATTATCGAAGGCAAACAAGCAACCTATTACGCCATAGCCACAGGCGTTGCGATGTTAGTTGATGTCATCACGCACGACAAAAAAACAGTGCTCCCTGTTTCCCGATACATCAATGGAGAATATGGCATACGCAATGTATGCTTAAGTATGCCGGCAGTGATTGGGAAAGAAGGCATTATATCAACCATCCCACTTACTCTCTCCTCCCAAGAAAAATCCGCTCTTAAAAAATCCGCCAAAACATTACAATCCATACTCAAAGCTACAGATTAAAAAAGCCCTGTGCGTATGCAGATTCGCACAGGGGGATGGAGAAAGACAGGATCGTCTCTTGTTACGACGAAAAGAAATGCGCATGCAATGCCCTTACCACGGCTTTAGAGACGTCGCTCTCCACGAGAATGGAAATAGCAATCTCCGAAGTCGTGAGCAAATGAATACGCACGCCCAACTGGGCCTCCACGACAGTACGAACATCGGCAAGCACGCCAGAATTCTCACGCATACCCTCCCCGACGAGGGTAATTTTGGTAAACGCAAGAGGAATCGTTTGCTCGCATATCGCAGGTACCAATGACAACACGCGCTCACTGATATCCGTGCTCATCGCCGTAACACTCACGCCATCTGACATGTCAACAGAAACGCCCGCTTGATCCAAGGTTACAAGGAGCTCTCGCGCGCCAGCCGGAGTCGAATCACGTGGAGTGATTTTTATGTATCCAGCTTGCGTGGAAATCCCTACTACTACGCGCGAAGTGCCCGATTGAAATGAAATGAGCGTTCCCGACGCCTCAGGACTAAACGTTGAGCGGACAAGGATAGCAACATTATGCTGCCGAGCGGCATCCGCGGCTTCAAGAGCAATCGCTTCTGTGCCGTTCCGTGCTAACTCAACCATCTCTGCATGAGAAAGGCGAGAGAGCTTAATCGCGTGAGAAACCTCACTTGGTCGCGCGGTATAGATGCCTTCAACATCTTTAAACACAACGACCAATGGCACATCAAGCGCATACGCCATGTCAACCAACGTTGTCTCGCTCCCGCCACGCTTGAACGCGGTTATGTCTTTGCCACATACGCCCTGAAATCCGGCAATCACCGGGACCACGTTGTCACGCCATGCTTGTTGGATAGGAGTCGGATCAATCGCTACGACAGACGATGCTCCGTATACGCCGTCAGTAGCGATACCGGCTTGCTGGCCAGTGAATGACCGAGCATTCATGCCCATAGAACACAGCACTATCGCAAGCTTTGCCGCTGACCGTATTTCCCCAGTTGTAATTAACTGGTCAACTTCCCGGCGCGATGCATTAGGATCCAAACGATACGCCTCTGTAAGTAATGTATCTGTTGTTATGCCTTGTGCAGAGACAACAACAAATACATCATAACCATCGCGAATGTATTCCTGAACACGAAGTGCCACTGTACGAAGACACTCATCATCAGCAACGCTCGTGCCACCGAACTTCAGGCCAATCCGCTGTCTTTTCATGACAGATCCCCTTCATAAAAGATTGATAGCCATTAAACCGATTCTCGCTCACGAACTCTTTTCTGTCAAATGTTGACAAGGATGCGTTGACGGTTGTGATACACCAATGTTGCACTTATTTTACTATGCCTACTCTCAAGGGACTGTCGCCAAATGCCATATTTGGCATTTGGCGACAGTCCCATCAGCTACAAGTCAGATACAACATATAACATCTAAACCAAAAACAATCCGCCAGATAGCGGATTGTTTTTGGTTGTGTATCTATGAAATAAGAGCGGGTAACCTGCCGATTTGGCAGGTCTCTCGTCTATCTATGCAATAAGAGCGGGTAACGGGAATCGGACCCGTTTCTCGTCCTTGGCAAGGACGCATAATAGCCATTATACGATACCCGCTCTCATTGCACTTGGGAAAACACTGCTATCGTAGCAAATCACAAAATTTTGTAAAGTTATTTAATGATTTCAATAATCTTCTTACTCGACATTTCGCCTGCGGAAATGCGCACTTGGTATGGCCTCAAACTCAACTCTTCCGCTATCACTTCGCATACCTCCTTATTCGCCTTCCCTTTTTCAGGAGCCGCGTGCACCCACACCTTTGCCTCGGTATCAGATACCCACTCTATGCCCCTTTGCGTTGAACGGGTAATAACGCTCACAAAAATTTTTCTCATACTCAAACCCTTCTCATTTTTTTAAGCAACGCAATGTCTTGTTTCATACCTTCTGGGGTCGGTGTTTCTACAATACAATCCACTTCGTGCAACTTAGGATGACGAACCAACGCCTGAAAACCCACCTTCCCAATCTCTCCCTTTCCTATATGATCATGCCTGTCTTTACGCGCTCCTAACCCCACCATTGAATCATTGCAATGAAATACCCCTAACCGTTCCAGCCCCAATACAGTATCAATCTTTTTTACAAACACATCACTATCTTTTTTTGTGCGCATGTCATACCCACTTGCAAATGCGTGAGCAGTATCAATGCACACTCCGATCTTTTTATTACGCGCAAGTCCGGCTTCGCGTATCAGCCAATCTAACTCCTCTAATGTATTTCCGACAACATTTCCTGCTCCAGCAGAAATTTCTAATAAAAATTTCGTGTCGCCCTTATATCCGTCCATGATTTTTGAAATACCGTCTGAAACCAACTCCAGCGCTTCGCTCCTCTCCATATCTTTAGAACTTCCAAGATGAGTCATAATCGCTGTGGCGCTGATTGCATGACCGCGATCAAGTTCTTCTCGAATCACTCGGATGGAATCATTCCGAATATGGGATTTTGATGATGCCAAATTCAAGTAATACGGTGTATGGATATACCACGCATGCTGGTTATACTCTTTACATTGTGCTAAAAAATTTTTAACAATCTCATCTGTGAGCGCTGGCGCCGCGCCTCCACGCGGAGAGCGAGAAAATATCTGAAACACTTCGCATCCAAAATCAGCCGCGCGTTGAGGTGCGTTCCCTAATCCCCCTGCAATGGAAACATGAGCGCCAAAATACATAAAGCAATACCAATCTACGAATGTTATCCGAATCTACTAATCCACGAATACGACGGCAGTATTTGTAGCATTCGTAGATTCGGATGCAATTAGTAGATTAGGATTGCTTACGTAATAATCTTATCTTTCAAAAACTCAATTGCTTTACGATTGCGTAAAATCATTTTTACATGCTCGCGATGCGCTTTTGAATTAATTTTCTGTTTTGCCTCTTCACCTAAAGATCCATACTGTTCCATCATGCGAGAAATTTCCTGCTCAATTTCAGCATCATCCGCAACAATCTCTTCTTTCAACGCAACCGCGCGGATTAGAAGCCCTGCCTTAAACCGCTGTTCTGCTTGGGGATCTGCATCTTTGATCATTTCATCTTCTGTTTTTTTGATATGAGCCAAATAGTCCTCCCACTTCAGCCCGCGCGATTGAATGGAATCCTGCATCTCATGCACCATGCGATGCGCTTCCGCCTCAATAAGCGATGGTGATATTGGCGAGTATTCAGATTTTTTTACCAACGCAGAAAGCAATTGCTCTTCGCATCGCTGATCTTCGTCATGCTGTTTTTCCGATTCAAGATTTTTGGAAATCATAAAGCGAAACTCACTCACTGTTTTCACATCCCTGCTTATGCGAGAAACAAACTCATCAGTCACTTCAGGCGCAACCAACTCATACACTGACTGCAAAATCAAACGCGCGCGCGCCTGTTTCCCTTGCAATTCTTTCTTAAAATAATCAGCAGGGAATCTCACATCAAACGACTTCTCTTCACCAGCGATCATACCGATAACCTGCTCATCGAATTCCGGCACTACCTGTTTTTTTCCGATCACAAAAGGATGTTTTTTTCCTTGCCCATCCTCAATAGGAACCCCTCCGATCTCAAGAAAAAAATCAACTTCAACTTTATCACCAACCCTTGCTTCGCGTAACACAAGCGCTTCTTGCGTCCGTGATTCTCGAATATGCTGTATCACTGCATCAATTTCTTGATCCTCTACCTTGATATCCTTTTTTTTGACTGACACCTTGTCATACGCCACAGGCGTTACTGTTGGCACCAGCGCAACACTCGCGGAATAAACGAGTGGCTTATCAGCGTCTCCTGCTTGCTTAATATCTATCCGAGGAGGGCCCATGGTTTCTATCCCCTCTTTTTTTATTGCGTCAAAAACGGTTTTTGAAACGATTGACTCAAGCGCATGCTCAACAATCACACTATCACCAAACCGCTTGCGCATAATATCAAAACTTACCAAGCCGGGACGAAATCCCTTGACCGGACTTTTTTCTGAAAGATGACGAGCCGCCTCTTCTAAATACGGACGCACCTCTTGAGGCGAAAGCTCAATGCTTAATTCAACCTCATGACTTTTTTCAAGATTTTTTCGTTCAATCTGCATATAGGTGTAGAGACGCCCCCTTGGGGCGTCTCCTCTATGAGATGCGGCAACGCCGCGTCTCTACAAAAAAATCTCTACAAAAACCGCACAATCAACAATGCAACTATATTCATCACCTTAATCAACGGGTTAATCGCAGGTCCGGCAGTATCTTTATACACATCTCCAACAGTATCCCCTGTTACAGCCGCTTTGTGCGGATCAGATCCCTTGCCACCAAAGTTCCCTGCTTCAATAAATTTCTTTGCATTATCCCATGCGGCTCCGCCTGATGTCATAGAAATTGCCATAAAAATACCTGATGCAATCGAGCCGATTAAAAACCCGCCTAATGCCGCGGCTCCAAGCCCAAACCCTACAGCCAACACCGCAACTATTGGCAAAAGAGCAGGAATAATCATCTCTTTTAACGCCGCTTTTGTCACAATATCAATCGCCCTACTGTAATCTGGCTTTGCGGTGCCCTCAAGCAAACCAGTTATCTCTTTAAACTGGCGACGAACCTCATGCACAACCGCTCCTGCAGATTTTCCAACTGCCCGCATGGCAAATGATGCAAATAAATAAGGAACAGCCGCGCCTAAAAACAACCCAGCCAACACAAACGGATCGCCAAGCGTAAATACCACTGTCTTAGAAAACGACGCAAGCTCTTGGGTGTATCCTGCAAAAAGAACCAGCGCCGCAAGTGCCGCAGATCCGATTGCATACCCCTTAGTAACTGCTTTTGTCGTGTTCCCCACAGCATCCAGCGCGTCAGTAATTTTACGCACATCTTCTGGCGCTTCTGCCATTTCCGCAATACCACCGGCATTATCAGTAATCGGGCCAAATGAATCAATGGAAACTATAATCCCAACAACGGAAAGCATCGCAGTTACTGCAACAGCAATACCAAACACGCCTGCCAATACATAACTTACAAGCATTGCCGTGGCAATAATAATCACTGGCGCAGTTGTACTTTCCAATCCAACCGCAAGCCCTAAAATCACATTCGTTCCATGGCCTGATTTTGATGCCTCGGCAATTGATCGTACAGGCCGATACTTTTTTGCAGTGTAATAATCAGTCACCACAACCATCAGTACGGTAACCGCAAGCCCAATTAAAGAACAGATGTAAAAAGAAACAAACTGATCGCCAAAAAACTGGCGAGTAATCGGATAAAATACAATAGCGGAAATAACAGTCGCAACCCCTAATCCCTTGTACATAGCGCCCATAATGGACTTTGTATACCGCACAAAAAACACGCCAATTAAAGATGCAATAATCGCTCCTGCTCCTAATACCAATGGAAATAACACCGCTTTTTCAGGCGTAAGCGCAAGCGACCCCACCCCAGCCGACAATGAACCCAATAAAATCGTTGCTGTAAGCGTGACTGCGTATGTTTCAAATAAATCCGCAGCCATGCCTGCGCAATCGCCCACATTATCACCCACATTATCCGCAATAACCGCAGGATTGCGCGGATCGTCTTCTGGAATATTTGCTTCAACTTTTCCTACCAAATCAGCCCCGACATCAGCCGCTTTTGTAAAAATACCACCGCCTAACCGCGCAAACACAGAAATCAAACTTGCGCCAAATCCAAGCCCAACTAATGCCCGCACATCGTGCGTAACTAAATAAAATCCTGCAACTGAAAGAAGACCTAACGCAACAACCAACAACCCGGTAACTGATCCTGCTTTAAATCCTAATGACAATGCTTGACCTAATCCCTTTTCCGCCGCGGCCGCTGTTTTTGAATTCGAGCGCACTGCCACATTCATGCCAATATATCCGGTTGCCGCAGACAACACCGCTCCAACAACAAACCCAACCGCAGAAACCCAATCAATAAAAAATCCTATTAAAAGAAACAATGGAACAGCCGCGATCCCAACACTCCGATACTGACGGTTGAGATACGCGCTCGATCCTGTTTGGATTGCCTGAGAAATGGCCACCATCTCCTTGCTTCCTGATGGTTGTTTTTTCAGCCAGAACATTAAATACACTGCATATGCTATGGCAAGCGCAATAGGAATAAAAATAAAATAGAGCATAAAAATAACGTGATTGTAACAATGATACATGCCACACAGCGCACACGCCTGCTGGCATAACCATTGTCAAATCCATCAAATAACTCAAAAAAAATCTTTACTCGCTTTGAGATGAATTATTTTCTTCAGTTGTTGTTTCTTCCGTCCCCTGATCAACATCCACTTCATCATCCTGCAACGCGGGAAGAGCATCATCTTTGTTGTCAGAAGAAACAGCTTCACCATCTTCGCGCGACTCTTCGCCCTCATGTTCAATGTTTTCCGCCTGTTCAACTTCGGTGCCTGATTGCGTAACTTCAATAATGTCAATCTTCCAATCAGTAAGCTTTGCCGCTAATCGAACATTCTGCCCACTTCTGCCAATAGCAAGCGAAAGCTGATCTGATTTCACATATACTCTGGCTATTTTCTCATTCCCCTCAACACACTCAACGCGGTCAACTTTCGCAGGAGAAAGAGCATAGCCAATAAACCGCTCAACATTTTCATCCCATTCAATAATATCAATTTTTTCTCCTGCTAACTCTTGAATAACCGTCTGTACCCGTGATCCCCGCTGGCCAACGCATGAGCCAACAGGATCAATGTTTTCTTCATGAGAAAGAACCGCAATCTTTGACCTCGATCCTGCCTCTCGAGCCACAGCGCGTATTTCAACTGATCCTGCCGCTATTTCAGGAACTTCCAAAGCAAAAAGCGCGCTTACCAACTCAGGCGTGGTGCGCGAAACAATTACTTCAGGCCCTTTTGATGTTTGATTTACCTCTACAATCACCACTTTCACGCGCTGGCCCACGCGATACTGTTCTCCTCGTATTTGCTCGTGAGGAGGCAATGATGCCACTGCCCGTCCAAGATCAACAAATACCCATTTTCCTTCAACTCTCTGAATAAATCCGGCTACAAGCTCTCCTTTTTTGGAGGAAAATTCATCTAAAATAGTTGCTCGCTCTGCCTCGCGGATGCGCTGAATAATCACCTGCTTTGCCGTTTGAGCGGCCATGCGACCAAAATCTGTTTGAACAGGCAATTCCCTGCGCAATTCTTCGCCTATGTGAATATCAGCATTCTCAAGTAATGCGTCTTTTAACTCTACTTGCGTGCGGGGATTAAACTTGCGCATTTCTTCTCCCACTTCCGACTCCGGCAACGCCTCAACAGGCGCTGGAAGCTCACCAGCCCGCCGTTTTTCTTCTAACTCCTTTAGCTCATCCCAATACCCTTCAGGCAAATCCTCTGCCACTTCTTTCACATCAAACGCCTGAATCTCGCCGGTCTCGGGATTAAAATGCACCCTGATATTTTGGGTTTTATCGCCATAATCCTTGCGATACGCCGCCGCTAAAGCCATTTCAACGGTCTCAAGCACTGACTCATACGAAATACCTTTTTCTTCACAAATTTGTTTCATCGCTTTTGCGACTTCTGATTGTGCCATACAAAATAAAATCCGAAGCACGAAGCACGAAATTCGAAACGGAATTTCGAGAATCGACATCAGACATCATGCTTAAAAAAAGAACTGACCTGCCGCGTCTTCCGGAAAGTCAGTCATTCAAATACTTTTTCACACTATCATAAAATACAGTACTGCGCAAGAGTAAAAGAAAAAAGGCCGTCGCACTACCCGATGAGTATATGCGAGCGACCTCTCCGGCGTTGAGCGGGAAGTCGTTCACTTCCCACAAATTCGCGACTCGTTCTTTCTCTTGCTGGAAGAACGCGTCGCGTGGATCGCGTAAAGGACCATGCCAAGCACGACAAAACCGAACAGCCACCCAATGCACTGGTCCGATGTGAGAAAAGAACCGATGGCGTCCATGGCGAATCTCCCATCTTTTAGTCACTTCACCTTATCAAAACTTACGCCCTCTATTCCAACGTGTCAAACAAAAAACTATCCCAGCAAACACTGGGATAATTTTTTTTCAATCTTACGGACTTGGCGGTGGTGGCGGAGGGGGAGGAGGAGGCGGTGGTGGTGGAAGAGGCGGCTCTTTAGAAATCGCCTTCTTTTCTTTTATCACAATCTCTTCACGCACTTCTTCTCGCTTCTGTTCCTTGGAATCGCTCGATGGCGAGGATTCTGTTTCCCCAAAAATACGATCAATACTCTTATTGATCAATTCTTTCTTTTGGCGAAGATACCAAACAACAAATACAATCACCAAGAAAGCCAGTATCACCACGCCGGAAATGAGCGGCCAATTCATTGGCTTAACACTCACCTCTTGCGGCTCTGCTGACGTTTTAACCTCTGTGTCGGCATCAATGTCAACCGGGGATTTCTCAACTTCGCCTTTCACTTCTCCGGACTGCTCTGACTGTGATTGAGGGCGATCCGCTCCGGTATCAATCTGCTTCTCATCTTCCGGCTGTTGCTCGCTTTCAGTAGGAGGAACCGCATCTTCAGGTTCTTGTTCAGTTTCTTGAGACGCCTGTGTTTGAACGCCGACTGACACAGTACGGCTTCGCGAGGATAAGCTCTTTTTTCCCGAAGCGTCATGAGCCACAATCACAACAGCATGATCTCCTGCCACAAGCGCCTTGCTTGCGTACGCAAACCATGCCGTACCTGATGTATGGTCTTTCACTGCAACTTCACCGTCTTTCACCCCATCAATCAAAACCTCAACAACTGAACCGTTTTTTGCCACACCAGATACCACAATCGTATCACCAGCAGATGTAACCGACATCACAGTTGGCATTGGAAGGGGATACTCCACAACCAATGTTACCATGTTTGAGGTCTTTGAGCTGATACGGCCAGTAGCATCTGTTGATGTTGCAAACACCGTATGGGTGCCAGGCGCAACCTTGGGGTTGAAAGCAAAATTCGCTGTTCCTGATGAATGATTTCTCACTTTCAGATGATCAGCAAGCATGCCGTCAACATGAAGGTTCACTGTCAAGTCATTTTTCGCAAGCCCTGCAACGATCGCTCGCGCCGGATGATCAAAACGCATTACGCCTCCTTCAGGCGCAATAAGTGTTGGGGCAGAAATATCCCAAATCCTAAAAGTAATCACAGAAGATGACATACTCCGTTCGGATGTGGCAATCTTCTCTGCCTGAATGACAACCGTATGAATACCCGGCTTAAGCGACAAGAATGGATAATAGCTAAAGTGAGCTGTGCCAGAAGGATCGTTCGTCACCTGCGCCAACCCATTCAACGTGTCATCAATAAACACCGCTACCCGTGTATCATTTTTGGTTACACCAGCAATCAACGGACGTCCGGTAGAAAACGATTGGCTTTCATACACCGAAAGAAGCGTTGGACTTGGGACTGCGGTATCACTGGCGCGCGCCGAAATTGCCATAAGGGCGCCTGATAGACATATAACAGTCGCCATGGCGAAAAAATAACGTATGGTGAGTTTCTTCATACCATGTGCATAGAAAATTAATAGCGTATGACCTGTCGACCTTTCAGAGGATTGCGTACATCCCCTGTCTGCAGATCATGTGTCAAAGAACATCTCTCAAACTTCACAGCGCAAAACGCTATGACATACGTTACTCAGCATGGGGGCCGAATAACACTCTACTGTACAACCCATATCAATCAATCACAAGTGGATAATAGTGTGGAAAAAATGTGCATCACGCTCTCTCTCGACAAAAACCCTTAATATGACGAATACGATACGTGCCGTGCGATGTCGCAAGCACAGAGATAACATCAATCCGAAACCGCGGAGCCGAAAACCGATACTGTGTACAAAAAAAATACCCCGCTGATGTTAACTTTTTAAACCGCCATGCGTCCACGCGATCTTCCGGCGCAATGCCATCTCCCTGACGCGCCTTAACCTCAACAATAACAAGCGTCCCTCTATCCGCGGAAACGATACGACGTGCCAATGATCGAGATTTCGCAAAATAAAAAACCCCTTTCCATACAGGGTCTGGTTCATACGCTAAAATATCTACTTCTCCTTGTGGATACCTGATATTGCGATCAAGAATACTGTAATGATGTTTTTTTAAATATACCACTGCGACGTGTTCGCATTGAGCGCCAAACTCATGCATACACTTACTGCTTATACATGAGTTCCCGTTCTTTTTTAGGAACGACAACTACTTTAATATAGATAATCCATACCGCCCAAAGTCCCATTCCCAATAAAAACAAAATAAACCATATCCGCTGGCTCAAAATCGGCGTTCTCTGTTGCCTTAAAAACACCTCAAAAAAAACAATAATCAGCCATGTCCACAGCCATCGCCCCACATGGCGCACAACGCGCTTTTTCGGCCCCCGAATTCGAGGAGCAATCGCACTTCTTAATAATATCAAGAGCGCAATGCCCATCCCAGCCGCGCTTAATAACAGCGTTAACCACAAAGATGATAATTCACGTGGCGCCACTTCAATAAGCCAAAACCACACAATAGAAGCGGATGGTACTGTCATAGAAAAAATCCATTGATTTACTTCTGATACACTTGAGCATCATGGTACGTTCCTGCCTCAAAGCTGTCAATCTTGACGAGGCCAAGCTTTGTTGCGATTTCATCAATCATGCGCATGTCAACCCGATCGTCAGGCAAAGGCCCGAACGGCGTGCTTGTTCTTTTCCAATCCACCACCAACACCTTACCCCCCTGCTTTGTAAGCCGGATTGCTTCTTGCACCATCAACTCTTTGTGTTGAGATAAAAACAGCACATTCACAAGACAGGTTATATCAATGGAATCGGGAGGGATATTTGTTGCGCCAACAATTTCCAAATCAGTCCAGACCGTATGGATATTCGATAATCCCAAAGAAAACGCATCTCGTTCCAATTGTTGCAAAATAGGACGCTGTACATCAGCGGCAAACACAACACCAGTCGGGCCAACCAACTGCGCCGCGACTTTTGCAATATATCCGTTTCCGCAACCCAAATCAGCAATACGCATTCCTTGCGCAATGCCGGATGTGATCAAAATATCTTTGGGTTTTAAAAATTGTTCAGATACAACTATTGTAGGCATATTTTTTTGATCATTCGTGGTAGAGACGCTCCGGTGGAGCGTCTCCTCTATAGCATTAGAATATCACTTTTCCTACAAACTCAAAAGAGCGCGGATCGGCGCGTATGATTTTCGATGCAGTGGACACGCGCCGTATGTATTCAAAGCCGTCTGATGTTCTCGAGTTCCATATCCAACATGCGTATCAAATCCATATTCAGGATACTGCTCATGACATTCTCTCATCACCCGATCGCGCGACACTTTTGCAATAATAGACGCCGCGGCAATGCTTAAACACTTTGCATCGCCATCAATGATTGATTGTTGAGGAATATCAAAAGAGACCGTTAATCGTCCGTCCAAAATAACGTAATCATACGGTTGCGTAAGTTGCTGTAATGCTCGCTCCGCGGCAAGCTGGTTTGCGCGCGCTAAACCCAGTGTGTCAATTTCATCGTGTGATGAGCATCCCACTCCCCATGCCAGCGCATTTGCAACAATCGCATTGTACGCATTATCACGCTGATGTGCTGTCATTACTTTTGAATCCTTCACAATCCCACTCAACACCTCGGCACCAGCATCATCCAAAATAACCGCGCCGGCATACAACGGCCCGGCCCACGCCCCCCTCCCTGCCTCATCAATCCCGACAATAGCAGTATATCCCTCTTCCCTTAACCTATATTCCAAATCACGCGTCGGCATAAACATATGTACCTCTCATAATCTTGGTTTCTCATCAAAAATTAGTACAAGCACAAACACTGGTTATCCCCTCCTCTCGGAGGAGGGGTGGTCAAAATCTTCGCATCTCTCATCTTTTAATATGCGGTGAAAAATCAAGTTGATAATCGGGAATGCCAAGCGCAACACCATGCTTGATCACATCGTCATACTGTTCTGGCTTGGATCGGTCAACTTTGAATATCTTATTGCGGAAAATAATGTAATGAATTGCATCATTCTTAAAATCAGCATACCACGGGTGTTTGGAGTCCAACGCCTTGCTTAACTCCTCGGCAATTTCATCTACTTGACCCTCGGCAACTTCAACAGCATGGAGTGTCCACCGTTGAACCCAAGGTGTTTTATGCTTTTCAATAACATCTTCCACTGTCGTTCTGATAATCTTTATCTTCCCCAAGACATCTTTATCTCCTAAACTTTCCTCAATAATAACGCCATTATAATCGACCATACATGTTTAAAATTATTTCCCCTCCCGAATAAACTGTATCGCGCGGACAGCGAGGAGGCATATACTGCCAGCCGTACACTTATTGTTTCACACTCTCCAACAACTCAAGCGTTGCTTTAACCGAAGAGTTGTTGCTCTCATTCATCATCACCCTACCCTTAAACTGTTCCTGCAACGGCGTTAAAAACTCATCTGCCCACGATGGTGATAAAGCAACTACTCCCTCAAAACCAATTTCTATCGCTTCATCATCACTCGTCTCTCTCAAAACTGGCTGAATCGCCAAATACGCCTCTCTCCCTAACTGACGAGAGGTCAAAAGTGTCCCAAATTTTTTTAGCTCTAATTTCATACCTGTGTATCCATATAAAATTTCAAAAACGCCAAGCATCCCCGAAACTCAAAACTTGAAGAAGCGATTTTTATATCAGCCTGCGCTGTCTTAATCTGAACCACTGCATCCCCACTATAAAAAAATAGTTCCATATGCTCCGCCTGCACAACTTTTTTCACAAACTTCAAACCATTTCCTCTATTCTCTGGACTCCTGCCAGTGATCACTTCGGTAAATGCAACCCGCAAGGCGTCTTCGTGGCTGGCAAGATCAGGCCGAATTCGCTTTAATGTTTTCAAAATCCCCTGCCCCTTATCAGCAAGCACTACATATCCCCGAACTAAATCGTGTGCAAAAAAAATACCAACATCCTCTGGCCAATTACCTAAATTATGATCAAAGGAATTATTGCCTATCTCGCCGACAACAGCCAAAATCAATGGATAAATCTTTTCTAATTCTTTGCGTGAAGCTAATTCCTGTTGGAACCTCGCTGAGCGCATCTGAAAAATACCGCTATTCTCACAATATTGATCCTGCGGTATGTTCTGAAGGGACAATTCGCCCATTACCCATTTTTTTGCTTCTGCAAATATATCCCGCATATACGCATCCACTTGCTGTTTAGGATAAAACCTATGACCACGGGGACCTTTTTTGATTGCAGGAAAGTATCCCTTTCTATCCCACCGCCGCAGGGTGTCAACAGATACCCCCAACCGCAGGGATACCTCCCGTATTGTTAAGTAATCTTGCATAGTTTAAGTATATCAAATTATGCAATACTATGCAACACCTGCCCAAAACTATACAAATAGAGAGCATCGCATTACTTTCCCTCCCGAATAAACTGTATCGCGCGGACGGCGGCAAGGCATCCTTGGCCTGCCGAGGCGACCAGTTGTTTGGTGAATATGTTCGTGAGATCTCCCGCGGCATACAGACCAGGGGTTTTTGTTTCCGCTTTTTCGGTTACGATAATTTCTCCCCATTTGTTTGTCTCCACCAAATCCCCCAACCATTCGGTGTCCGCCTGCCAACCGATTTCTATAAACACTCCGTCTAATGCGATTTCTTTTTGCTCTCCGGTTGTTCTGTTTTTATATACCAGCCCTTTCACCTTTGTATCGCCTTTAATTTCCAGCGTTTCCGCGTTATATATTTTTTCCACCTTATCGCTCGCCATAACGGTTTTAATCAATGCCGGTTCTCCTTGATATTCTTTGTCCCACACAATGCCGTACACCTTGGTTGCAACGCGGGATAAAAACTCCACCGCCTCTAACGCGGAATTCCCTCCGCCAACAACCGCCGCGACTTTGTTTTTATAAAACGGAGCATCGCAGGTCGCGCAATACGCAACTCCATGGCCTTCAAATCTTTCTTCGCCCGGCACATTTAAATGTTTATGCTTCATGCCGGATGCCAAAATAACAACTTTTGCAGTATATTCCCCTGCATCCGTTGTTATCTTAAACCCCGATACACCCCCCACCCCCGCTCCAAGAGGGGAATCACCGTCGTCACCCCTCCTTACTTGCCCCGACCCTGTGTCTGGGGAGGAGGGATTAAGAGAGGAGGCGACGCCGTCGTCGTCTCCCTCTCCTAACATAGGAGAGGGCTGGGGTGAGGTATTATTTGATATTTGAAATTTGATATTTGAAACTTGTTTAACCCACTCATACCTAAACTCCGTTCCTGTTTTTTCCGCATGCTTTTGAAATTTCTGCATCAACTCCATCCCGCCGACTGATTCAAACCCGGGATAATTTTCAATCACCTCGGTTGTCGCCGCCTGGCCACCAATATCCTTGGTAAAAATCACGGTTTTCAAATCATACCGCGTCGTATAAATCGCAGCCGCCATACCGGCTCCACCGGCACCAATAATAACAACATCAAAATCGTAGTTCATAGCATCAAAGAATAATTCCATCTTCCCGTATTATACACCCCACCCTATTCGTGCGTCCAAGATCATAAAACTTTATATTTCTCCATCGCGAAAATCGCTTTCCTTAAGACCGGATTGCAATACAATAGCCCTAAATGTTCCATATGGGATTTCTTTTTTGCTCATTTTTACAATAACTGTCCGTGTTGGGACTCCAACTCTGCGAAATTTTGCATGAGAACCCTTCTGTGAAACAAAAAAGAAGCCCATTTGGGCGAGTGTAGATAAAACCAATTTCAATAAGATTGGCCTAGGCATACTCAAATACACTTGGCACAATATCAGCTCGCTCTACCTTTTGTATTTTAGAGGGCGGAACATCTTCAAAATACAGCTCTAATGCCTCGTGAAGCGCTTCTAATGCCTCTTTCCTGTTATCACCAAAACTCGATACCCCAGTGTTAAGGTTCAGCGAAACATAACATTCCCCCTCTTTCCACACAATATTTTTAAGATTAACCTTATTCATAAAAGTATTGTTATTGTAAGGACTAACACATCAATAGTCAACGTTACATTCTTACCCCATTATCACATTCATTTTTTCTTTTAACGCCACCTCCGACTGCATGCCACGAAGCTGATCCACTATCTCGCCGTTTTTAAAAAATAACAACGTGGGAATACTTAAAATACCGTATTTTTCAGCAATATCCACATTTTCATCAATATTCACTTTCCCAATCACAATATCTTTGCCCTCATATTCTTGAGCCAATTTTTCAACAATCGGGCCTAATTGCTGGCAAGGCCCGCACCATGGAGCATAAAAATCAACAAACACGGGATGAGGTGATTTTAAAACCTGATCATCAAAATTTTGATCAGTAAAATGAATAAGAGCCATAGGGGAAGAGAGTTAAAAAAGCACACGCGCGTTTGTAACGCATTGTATAGTATACTGCGAATTTTTTTGACCGTCCAATTTAAATAGAAGTACGCTTGTAAAAAGAAAAAGAGCTCACATTCACCCGTGCAGTGAATGTGAGCATGACTCCTAGTCACCCTTATTAGTGTCGAGGAATCTCTTCACGTCATCAGGATCATATAGGTTTCCTGCAAAAAATCTCTCGTCGAGATACCCCTGATGGTCAGATGATATCCCGATAACGCGCTTTCGTTCGAATAAGATGCCTTTCTCCCGACACCAAGCGAGCCAGTCCTCGCCTGTTATGGGAAACATGTTGTGATCAAGAAAAATCACGTCAGCTTCCCGAGCAAGCTTGATCATCCGCTCAACGGGGATCTTCTCTTCCCCCCCATATACCGTGCCATTATCTCCTTCCTGGCTCCCGTTCATAGTACACAACCGGCTCCTGAACGGCTTAAAGCTAATGTTTGGGGCAAGACCCCAAACATCAAGCCCAGCGCCAGTGAGAATTGGGATGACACGCTCCAGCAAGTTCCAATTGTCATCAACAAAAAGGATCTTCATCGATCTTTGCCCCTTCTCGTCAGTTAGCACCCTGTTAAAACCAACGATAGCTTTAACAACGTAGTATACGCCAAAAACGGCGTATTGTCAACAATGTCCGTCTGTAGTTGAATTATATTTAAAGTAAGTGGCTGTAATTTGACTAAAATAAAAGCATATTATATACTTATATTGTCGTCGGAAAAATACGACGAAATTATAGAACCAGACAGAGGGGGTGGCTCTAATGCGATACTGTGTCAAGTGATGGGGACGCGACACCGTCGCGTCTCTACACACCGTCGTAAATTCGTGTATTATCCGTAATTATTTGTGAGTTATTTGTGTGCCTATGAAAATAGAAAAGGTGCTCCAAGAATTAGGACTTACAAAAAACAAAGGGGTTGTATACCTTGCCGCCTTAAATACAGGCAAAGGGTCTGCGCTTGACATAGCAAAAAGAGCAGGATTACCCCGCACAACAACGCATGAAATTCTTCAACACCTTATTGACCTTGGGTTGATTAGTTATGTATTAAAAGGTAGAAAACGAATATATAACGTAGAGCCACCAACAAAATTAAAAACACTCCTCCACGAAAAAGAGCGGATATTAGAATCCGCGCTCCCGGAATTAGCCTCTTTATTGAATACTACCGGAATAAAACCCAAAGTGCGGTTTTACGAGGGAGTTGCTGGCGTAAAAACGGTCTTTGAGGACACTCTCACTGTAAGCACCAAACTTCTGCGCGGTATTTTATCTATGGAAGATCTCTATAAAATACCCGGAAAGGACTTTATGGGCGATTACGTAAAACGTCGCGTTGACACAGGGATTAAACTAAAAGTCATCCGGTCAGAACAAAAAGAAATAGAAACAACATGGTCGCTTAGCACGCAAGAAAATAGGGAACTCCACTATGCACCACAAGATATGATTTTCCCCATGACAATTTATATTTACGACAAAAAAGTTGGGATTATCGCTACGCAAAAAGAAAATTTTGGTATGATTATAGAATCCGAGGATTTTTACACTACCCTCAAAAATTTATTTGAAATTATGTGGCAAGTAACCCGCGTCGGAGGCAAGATTGATTAGCCCCATCTCGCCATTAAAATCGTTTCACGCGAAATTATTTTTAAAACCGCTATTAAATAAAAAAATCCCCCTCAATTCGCCCAGAGGGGGAGGTAACTACAGAGAACAGTAAGTGCGCTACAAGCGCATTCGCCGTTGAATTTTCCATATCAGGTAAATAACAACCCCAGTGGACGGGACCGCCCTAATAAGGTAGATTGTGGCGAAAACGTCTTGTCTTACCACTGCCGGGTAAATTGCGCTTAGCCCGGCAACAAGCATTGCTATCCAAAAAAGCAACGGCTCTGTGATTGTATGTGCCTTTCTCAACTTATTCACAGTAGCCGCATACGCTAACAAGGCAATGGCTTGAATCGCGATGTAGGAAATAAGGTGGCTTTCTGTCACCACCCAGAAAACAAACACCCCCACGCCACCCAATAAGCAAAGAATTTGAACAAGATCGAACGCCGCCCTCAAGGACATTCCGCGGTGAATGTTCATCCAAACCACTCCGGTAAGGATTATAAAAACATTCACAGCGCCGGCAATAATGCCGACGTTCGCGGTCAGTGATTTACTCGGGCTGTGTGCGTATGTCCACACAGATAGACCCATCATTACCATCATCAGTATCCATGTGGCAATGACGGGCTTTGCTTTACCGCCCAGAGCACAATGGACGTAGTAGACCGCCCCACCCAAAGAAACAACAGCACAAATCACCACACAGCGTAGATACCACGACATCAACAATCCTCCTCGTTGTACTACTTTTCATCGAATCCCCGGCCCGTTGTCAACGTGCCTTTTACCACAACTCTTCTTAAAAGTCAATATTTTTTAATGTATATAAAAATAAAAAACTGCTTCGCGGGAAAAATCAAAACAAAAAAACAGTACTGGGAAGGATAATTTTGCCGTAAAAATCGAGTTGTTCTCTATTTTGATCCTTAAAATGCCCAAGCTTAAATAGCTATTATCCTCTGATTTATAGCCCAAAATCCTCTCAGCGTCTCCTTTTTTAAAAATCTCTTCGCCTTCAATTTTTTGCGCAACAGCATGGGCGGTATAAAGAAAGGTAAACTCCTTGTCGCCAAAATCTAACTTTTTCGAAAAAGGGGCTTTGAAAGGCGTTTTCACCTCTTTCAAGATTTTCGATTTTAAGCTTACTTTTGAGCGAAATTCAACTACGTTCATAGGATGATATTATACCAAGAGACGTTTAGCTGTCATTGCGAGAAGTCCACAGACGACGACACAATCTCTTGATATCCCTCGGGGGATCTTTCGGCAAGCTTGGGACACAGTTCACCCCGCTCGGAATGACAGTATTATCGACTCTATCGCTTATCCTCTGTCTCATTTGACATAAAAGGTAACGAAAAATCTCACATGAAACATTTTACAAAAAATCCTTATACTTTTCTAAAAAAAGTGGGGCTTGGGAGTGGAGAGGAGTTGGAAGATTTTCCAAAGAAAACCAATCAAGCGCGTCAATCATGAGTGGTTCGCAGTTTTTCACCGCATTCCTATCAACTAAAATCTTATAATCAAACCCTATCCAATGGGATTTTCCGCGCTCATCTTGACGATGAACGTCTCTAAACCCCATAAATTCAAATTCTAATGGCAAAACGCCGTATTCCTCCATTAATTCTCGAGCCAATGCATCCTCTAATCGCTCCCCGAACTCAACACCCCCACCACCCGGCTCCCAACACCCATGTTCATCTCGGCAGTGTGCGCTTCTCTTACTAAACAAATAGTGGCCATTGCCGTCATGACAAATAAATGTAGCTGTAATCCCGGGATAATCTCTGCCCTTTTCCATAATTGAAAACACACTATTTAATAAAATAGGCCGAAGTTATTTTTGCCTTACCCATTCCTCACGGAGACGTAGCGACGCTACTCTCTACACATAAAAACACCTTTAAAATTATTTCACATGAAACGCTTTTTTAAAATGGTGGACCCGAGGGGGATCGAACCCCTCACCTCGTGCATGCCATGCACGCGCTCTAACCAGATGAGCTACGGGCCCACGGAAAATAAATCACACCTATATTGCCAAATAAAAGACAAACAAATAACGAACAAAACACAAACTAAAACCAAAAATATTCAGTACAAAATGCCCCTGGCAGGACTCGAACCTGCATTAAAGGCTTAGGACGCCTCTGTTCTATCCAATTGAACTACAGGAGCAGAAATCCTTGCACAAGGGGGGACGAGTAAGCACTCGTTACATGCGTATAAGGCCACGCGCAATCGTCTCAAGAATCTGCCATTTTTGGTCTACAATGCCAACGACGGCGAGCACAACCGACACAACAACAGACCACAGTAGGCACCTAAAAAATTCCTTTTTGTATGGTATATGATTATCTAACATAAAACAGTAACAGTATAGTAAAAAAACAAAAAAAGGGCAATGGATTTCAAAAGCTCATTGACGCGCAGGCCTTCTATTGCCTACAATACAGTGTTACCCTCAAGGGACATAATCCTCATTATTAAAAACATGCACACTATGGCATTATTTCGACACGATCATTCACAACAAGAAGAAGATACGATAGAAACCGTCATCGGCCCTTCGGTTAAAGTTGAAGGGGATTTTATGAGCCGAGGTAATATTATTGTTGAAGGCCATGTTAACGGAAGCGTTAAAACGACAAGAAATTTAAGGATTGGAGAAAATGCGGTTATTCAAGCCAACGTTGAGGCGGAAAATGCCATTATCGCAGGTACTGTTGAAGGAAATATCGCCATTGTAAATAATTTAGAGGTCCTTTCAAGCGCGCGCGTATCAGGCGACGTTACCACTGGTCGGCTTACTATTCAAGACGGAGCGTATTTTTCTGGAAATTGCAAGATGAAAACAGATGAAAATAAAAAAATAAACGAGGAAACGCAAAAAGACGAAAACGACCAATAATAGCGGATTTTTATCACCCTTAACGGGGCGTATATGTATTTTTACCTCCTGGACACCTTTTTGCAAAATAAAAAATATGAAAGGGAAATAACGCGTATTGAAACGCGTATTACTGATTTGGGCATTGGTGGTCAGGTTGCTCGGCTCAATATCTTAAAAGACATCAATGAACTTGTGCATGATGCCGTAAAGCGGGGAGTGAGCACCATCGTGGCTATTGGAGACGATTATACAATTGGCAAAATCATTGACGTTGTTGCTCGCTATGAGGTCGTTTTGGGTATTATTCCAATGGGAGACCGATGTACCATCGCCCGAATACTTGGCATTCCTCAAGGAGAGGCGGCGTGTGAAGGATTATCACGAAGAATTACCGAACACATTGACTTAGGCGTTGCCAATGGATTTTACTTTATAGGAGGGATTGAAACATCAAATACTGACGTTGTTCTTGAGTCGGAAAACGGATATCGCATTGTGCCTCTTCCCACGGCCCAGCGGGTGGCCATTACAAACATCGCTCTTTGGGACGAAGCTTCTCAAAAATCACAAAAACCTCACCCGCAAGATGGCATTGTTGAAATTACTGTCCTTGGCAAACGGAAAAAACAAAAATTTTCTCTTGCAAAACGACAAAACAGCATGATTATAGAGCCAAAAGAATACGAGGATGTCAGTATAATTCCTATATCGCATATGAAATTAGAATCAGCCCCAGGATCGTCTGTTACAGTAATTATAGACGGCAAGCGCGTCATAAAACCCCCAATTGAAATAAGCGTTGCTCCTGGAAAATTAAAAGTTATCGTGGGAAAAGAACGCTCTCTTTAAAAAAACCATAGTATGGAAGAACGTATATCTATTAAATCATTACAAGACCTTGACGAATTTGCAAAAAAATTTTATAAAACGCTGTCTCTTGGAGATATTATTCTTTTTTCAGGTCCAATCGGAGCAGGAAAGACAACTTTTGCCCAAAAAATAGGCGCATATTTTGGAACGATCTCTCCAATCACAAGTCCTACTTTTGTATATATCCACACCCATCCACTGCTAAAAATGAATAAAAAAGGCGCATTATTAGCGCATATTGACTTATATCGAGTCACCAACGAACATCTTTTCCACAGTATCGGAGTGAGTGAATATATAGGCAATCCCCATGTTATTAACATTATTGAATGGGGCGAATCCTTTGCTCATTTTTTTCCTTATATAAGCAAAAAAGTAGAATTTATCCCTGTTTCTGAAACCGAGCGTACACTTGTTATCCACACCTATCCCACGCCCAGCCCCTAATCCATGGCCGCAACAGCAGAGGAAACTGTTGCTTGTTCTTTAGCCACAATAACTGCGTCTTGAACAATTACACCGTCTTTATCTATCGAAATAATACTTGAACGTGGTATCATGAGAGCCCCGCGCACAAGAGCTTTTGCAAGATTAGATGGCCGAACTTCTATTTTTGCTATTTCCAGCGTATCCGCGTCAATCACAACATGGAGCACCTTGCCTATATGGGTACCCATTTTTGTTATAACACGAAGCCCTATAATATCCTGCTCTGATAACAATCCCATATATTACGACCGGATTGGCATAATAATATAAATATAATCGTCTTTCCCGTTTGGTCGAAGCACACCTGGCGACGTTGGCTCGTTCAACGCAAGAGTTACCTCGTCTTGATCAATAGTATTTAACCCATCTGAAAGGTACCTGTAATCAAACACAATCGCGCCTGCGACGCCATTACCCGAAACAGATAGCGTTGATGCGTTTTCGCCGGTTTGCGTGTTTTGAGATGATATTTCCAAAAGATTTTCCTCCGGATGCAAGCGCACATTAATCCCATTTACGCCCATTTGAGTAAATAAGCCCGCGGCCTTTACGGCCCGCAGAAAACCCTCTTTTTGCACAACAAACGATGACTGAAATGTTTTTGGTATAATATGCTCGTAATCAGGATATTTCCCTTCTATCAAACGCGTAACAATGCGGATGTCAGTTGAAAGAAACAGGAGTTGTCCTTCATGCGTCGCTATAAGCACCCGCCCGTCAAGCGCCTCCTCAACAGTGCGTAAAACTTCGCGGATTGCCTTGAGTGGCACAATAACTTGGCCGGAAAGGCCTGCTCCTTCTTTTTTAACAACACCGACCTTTTTTTCGGCAAGCCGATAACTGTCTGTTGCCGCAATAGTAAGAATTGAATCAGAAAAACGAAATAACGCGCCATTTAATTCCGGCCTGCTCATGTCTTGAGACACAGCAACAATGGCTTGGGAAAGAGCTTTTTTAAATGCGCTTGCCTCTACTAAAACACCATCTCCCTCATTGAGCGTCGGAATAATGGGAAAATCCGTTGCTTCTATTCCATTAATTTTTGTTTTACTGCCTCCGCTTTTGATATGAAGGTTCTGCCCCTTTACCTCAAGCTCAACATTTTCATCAGGCAGGAGGCCAACAACATTATTCATTATTTTAGAAGAAACCGTAAACGCTCCTTCTTGCTCTATTTTTCCGCGAATGGTCGCGGTTATGCCTATTTCAAGGTCTGTTGCGGAAAACGTTATCATCCCTTTTTCCGCTTTTAATAAAATATTTTGCAACACAGGCAGAGTCCCTCCTTGCCCTGCGATGTGGCTGACAGCGACGATCCCCCTTTGAAGATTTGGCTGTGTGCAGATGATTTTCATATACTGTTAGTTGTTAACTATATATAATATATAAAAAGAAGTAGTAGTATTAGAGAGGTGGGGAGTGGGGATAGGTGTTTTTTTCTTTTTATTAACTCTCTTTTTTAAGAGGGATGGCTGTGTTTTTTGACAGTTGTTTTTTGTGAGCAAAGTGGATAGTTCATCTTAACGAAGAGGGTGTCCGTTGTAAAGCGAATGAGTTGGGGATAGCTTTGGGGTTTTTTGAAAAGATTTTAACACATTGTCAACCT
Organism: Parcubacteria group bacterium GW2011_GWA2_43_13; assembly: GCA_000999025.1. Classification (GTDB taxonomy): domain Bacteria; phylum Patescibacteriota; class Patescibacteriia; order UBA9629; family GWA2-43-13; genus GWA2-43-13. The sequence goes on from LCFM01000010.1 coordinate 33,772, forward strand.
GTTTTTAATAAAGACGAGGGGGTTTTCCACAAAAAAACCGCAGATCCGCGGTTTGTGCGCAAGGGTAATATGTATGTATTTTTTTTATGAACGGGATATATGGAAAGATAAAAAGTGCTCAATGCGTTCTTTGAATTTGGTTTTTATTGGGATTTTGAGATGTTCGTAAAATTTCACCCATACATTGTGGGTGCACGTAGCCCAAAAAGCACCAAAAATGAAGAGTCCGGCCACAGCCAAAAGGCCAGTAGCTCCTAAAATAATAAAGCCGGGCGTTGAGATATCCAGCAAATACAAAACAATTCCTATGCTTGCCAAGGGGAATAAAATAATAATGAGAGCCGCCATATACGCCAAAGAGATCACAATTGTTGCACACAAAAGAACGGCAATAAATTCAAGCGATTGTTTCCAGTGAAGGGAGAAAATTTTAAAAGAGTAAAAGAACGCGCCAATGGTGTGTTTTTTTTCTTTAAACAGGGCTATAACTGAAAATTTTCTCAATACATGGGAGATGAGCCCGAGTGGGAGCAGTACAATGGAGAAGATAATAGCAGACGATTGGGGAGAAAGAATACCTGCGAGCTTGAAAATTCCAATCAAGGAAAAAGCGATCGTGCTTACGCACAAAAGCATGATGCCGAGGTGCACAAGGTGAAGGATAATCACTCGCCCGCTCTGTTGAATGCCGGCAGTTATGTGTTTTTTTACATGCGCGTGGCCAGAAGATAGATTCAGCGCCCAATGGATAAGCCCTGCTTGAGCCACAAACGCGCTATACGCGAGAATACTCGCGCAGAGAAAGATTATAGCCGCAGTAATAAATTCCGAAGGAGAAGAAATTATAATCAATGCACTGCGAGCAATGGTCGGGATAAGCGGCGATTGGAATATCGCAGGCACATAATCAGGTCCGGAAAGTGGGGGCGAGTATGATGCAATCGTGTTGATAAGAATATCCAGCTCTGCGCCATTGCCTAAAAGCGCGGCAAAAAATCCTAATAGCCAAATGTATTTATTGTGCAATGCTTGTTTGATTGCAGATTCAATAAGCGATCGGTAGTGCATAGGGCGATATTATTTTTTGTAAGTATACCATAATCTATCTGTTATACATATTTCTTTTGCTTTTAAGTTTTTCGGGGTATATAATAAGAGCGATTTCTGATTATTCATCAACACACATCTATGGCACTTGAATCAAAGGAAGGTGGCTCTCATCAGGAGTGGAAGGATGAGATTGGAAGCCGAGTGGAGTCCGTCGCTCGGTTTTTACAAAAATATTTTGAAATGTCCTTTAAAGACAGGCCTACGTATGACGCGATGACTGATCTTCACCTTTCCGCCGGTGGCCCCGAGGTTATTGAGAAGTTACGACAAGGGACGGGAACAATTTTTGAACTCAAAACATTATATAAAAATGGTACGCCCATTCAAATATATGTGGTATTTAGCAGTGAAGGCAGGGGGAACAATCTTGATGTGTATTTTTACAATAAAGCGCTTGCTGATTATCTGCATTCAATAGAGGGGACTGATAGTGAAGAGGAATAAAGAGGTGGAGCGTGTTTTAATGCGGTTGTACAGCGATGTACGATCGTTTTATTATCAAGCGAGTGAGCGAAGAGCAAAATCATTTGCTCTTTCGAGCGAGTGCAGATAACAAAGGGTTAATACCCTTTATGTTATCTCGTCGCACATATCCCACATAAATTGAAACCATGTGCGTACGTCATCAGCGATTTGCTGGTTGATAATCATAGAGAACGAGATATTTTCATCAAAGTCACCGGTTTTAAGGCCAGTAAAGACCCCCATGTGGTCTCCGAAAGCTATGAGGGTTGATTTTGTCGGGTACTTTTCTGGGAGAAACCGGTAATCTGAATTGAGGTAGCCAGCAAAAGAGGTTCCACGCACGCTTGGATCATAGAGAACATGAAACACGATGCCTTTCTTTTGTATCTCGCGCTCAAAGTTTAGCATTGGGCCCTTAAGTTTTGGACTACTCCATGCGCTTTTTGCGCCGATGCCGTAGATATCTTTGCCTACGCGGAGAATGTCATTGATATAATTTTTCCAGCCCTCAATGCCTTTGTATATAAAGACCTCATTTTTATGCGGTGTGCCGGAATAGAGTTTTTCGAGGTCCGGCAGGATTTTTTCTATTGCTTCTTTTTTTTCTTCCACAACCTCCAGTAATTTTTTCGGAGGCACGGCTTGGTAGCGTCTCTCGTTTCGCCCAATAATTTCAAAAACAAGGCCTTTTTCTGTAAGACGGCTAAGCGAATCGTACACATTTCTGCGATTGACGCCGGAGTTTGTTGCGATTGCGCCGACAGATGACTCGCCATGCTCCAAAAGCGTCTCATAAATACGCGCTTCATTCTGTGCAAGCCCTGCTTCGCGGATAATTTCGGTAAACATATTGTGGTGATAAGTATTGCCTCGTGGCGATATTTACCACTCAAAGTATATGATATATCATTGGGCTTGTCAACATAAGTGTTTGGGTCATAAAAGGAGTGGAAACGATGTTGAAGTACATTGCTATGGCTATGGCGTTGGTGGCTTTCGTGACGGTTAATGCGGAGACCGTCGTGAAACCGTACGGGTTTGGGAGTGTGTCTGTGCCGATGGACGGCGGCGGCGAATACGCGCTCCGATGGGCGCGGGTTGGCGCGAATGTCAATCCTCGCCCGTGGATGCGGATCCATACCGAGTACGACATTGCAACGTCGAAGCTATCTTATGGATACGCAGAGGTTGCTACGGATGTCGTTGGCGTGCGCGGGACGATTGCCGCTGGGCAGATGCTTAGCCCTGTTGGGTACTTGTACCCGGGGCCGGCGATACTTGAGCTGACGTGCTGGCCGGATACACTGTCGGCTTACGCATTGCGTAACACCGGCATTGTGGTGTCTGCGAGTGGGGAAGAGTGGATCGTGCGCGTCTCCTGGTATGCAGAGCATCAACTGTCAGCGACAGCGACCTATAAGAAGGCATCGCTGTTCTGGCAGAAGGGTGCCGGTGGCGGAGCGATCATGCAACCCATTCTGATTCATCGCTATTTTCAGCCAAGTGCCGGAGTATCGGTGGAAACAGTGGAAACCGTTGCGTTCGTTCAAAACCGCGCCACAATCACTCCGTGGCTGAAAGCGTATGTTCAAGCGGATTACCATTCCGCAGAAGATGGTGTCTCAACCCTTTTGGGACTAACCGCGACATACGCACCCCGATCGTTCGTCAAACTGTTCTGGGACGGAAAGGAGGAGACGTTCAAAACCGAAATAACGTTTGCGTTTTAGGTGAGGTCTAATCCCCCCTCAAAAAAACGCAAAAATGCTCCGGTGCACGATGGCCGGAGTTTTTTATTGACAGATATATTATAGTTATATAAGATATATACTATACATAGTATTAAAATAGAGTATTATATGACAACTCAAGTAATTTTTAAAATTGATAAAACATTAAAAGATAGGGCAATGAAGAAAGCTCAACAAAAAGGGATTCCTTTTTCCGCGGTTTTAAAACTTGCCACAAAGGCGTTTGTGGATGATCGGTTGGATATTGATGTTGCAATGCAACCGCAACTGAATGAAAAAACACGGAAAATGTTGAAACAAGCGGTAGAAGATATTAAACAAGGGAAAAATCTTTCTCCTGTTTTTGATAACGCGCGGGATATGAATAAGTATCTTGATTCGCTATGAAAATATTCTTGCATCGAAATTTTGAAAAACAATACCAAAAATTGCGCAAAGGAGAAAAGTTGAAATTTAAAGAGCGTCGAAATGTATTTTTGCGAGATCCGTTTTCTCTTGAATTAAGAAATCATGTACTGCGTGGACAGTATGATGGGTGTAGAAGTATTGATATTACTGGTGATTTGCGCGTAATTTATAGGGAAGAGGGTGGCGGCATCGTCTCCTTCCTTGCCATTGGTACGCATTCTGAATTATACGGATAAGGTGGTTTCGTTTTCCTCGCTCACATCCCACATCAATTGAAACCATGTGCGGAAAGCGTCCGCAATTTGCTGGTTGATGACAACAGTGAGCGAGGCATGTTCATCAATGTGAGAGAATCCGATATTGGAAAGCAGGACAGTGCGATCTCCGAATATCTCTATCCCAACACTTGTTGGGTATTTTTCTGGCATAATTTTATAGTGGAGGTTGTTGTTTTTATTCAATAAAGAAATATTTAAGTCCACCTCTTGTAGTGCCTGGTGTTCGTAAATGACATAAAGTTGCATGTTCTTTTTTGTAAATTCTTTGGTCGCTTGTTCTACCGTAGATCGTAGCCGTGGATCGCTCCACGCGCCTTTTGCTCCGATGACATACACATCCTGTCCTATGCGCAGGATATCCCGAATATTATTTTTCCAACCCTCAATGCCTTTATAAATATATACAGATTCTTTTGCCGGCGTTGTGTTAAACATTTTTTCTAAATCCGGCATTGCGCTTGCGATTGCCTGTTGTTTTTCTTGGATAAATTCCGCGAGTTTATTGGGATGAACCGCTTGATAGCGGTTTTCTTTGCTTTCTAAAATTTCAAATACCAGCCCTTTTTCCAAAAGCCGATTAAGCGTGTCGTATACATTTCGGCGATGAATGCCAGATTTTTGCGATATCGCGCCTACCCCAAGCTCACCCTCTTTTACTAAGGTCTCATAAATTTCCGCCTCATTTTTTGCCATGCCTAATGTTTGAAAGAGTTCTGTGTACATAGTGGAAAGCCGAAACACACCCCTTAATCCCCTCTCAAGAGGGGAAAACGCATCGTTTTTCCCTCCTTGAGGAGGGATTAAGGGAGGTGTTCGTTGTTCGCTCTTCCGCGAGGAAGGGTTGGGGAAGACGTTACATGTCGTTCAATCCAATCAATAATCGTATTAACAACCCCCTCTGTATTGTTTAAAATTTCGTTATCACTAAATCGCAAAACCGTTAATCCTAACCTAATTAAATCAGCATCCCTGTTTACGTCGTCCTCGGCTTTATAGACATGGCTAATCCCGTCAACCTCTATCACTAAGCCAAGTTCAGGCATGTAAAAATCTACAATATATCCAAGTATCGGCTTTTGACGATGAAAATCGTATCCCAACTGGTTTGTTTTTAGCTTATTCCATAACACAAGCTCTGCCTTTGAGCCATTTTTTCGTAAATTTTGCGCAAATTTTTTAAGATTAGGATTGTATGGAACAAAGGTAAATTTTTTATTCATCATAGGGTAAAATCGCCTCACACACCCCTTCCGTTCCCCTTTCCGAGAGGGGATGTCGACGACGTCATCCCTCCTTGAGGAGGGATTTAGGGAGGTGTTCTGGGTGTTTTAGCCATTATGTATAAGTATATCA
>LCFM01000011.1:0-1735 GCA_000999025.1 Parcubacteria group bacterium GW2011_GWA2_43_13
CAATCGGCGCCTAATACATATAAAAGATTTCTACTTTTGTAGATTCTTTGGGTTTGCACCAGCAACTAACCTAATACATATAAAAGATTTCTACTTTTGTAGATATTCGCTGTAATAGATCCAGTAACAACCTAATACATATAAAAGATTTCTACTTTTGTAGATAGTAATATGACGATGGATCAGATTGCCCTAATACATATAAAAGATTTCTACTTTTGTAGATAAAACAATTCAAACCGAAGAAGAATACCCTAATACATATAAAAGATTTCTACTTTTGTAGATCCAACGTAATCGCGGCGGTGGCTTTCTCCTAATACATATAAAAGATTTCTACTTTTGTAGATTTTGTACTTCCTTTAGGCCTTCCCACCTAATACATATAAAAGATTTCTACTTTTGTAGATGTGTGAGGGATGTTATTCGAGAAGGCCCTAATACATATAAAAGATTTCTACTTTTGTAGATAGGAAGGATATGACTCATCGCGAAACCTAATACATATAAAAGATTTCTACTTTTGTAGATACACCTGACCCAGTAATTAACACACACCTAATACATATAAAAGATTTCTACTTTTGTAGATGCTACTGGAGATTGCGTTCTATTATTCCTAATACATATAAAAGATTTCTACTTTTGTAGATGGAAGGTAGCATCGGATAATTTAACTCCTAATACATATAAAAGATTTCTACTTTTGTAGATGTGTTAGATAGTTCAACCCTTTATTCTTCCTAATACATATAAAAGATTTCTACTTTTGTAGATTGCTACTGCTTGTACCCATGTTTGTGGCTCCTAATACATATAAAAGATTTCTACTTTTGTAGATTGCCTACACTAAATGGGAGAAGTTATATCCTAATACATATAAAAGATTTCTACTTTTGTAGATATGGATGCTCAAGGGATAGGAGATGGTATCCTAATACATATAAAAGATTTCTACTTTTGTAGATAGCGTAAAGAGCTTGGTCATTAGCACCTCCTAATACATATAAAAGATTTCTACTTTTGTAGATTATAGCTACAATCTCGTTGTGCGCTTTTCCTAATACATATAAAAGATTTCTACTTTTGTAGATGTGCAGTTCAACCCAACGACGGGAAAAATCCTAATACATATAAAAGATTTCTACTTTTGTAGATAGATACACGTTACTTTGACGTGGGTATTTCCTAATACATATAAAAGATTTCTACTTTTGTAGATACCTGTGCAACAATACTCTCAAGTGGTTCCTAATACATATAAAAGATTTCTACTTTTGTAGATATTGAGCTTCAGATAGCAGTTTATCCAGATGGATCTTGGACAGCAGAGTCCCGCAATATTGATGGCATTATTACCGGAGGAAGGGGGCAAGAACGCATGGCGGAAGTGATAAAAGATGCAATTTTTACTTATTTTTCTATCCCATCGTATCTGTGTAATGACGGGTTGCTGAAAATGGATAATGAGGCAATTAAAATAACGCAACGGGTATATGCCTAAACGGAGTTTTTCTGATATAACGCAAAAACAGTGGGTGAAAGTATGTAAAAAATTGATGGAGTGGGGAATAGATGAAGAAGATATTTGGACTGCTTTAGGGTAAGTAACGGCTATAAGGCCGTTTTTATTGTCATTGCGAGGGCGAATATCCCGTAACGATTTCGCCACCATCAAAAAGTATAAACATATGGTGAAAGAGTTGGGGAAAACACATGTTATCGCATTTCCGAT
>LCFM01000011.1:1796-44383 GCA_000999025.1 Parcubacteria group bacterium GW2011_GWA2_43_13
ATTTGGCAGGTTGATGAAAAAGTATTTTTGGTTTCTTTGTTATGGAAAATTCCGATAAATAATATCCAGTACGCAAAAGTTGTGCCTGTTGTGTTGAATCAATGTGGCCGAGGCGCTGTGCGTATGGTATGGTCATGGAATCCGTTTATAGACGCGCAATGGTTGAAGAAGCTTTTCCCGTCAACTGTGATGATTTTTGACGCAGTAGATGATTGGTCTGCTCATCCGGTTTACGCGCGCGTGAAAAAAATGTTAAAACAAAGATACACCAAAATAGCAAAGATGTATGATGTGATTTTTACTGTGTCAGAGGAGTTAAAAGAGCGATATTTTTCTGGTCATACGCGCGTATATGATATTCCCAATGGCGTTGATTTCCATAGATTTGAACAAGCGCGGAAAGAAAGTATAAAAATAAAAATGCCGCAAGTAGTATATGTGGGGGTGATTCAAGAGCGGTTTGATATTGGGCTTGTAGAAAAATGCGCAACCGCTTTTCCTGACGTTCGATTTGTCATCGCCGGTCCTGTCTGGAAAGGAGTTGACCTTTCCCCACTTGTTCGGTATGAAAATATTGTACTCAAAGGACCTATTGCCTATGATATGGTGCCTTTCTTGCTTGCCCAAAGTTGGGTTGGGATTGTTCCGCATATAGTTGACGCATTTACACAATCAATGGACCCGATGAAGGTGTATGAATATCTCGCAGGTGGAATTCCGGTAGTCAGCACTGCGGTGGTGTCTGTTAATCCATCAGCATCAATGGTTGATATTGCGCAGACCCATGAAGAGTTTGTATTATGCCTTCAAAAGCGTTTGGATCAGGCGCGTGGCGTCGGACGGGATGATGAATGTGTCAGTAGAGAGTATGACTGGAGCAAGAAGTATAAAAAAATGATAGATTTTATTGCACCTCTCACTTGAAAATATTCACATCAATCTATTGATACATTGATGTGAATGTCATATATATATGTCATATATCATGCATGATCATTATTTTAAAAAAGCGAAAGATGAGGGATATCGTGCGCGGTCTGCGTATAAACTGAAGATGATTCAGGAAAAATTACATTTGGTTCACGCGAAAGATCGAATACTTGATCTTGGAGCCGCTCCTGGGAGTTGGATGCAGGTAGTGTTGGAATACATAGGACCGCAGGGCAGTGTTGTGGGTATTGATCTTGAAACAATAGAGCCATTGCATGACCCACGCGCAGAGGTTATGATAGGGGATGTTTGCGACGCGACCATACAGGATATGATTGTATCGTGCGGGCCGTATCAGGTGGTAGTAAGCGATATGGCACCCAAAACGACTGGCTCAAAAATTACTGATCAGGCGCGATCCTTGGCTCTTGTTGAGCAGGTGTTTCACCTCGCGGATCGGTGTCTTAATAAAAATGGATCAGTATGCGCGAAAATTTTTGAAGGGCAAGATGTACAGGCGTTTGTAAAAAGCATCTCGCACAGTTACGCAAAGGTTGCGTTGTTTAAACCGAAAGCGTCGCGCGGAGAGAGTTTTGAAACATATATTATCGCGCAAAAAAAGAAACTATGAAACCGCTGATTTCCATTATTATTGTTTCATGGAACGTGAAAGATCTTCTGCGATTGTGCTTGCGTTCGATTTTTTTATACTACAATCTTGATACTGTTGAAGTGATTGTTGTTGATAATGCTTCGTCTGATGGCTCTGTCTCAATGGTAGAGCAGGAATTTCCTCATGTCCGCGTATTGGCGCAAGAAATCAATACCGGATTTGCCTCGGCAAATAATATCGGCGCACGCGTCGCAACAGGGGAATATCTTTTACTCTTAAATCCTGACACAGAATTTTTTGATGATAGTGTATTGTCTGTTGTGTCTTTATTTGATCACAATCCTCGAATCGCAATGGTTGGGCCAAGATTATTGAATGCAGATAAAACAGTTCAGCCATCAGTCCGGAGATTTCCGCGGTTATCAGATCAGTTGGCGATTGCGTTAAAATTGCATCATATATTTCCATCTATGCGCTGTTTAGATCGTTATTTTAGCCGTGATATGGATTATCAAAAACAGCAAGATGTAGAGCAGATTATGGGAGCTTGCATGTGTATAAAACGCCCTGTATGGGAAGAGATGCATGGATTTGACGCAGGATATTTTATTTGGTTTGAAGAAGTTGATTTGTGCCGTCGTATTGTATCTGCCGGGTATCGCATAATATATTCTCCGGTATGTTCAATTATTCACCACGGTGGTCAAAGCTTTCAACAGGTATTGGGGTACAAAAAACAGCAATGGTTTTTAGCAAGCCAGAGCAGGTATATGAAAAAATTTTTTCCATGGGGGGCGGTATGTATTCATGCAGTGCTGTCGCCCTTGAGTTTAATCGAGGCATGGGTAGTTCAGTATGCAAAAAAACGTTCATAATTATTTCCCAACGCTCTTTGGTGTTATCCAAAAGCATGGATATGGAGCACTGATATTGAGCGGGTTGTTGATGTATTTTTTTTCATTTGTTTCGTATTTAGTCCCTATCATTGGCATAGTGATCATGGGGGTTATGGTTGTTGCTGTTGTCTGGGTGACATATCGTAACCTATGGTGGGGCATGCTGATTTTGTGCTTTGAATTGATTGTCGGATCGCTTGCCGGAGCGCTCTTTTTTTTCCCGTTCGGAGGAGAGATTTTTTTAAGTATTAGAAAATTTATATGGCTGATTGTGTTGGTTTTGTGGATTGTTAAGGGCTTCAAGCAAAAGAAATGGTTGCCTGAATATATAAGAAGGTCGCCTTTTGTTGTGGTAGGGATTATGATTTTTGCCGCGATAGCGTGGGGTGTTATTCGCAGTGTTACGACTGGTATATCTCTGCTTTCTTTGTATCACGATGCTAATGGGTATGCTGTGTTTTTGATAGTGTTCCCTTTACTGTGGGCGCTTGCGTATGAAAAAGGGTCGTTGCAAGAAAAAGAAGAACAGCTCTATCGCGTTGTCGGCTGGGGGCTTATACTGCTTTCTTTGTTTTCACTCGCGCTGTTGCTGTTATTTAGTCATGCGGTAGGGGATGCGTTTCCTGCTCTGTATCTGTGGTTGCGCGATACGCGGATTGCCGAAATAGGCCGGCTTGGAGATACATCGCTGTATCGTATTTTCATTCAAAGCCAGATGCTGTTATTAATTGGATTTTTTGTGTCCGCTATGCGCGCGATGCAATCATCATTTCATTTTCGCAGGGAGTGGTGGATGTGGGTTGCGATGTGGGCTGGATTGATTGTGAGTTTATCCCGTTCATTGTGGATCGCGACGATGATATCGGGAATGATGATGGTAGTATGGTGTTTTATTTCAAAAAAAGGATGGCGCGCTGTAAAGAATGTTTGTGTGAAAGGATCGACATCATTTGGCGCGGCACTGATTGTCCTTGCTATTGTAACAACGCTCGGGCTGAATATTTTTTCTTTATTAGGAGAAAGGTCGCAGTTTACTCTTGAGGAGCCAGCGATTCGAAGTCGGTGGGATTTGTGGCCTGCCCTTATCAGCAAAATAAAAGAACATCCTGTGTTAGGGCATGGGTTTGGCGCGACTGTAACATATCAGACGTCAGATCCGCGATTGAGGGAGCGGGGAATTGTTGATTACACGACATACGCATTTGAATGGGGGTATTTGGATATATGGATCAAAATGGGGTTGATAGGGTTTGTGTTGTTTGTTGGAGCGCTTATTATGATGATGAAATATGGCTGGGACTGGGCGCGGCAATCGGATATTCGGTTGGGATGGTGGTTTGGCATGCTTGCGATTTTGATTGTTCATTTTTTTACGCCGTATTTGAACCATCCAATTGGGATTGGGATTATTATTTTTTTTATCGGAATAGTATGTTCCTCTAATAGAAAGATGGTCAGCAAATGACCATCTCTGCGTGGCGATTGTTATGCAGTTACATTGAGCAGGGCATTGAAGCGTGGTGCAGGGATAACCATTTTTAAACGCTCGAATGCGAGCATATCTCGTTTTTGGGCAATAGAGAGTTGGGCAGTACCCCAATAGATCCCTCCGGCAAGAAGAAGCGCCCATGGTTCAATTCGCATTTTTCCCTCAGCCAGCATTTCTGTGGCAAGCGTAGAGAATGCTGTTATCTCCATTGCTTCTGGGATAGTCACTTCGCAAGCCGCATCACGGATTTGTATGATTGGTGCGTCTGTCGAGTGAATAAGAGTTATCTCTGTGTCAGTTGTAACACAGTTAAAAATAGTGGGCAAGTATAAAACATTATTATGGATAAGTAATGGTCAGGCGGTTTTTCACGGTTGAGAAATACTATTGTAAAAATGATACATATAGTATAAGCTGAGGCGTCTTTTTATATGGCACAGGTGCGCGTTATTATTGTTACCTATAACAGCGAGAAAGTATTTTTCCGTTGTTTAGAGGCGCTTGAAAAACAGACATACACGGATTGGAGTTTGACTGTTATTGATAATGCGTCATCTGATGCAAGTGTTGAGATTGTGAAACAGATGATGCCATCTGCGACGATTCAGTGTATGGCAGATAATATCGGCTATGCTCAAGCAAATAATTGGGGGATTGAGCGCTCTCAAGAGCCATATTTGTTTTTGTTAAATCCTGATTGTTTTATTGAAGAAAATTATATAACAGAAATGGTCTTCGCTCTTGATAAAGACGACCGCAGAGCAAGTTGTACCGGTATTTTATATCGCAATGATGAAAAAACTGCTATAGACACTACTGGAATTGTTTTAAAGCCGTGGCATGCTGTGTGTGAACGGAAAGATATACAAAAAGGAGAAATATGGGGTGTATCCGGTGCCGCGCTGTTTTTACGAAGAAGCGCGTTGGATTTGGATAAGGTATCGCCGCCATACGGGTTTGATCCTCGGTTTCATAGTTATAAAGAAGATGTTGATTTGGCGTATCGTTTTCGCAACGCCGGATACAGAGCATGGTGTACTGATACAGCCCATGCCATCCATTTGCGTGGCGTGGGGAGCGGTACAGTGCGCCAAGATCGTTCATTTTTGACTCGCTACTGGTCATATCGCAACCATGTGTGGATGTTGATAAAAAATGTGCGATTTCACACATGGCTCACGCATGGCGTTTTGATTATCGGATATGAGATACTCAAAGCGCTGTATTTGTTAGTGAAAGAGCCCCAAGTACTATGGAATGCATGGAAAGATATTTTAAAAATTTCACATTTCGTCCGCCAACCGGCGGATCAAATTTCGACTTTCCCCCCTTCTCCTTTACAGGCGTTGATTCACGATGATCCGTCTCTTGTATTGAGTATTATTATACTTAATTATAATTCCCGCGGGTTGCTCAAACAGTGCGTGCGCAGTATTGAAATGTCGCACGTGAGCGTGCCGTATGAGATTATTATTGTTGATAATGCGTCCCGTGATGATAGCGTTGACATGATTGAACAGGAGCTTCCCCATGTGCGCCTTATTCAGTCGCCTAAGAATTTAGGATATGGAGGAGGGAATAATATAGGCATTCAGCACGCGCGAGGATCGTATATTCTTATTTTAAATCCAGACGTTACTGTCTTAAACCATTCAATTGAAAAGTTATTAAAAGCTCTTGAAGATTATCCTGATATCGGCCTTGTTGCGCCTCAACTCCTTCATCCTGATAAGGCGATTCAGTATTCCTGCTATCGGTTTCCTCGGATGTTGACGCCTGTATTGCGCAGAACATGGCTTGGAGAAACGCCATGGGGCAAAAAACACCTTAACTGGTTTTTGATGAGGGATTGGGACCACACAACCTCACAGCACGTTGATTGGGTTTTGGGTGGAGCGATGATGATGCACAAGGCGCTGATGAGGGATTTAGGCGGGTTTGATTCTCGGTATTTTTTGTATTTTGAAGACGTTGATTTATGCAGAACTATGCTTATGGCAGGGAAAAAGGTATGGTATTGCGCAGATGCTCAAATGGTTCATTATCATAAGCGCCAATCAGCAAAAAAGAGGGGTATTTTAGGTATTTTTAATCCGCTTACTCGTATTCATATCCAATCAGGCATTGCCTATTTTAAAAAATGGCGATGGCGTATAAATCCTTGACACAAAGGACTTTCTTGTGGTATATTTTTGTGTGTTTTAATTGTTTTTTAGCTCTCTATAAAGGATTCTATGGATCAAAACAACTTTGAACAAAATTTTTCTTTGCTTTCTCACTCGCCTGAACAACCGGTTCCTATAAAGGAGAAGGGCAGATTGGGCTGGTATATCGCTGGCGGGGTCGGGCTGATTATCCTCTTGCTTGTGGTTCTCGCCGGGATTGAGGCCTTAACGCTTGCAAGCGCATTGAAAATATCCCAGCAAGCAAAGAAAGCAGTTGAGCAATCCCTTGAACAAGCCGGGAGTTTTAACTTTAGCGAAGCGCACCTTACCTTACAGAGCGGTAAGGATAGTATGAACAAAGCTCAAAAGCAGGTTGAAGGAATTCGGGTGTTAAGAATACTGCCTTGGGTAGGCACGCAGGTTCGGGGAGCAGACGGCGTTTTGACTGCTTCTGCATATGCCCTTGAAGGAATTGACCGCTCTTTTGTATGGGCTTCGGATATCCCATTTCAGTCGCAAGGAGAAACCGTCGCATCTGTTGATCCTGAAAAAAGCAAAAAAGCATTTTCAAGATTACTGGAATTTCCATCGCTTGTGATTATGGTGGACAATTTATTTGTGCAGGCATTGAATACATTAAACGAAATTCCTCAAAAAGGAGTGGTGAGCGATATTGTATCTTCTCAACAGACATTGCAAACACAGATTGCGACAGTGGAGAAGATTCTTTCGCAGTATGTTCCGCTTGCGCAAACACTGCCGCATGTTTCCGGCGCTACAGAAGATAAAACCTATTTATGGATTTTGATGAATAATGATGAGTTACGACCTACTGGCGGTTATATCAGTGGGTATGCGTATACGCATTTTTCAGGAGGAGCGTTGAAAGAATTTTTTGTTGATAACTCGCGAAATCTTGATAAGGGTATTTCCGCGACAAGCAAGAAAGCGCCTGCGCCTATTCAACAATACGATGCTGAACATAATCTGGGAAGTTCATGGCTGTTTCATGATGCCACTTGGTCGCCTGATTACCCAACTGCGGCGCAGGATATCATCGCATTGTTTACCGAACAAATGGAAAAGCAGAATAAAACTCTCCAAAGGATTGATGGCGTTGTTGCCATCACACCTTCATTTGTGGAAAAATTTTTAGCGTTAACCGGGCCACTTGACATTCAGGGATATCATATTGATGATTCCAATCTTGCTGATGTGCTTGAGATAGATGCGAATCGCGGTTTTCGAGAGAGAGGGCTTTCTGAAGAACAACGAAAAGAGCTTATTTTTGACTTAGGTACGACACTGCTTCGCACATTGGGCAAAAAGGGCGTGACTGAATGGGTGCAGGTGATGTCAGCGTTTGAACAGGGGATGAAGGAAAAACAGATGATGGTTTTTCATGCAGATGAGGCAGTTCAAGAAAAGGTTCGTCAAAAGAGCTGGGACGGTCGTATCGCTCAAACAGCAGGGGATTATTTAATGGTCGCGGATGCGAATCTCGGCAGTTTTAAAAGTGATATTGGGATTGATCGGTCAATAGAGTACAGCGTTGATCTTACAGATAACGAACCCAAAGTAAGCGTTACGATTACCTATCAGAATAAAAATACACTGATATGGAAGACACGGCCGGTATACAGAACATATACGCGGGTGTATGCGCCTCAAGGATCGCGTCTTCTTGAAGCAAGGGGGATCGCGAAACAAGACATTACAAGCGCTGATGAATTACAGAAAACATCATTTGGTATGCTGATTGATATTCCTATTGGACGAAAAAAGAGTATTACTCTTACCTACACGCTGGCTCAAGATATTATTCGTGAGCCATATTCGCTTATTATTCAAAAACAACCAGGCACTAAGAACGTACCGTTAACAGTGAGGGTGAAAACCCCGCGCCCATTAAAAATAACACCTCAAGCAGGGGAGCGTTTGACAGAAAATAACACTCGTTATGAGGTGAATACCCGACTTTTTACTGACCAAAACTATTCGTTTTCGTTTTAATACGAGGGTTGTGTAAGGTACTGTGATACTGAACAAAAATAGTGTTCACTTATGTGGGCACTATTTTTAGTAGAGGGTTTATTTATAAATTGACTGAACGTCTGTGATGAGGTAATCTTAATTGTCTATTCATCTTGTTTGTATGCCTTTGTGGTCAAAGAAAATCGGCATTGATCTTGGCACAACCTATACGCTTGTCCATCTTCCCAAGCGAGGAATTGTGATTAACGAGCCATCAGTTGTTGCAATATCTCTTATTGATAAAAAGATTTTAGCCGTGGGAAACGAGGCAAAAGAAATGATTGGTCGCACTCCGGAATCAATCGTTGCGGTACGGCCATTGAAAGATGGCGTTATTGCTGATTACAGAACCACAGAGGCGATGCTGAGATATTTTATTGGCAAAGCGCTTGGCGGAGTTCGTCTTTTTCGGCCCGAGGTTATGGTTGCGGTTCCTGCGGGGATTACTTCAACTGAACGGCGCGCTGTGATTGACGCAACGCTTGCGGCTGGGGCAAAGGCCGCATATATCATCAAAGAGCCGATTGCCGCGGCTATTGGAGCCAATATCCCAATCGGATCCGCAACCGGACACATGGTTGTTGATATGGGCGGTGGTACAAGCGAAATAGCAGTTATTTCATTAGGTGGGATCGTCTCAAGCACGTCGGTAAGAATAGGAGGGAACCGTTTTGATGCGGATATTGCAGAACACATTAAAAAGAAATACAACCTTGCAGTGGGGGAGCGGACGTCTGAAGATATAAAAATACAAATCGGATCGGCAATGTACATGAAAGAAAAGCTCAAAATGGAAGTTCGTGGCAGAGATATGATTACTGGGTTGCCACGGACAGTTACTGTTACGTCAGATGATATCACAGAAGCACTTCAGCATAATCTTGAAGGTGTTATTGCGGCTGTAAAATCGGTGTTATTTAATACTCCTCCGGAATTATCAGCAGATGTCATTGATAAAGGGATGGTGCTCTCAGGAGGCACATCGTTATTGCGAAATATGGATAAATTATTGAGCCAGGCGATAGGTGTTGAGGCCTATGTCGCGGACGAGGCACTGTTATGTGTTGCAAAGGGGACTGGCGTTGCTTTGGATAACCTTGAGGCATATAAGAGAAGTATTCTCGCATCGCGATAGTCATTCTTTCGAAGTTTTGATTTTTTCGGTATACTACTAATGCTATGCACCCACAGCAGGAAACCCTTGTCGCGGAGATGAGTTCTCTTATTCAAAAAGGGGTGTCTGCTCATGCGTATTTGTTGACAGGGTCTCGTGGTGTAGGGAAGCGGAATATTGTTGAGGCCATTATTCAAAACGTGATATCGGGTATCAGTGACAGTGTATCAGATGATACGCAGTATCCGTTTTCTTTTAAAACCCCTCACCCTGATGTGTTGGTGATCGAGCGCGCGCAGGATGCGACGGGTATTGTATTGGAAGATATCCAACAGGCGCATCAACGACTGTTACATCATCCGGTTTTTGTCCCATGGAATATCGTGGCATTGTTTGATGTACAACAAATGAACACGCAAGCCGGGAATGCTTTTCTAAAACTTCTCGAAGAACCCCCACCCTCTGCTTTGATTTTTTTAACTGCAACAACAACGTCTTCTCTTCTTCCAACCATTGTCTCGCGGTGTCATCGTATAAAAATCCCAACCGTTCCGCACGATGCTTTAGCCGAGTATTTGCGTGAAAAAGGAGCAGAACCTTCTCGCGCATCGTGGATAGCCGCTTTGTCTCAAGGAAGAAGCGCGTTTGCTGAAACGTTGTTAGATGAATCGGTATGGGAAGAAACACTTTCTTTGATTCGGAATATTCTTCCCATCATCAGCAGTGATTTGCCAGCAGGATTTCATGCCATTGAGGCGTATTCAAAAGAAAAAGAAGCATATCAACGCGCATGCGGAATTCTTCTTTCTCTTTTACGGGACTTAATTATGTTGAAAATTTCTCCATCTTTGCCTTTAGTGAACGAGTGGTTGTCATCTGAATTAGCATTGCTCAAAGATAGGTTTTCTCTTGATCGGCTTACAGGATGTATGAGCGCTTTGTTGAAAGAACAGGAATATCTTTCTATTGCCCTTCATCGCCGTTTACGGCTTGAAGACGTTTTTCTTTTATTTCATCATCCCGTATCTGTATGAAAAAACACATTTCTTTTTTTGCGTGTATCATTTTTATTCTTTTAGGATTTTCAGGGTGTTCTCCTCTTGGAATTAAGGTACAGACAACTGGTAATGATATACAATCAGGAGGGACCGGTGGAATATACCGTTCCCGTGATGGCGGTGCGAATTTTGAGCAAGCGTCGTATGTGAGGACAGTGAACGGCGTTGCTCAAACCATTGGGTACGCAAATATTCGTTTTCTTATCTCAGATCCTTCGGATACCAGAACAGTGTACGCACTCACTGATGATGGATCAGCGTGGGTTAGTTATGCTTTTGGCGATACATGGAATAAGATTTTTTCTTCATCTCGACGCATTGAAGCATTGGTTGTTGCTCCCAGTGATCGGTCTCGTCTGTATTTGGCAGGCGGGAGAAGTATTATGGTATCAGAAGACGCAGGGGCAAATTGGAAACGCATCTACTATGACCCTGGGACTGAAACGGTTATTACGTCATTAGCTGTTGATTATACAAACCCCAAAGTGTTGTATGCAGGCACTGCGACCGGTGCTATTCTCCAGACCCGCGATGGGGGAGAGACGTGGTTTGTTCCTGTCCGCTTGTCATATTTTGGCACAAGCGGTAGAGTGCATAAGCTGATTACTGTTCCTCAAAATCCCAGTAGATTGTATGCTGTCGTGGTTGACGGATTACAATTATCCGGCTTTATTTATATTTCCCATGACCAAGGGAAGTCATGGGAAAAGAACAGCGCTTTGGATTCATTGGTTCGTTTATCTAAATATGGCGACTTTGAACGCGATCCCAGATCTGGCGCGTTGTATTATGCGTCATTGTACGGATTATTTATTAGTCGGGATGAAGGCAATATATGGGAGCAGGTTCCTTTGCTTACAGCTGATCACAGTTCAATGATTTACAGTATTGCCATTGATCCTCAAGATCGCAACCATATTATATACGCAACGACAAGTACTATCGTTATCTCACAGAATCAGGGGAAAGAATGGAAATCGCTTCCGCTCCCTTCGTTCGGCGGGAGAGTTGCTCGTGATATACTGATTTCCAACGATGTGAGTGCTGACGTGTTGATTGCAACCGGAGTTGGATATTAATTGCGTAAGATTTTTATGAATACCTATGTTGCCGGTTTCATCCCGGAATTTGAAAAAGCGATAGATCATTTTTTACTTGAGTTAAGCCAGTTGCGCGCAGGTCGCGCAACCCCAGCTCTTGTTGAGGGGATTAGTGTTGACGCATATGGAGTTCGTTCTCCGATTGTGCAATTAGCAAGCATCAGTATTCCAGAAATGCGGCAGATTGTTATCCAACCGTGGGATACATCACTGCTTAAAAATATTGAAAAAGCCATTGCGGAAAGCGGACTCGGATTGAATCCTGCGAATGAAGGGGATTGCCTGCGAATTATGATCCCTGCCTTAACTGAAGAATTGTCAGAAGATGAACGGTTCCGCATGATTGAGGAATTGGATAAGGTGATAAAGTCATATCAAGAACGTATTGATCAGGAAGCGAAAAAGAAGGAGGAAGAAATATTGACCTAATTGTATGATACTCACTATTATTGTCTTTTTTTTGATTTTACAGCTCCTGGTGTTTGTGCATGAGTGGGGGCATTTTATTACAGCTCGAAGAAGTGGCATTGCGGTGGAAGAGTTCGGATTCGGCTTGCCGCCTCGCATTGTCGGTATCACGAGGAAGGATGTTTTGTACTCTATAAATGCGTTGCCCTTTGGCGGATTTGTGCGTTTAAAAGGAGAAGATCAGGAGAACAAAGATGCGGACAGTTTTTCAAAACAGCGGTGGATGAATCGCTTGGCGGTGTTATCTGCCGGTGTGCTGATGAATTTTTTATTGGCAGTCGTGTGTTATGCTGTTCTTTTTATAACCGGATTTCCTATGAGTGCTGATCGGGCACAGACAGCCGATGATACCGGATTTGTTTCTTCTCGTTATCTTGTTGTAACCGGTATTGTAGATGGCAGTCCTGCTGAAGATGGCGATATTAAAGTTGGAGATAAAATAATGACAGTGAACGGTTTGCCGATTGAGTCATTAAAAAAAGCTCAAGATAGTATTCATGCGAGCGAGGAGGTTACACTCTTTTTAGAACGAAAAAAAGAGCAGAAGTCGGTTGTGTTAAATCCGGCGATTTTGCCTGACTTTCAAGCAGACGGCCCTATTATTGGAGTAGGGCTTGATGAAATTGCCGTGATTCGAACGAATCCTATTATTGCTTTAGCCTTTGGCTTCCGTGAGGCGGTTTCCGTATCTGGAAGAATTTTATCCGCGTTGGGAGATATTGTCAGAGATCTTGTTGTACGTCGTACTCTTTCGCCTGATGTTGGTGGCCCAGTCGCCATAGCTGTGTTTACTGGCAGGGTTATTGATTTGGGATGGAGTCATGTGTTACAGTTTATTGCTGTTATTTCTTTGAATTTTTCCATTATTAATTTTTTACCTCTTCCTGCATTGGACGGCGGCAGGGTGTTGTTTTTGATTATTGAACGTATCAGGGGAAAGCCGGTGGGCCAACGTTTTGAGGGGTTAACTCATCAAATCGGTTTTTTTGTTCTTATTGCTCTTGCGTTTTTAATTACGACGCGTGATATTGCGCGTTTTGAGCTTTTAGGATGGCTAAAGCGATTGTTTTGATTAAAGATATAAAGGCGCGCCTCGTGCGTGTTCCTTTATTGAGATGCGTGAGAGGGCACCGTACCGGTGTTTTTTTTACCTCACTATGATTAATGCGATTCTTGGGAGATTTTCTACTGACATGGGTGTTGATTTGGGGACAACATCCACATTGGTATATATCAAAGACAAGGGGATTGTTATAAATGAGCCATCGCTTGCTGTTATCAATACGCGATCCGATCAGATTGTTGCGGTTGGAGAAGAAGCGAAAAAAATGCTTGGGAAAACTCCGCCCCACCTTGTTATCAGTCGGCCTATTGAAAATGGCGTTATTTCTGATTTTGAAGTTACGGAAAAAATGCTTCGATATTTTATAGAAAAAATTCACCATGACAGTTGGACCCTGGTTCCGCGCCCGAGAGTCGTTATCGCCATTCCCATGGATGTGACAGAAGTGGAGCGCAAGGCAGTCGAAGATGCGACACTTGCCGCAGGCGCGCGGGAGGTTTCTTTGATTGAAAGTCCTATGGCCGCGGCAATCGGTTCTCGTCTTCCTATTCAGGAACCCAATGGATTATTTATTGTTGATATTGGAGGCGGTACCATAGAAATTGCGCTTATTTCTTTGGGCGGGATTGTTACCAGAAAAACCATACGGAGCGCAGGCGATGATATGACTGTTTCGATTATTCAGTACATTCGAGAGAATTTTAATCTTTTAATAGGAGAAAAAACAGCAGAATCGGTAAAGATAAAAATCGGTTCAGTCCTGCCATTGCGCGAGCCGATGGAAATGAGAATTCAGGGCAGGGACTTATTTTCAGGTCTTCCCAAAGAACTGGCAATTACCGATGCCCATGTTCGGGATGCAATTGAAAAACAGGTTCGTCAGGTTATCAATACTATTAAGCAGACAGTGGAACTCTCTCCGCCCGAACTTGTTGCCGATATGTATCGTTCAGGTATTTTATTGACAGGTGGAGGGTCGTTGTTAAGAGGGCTTGATAAACGTATTTATAATGAAACGCAGATACCGGTTTCGCTTGCTGACGACCCTATCACCGCTGTTGTACGCGGTACCGGGATTGTGCTTGAGGATCTTGATTTACTTGGAGATGTTCTGCTTCCGCCTGCTCAAGATATTTCTTCTCGAAGATAGATTATTGTGTGGTAGTGTATCAAGAGGGCATATGGTGGTAGGTCTTTTCATTGCTCGTGTGTATGCCAATACAGCAACGTAACTCGCATATATGGACCTGGGTGATCGCTGGATGCATGGTAGTCCTCGCGCTTATTTCGCTTGCGACAAAAGGAGCTCCTTTTGAGTGGATGAGAACTTTAGGAAAATCTTCTGTATCATTGTCTATGGGGCCGATTATTTCTTTATTCCCTTCATTTCGATCTTCGCACTCCACAGATGTTCAATCGTTATTCCAGTGCCAAGAAGAGGAGAGACGGTTGCGTGAGCAGATAAGCGATTTGTTGCAGTTAAAGGCCGAAAATGAGGCGTTGCGTCAAATAGTGGAATTTCGTAAAGAAAAAGAGATTCCACATATTATCGCAACCCTTGTGAGCCGGCATGAAAAAGAGGGGGTGAATGCGGTTACTATTGATAGAGGAAGCCGTGACGGCATTGAATCCGGTCAGGCGGTTGTGGATGCAACCGGCGCTCTGATTGGGACTATTATAGAAACAAGCATTTCTACAGCAACGGTGTTGGATATTAAAGATGGGGGGTCATTGATATCGGCAACCTTTGCAACTCATGACATACCCCTTGGTATTGCTAAAGGGAAAAAGGGGGCTTCTATTGCCATGGAGCTTATTCCCAAGGAAGTATTAGTAAAAAAAGATGATATCGTTATTACAGCGGGGAGCGAAGATCATATCCCATACGGTCTTTTCATCGGCAGGATTGATCGGCTTGAACCTCGCGAAAATGATCTTTTTCAGCGTGCGCTTGTGTTTTCTTCCGGATCGCTTGACAATGAACGGTTTGTGCTGGTTCTTTTAGAGTAATAGTGTTTTCTGTAGACCCTATGAGCAATTACGTGCGAACTTCTCTTATTGCCGCGGCTCTGTTGTTATGGATTTTTTTTGAGACCGCGGTTGTCTCTCAATTTTCACTTCCTGTCTCTGCAGGGTGGTGGGGGATTTTGTTTCTCATGATTATTTCATGGTTTGTAAGTAGAACAGCTTTTTTTATTCTTGCCGGAGTTGTTGCTTTGGGATATGAAACTGTAACACTTCAGCCATTTGGGATTATTACGATCGCTGTGTTCGCAACAGGCGTCATTGTTATGTTTCTTGAACAAAAAATGTTTACACGCCTTTCATTTCTTTCATACGGAATAACTATTCTGTGTGGAATGCTGACATTTTTAGCTGTCATTCTGCTGATACGAATGGCAGTAGGATTGCTCGCCAATCCTTCTATCCCTTTTGAAACGCCACTTTTTTTAAAGGAACAATCGTTTCTTTTAATATACTACTTATGTGTTGCTTTCGGGGTATTGGCCTTTAAAAAGGCAGGGACTGCTTTTTTAAGGCGATACTTTGTTTCAACATAATAGGGCAGTCCCATAATAAGTTTCACTGCTATTGCAATCACTCTATGAAACCTTTTTGGGGGATCACAGATGATGTATCACTCGCTTTCCCAGAGCATCTTCGGAATGAACGGTACTCAAAGGAGTTTTTGTTTGATCAATACGGGAAACGCGCGCCAGAATCATTTCGGCTTCCTTCACAGAGAGTCGTCTTGTTTGGATTTTTTCTTAGTGCGTTTGTGTGCGCGCTCATGATACGCACACTGTATTTGCAGGTATTTCAAGGTATATATTATCGTTCTCTTGCCGAAGGAAACCGCGTCCGCATTGAACGAGTCAGTGCTCTTCGGGGAGGCATTTTTGATCGTTATGGGGCCGCACTGGTTACAAATGCGCCGGCTTTTACGGTTGCGATTATAAAAGGGGATCTTCCGCAAGAAAAAGAAGCGCAACAGAGGGTGTACGCAACTCTTGCAGATCGCATACATGTACCTGCCGAGGAAATTGAGGATCTCATTGAGCAATCTCCTGTTTCCTTGTATGATGACACCCCGATTCAAACGAATCTTTCTTATCAAGAAGCGATTCCGATTATTCTTGAGTCAAAAAATCTTCCAGGCGTTGTTGTGAGGGAGGGGTTTTTTCGGCAATATCCGTGCAATAGCGTTTGTTCTCATGTATTGGGATATGTTGGCGGTTTGACAAAAGACGAATGGCTTTTTTACAAAGAAAAAGGATATCAGTATTCTGATAAAGTCGGAAAGACAGGGATTGAGAAGCAGTATGAATCATTATTAAGAGGACGCGATGGCCAAGAGGAAATAGAAGTTGATGCGTGGGGTAAGTCATTAGAATCGGTTGCGATAACTCCTTCGGAAAAGGGATCAGATATGACTCTTTCTTTGTCTTTGCCATTACAACGCATCGTGGCTGATGTGTTAGAGAACACATTGAAAGAGTCAGGTACGCGAAAGGCATCAGCTGTTTTTTTAGACCCCAATAACGGAGAAGTGCTTGCGTTGGTAAGCATTCCGTCATTTGACAATAATCAATTTATCCATGGCTTGAGTTCGGCGCAATATACCGCATTGACACAAAGTTCTGATCAGCCCTTATTTCAGCGTGCTGTTGCTGGAGAATATCCGTCAGGATCAACCATTAAACCTATTTTTGCGGCTGGCGCGCTTCAAGAAAAAATTATTACTCCATTATTCACTGTGAACAGTACCGGAGGATTGCGCATCGGATCATGGGTGTTTCCTGATTGGAAAGCAGGAGGTCATGGTATCACTGATATAAGGAAAGCGTTGGCAGAATCCGTTAATACCTACTTTTATCTTATTGGTGGTGGAGATCAAGGATCGCTATCAGGACTCGGCGTTGATGGTATGCGCGAGTACGCGGAATTATTTGGATTAGGATCTCCTACAGGGATTGATATCCCAGGAGAAGCAAATGGATTTCTTCCTACCCCTGATTGGAAATTAAAAACAACAGGTGAACGGTGGTATCTTGGAGACACGTATCATTTTGCGATCGGACAAGGAGATGTTTTGGTAACGCCACTGCAAATCGCTTCTATGATGTCAGTGTTTGCAAATAGAGGTATTGTATACAGGCCTCGGCTTGTTCATGCAATCAATGGTACTGAAAAAGCTCCTGTGATTGTGCGCGAGCATGTGGTTGATCAGGAATTTATTGATACTGTGCGATTGGGGTTACGAGATACTGTTGTGTGGGGGAGCGCTCGTTCATTATCCCAGCTTCCTTTTTCAGTGGCGGGAAAAACAGGAACCTCTCAATTTTCTACGGAAAAAAATCCTCATGCATGGTTTACGGGATTTGCTCCTTTTGACCATCCTCAAATCGCATTTGTCGTTTTAATAGAAGAAGGGGAGAGTAGTAATCTGGCAGTCAAGGCGACTCGGGAGATTTTGTCCCAATGGCATCCATTTTAGCGTACTGGCGTTGTCGTATTGAGTCGCAGGGCGTGGGGATATCGCATGAGAAAATTCTCATCTTATTTTAAGGTTGGATATGATACACTATTTCTGTTATTAGGTGACAGTATATGAAGATTCTTATTGTGGAAGACGAGAAGAAATTAGCAGAGGTATTAAAGCGCCGTATGGAACGCGAGTCGTTTGTTGTGGACTGCGCTCATGACGGAAAAACAGCTCTTTTTTTTGCAAGAACTAATCCGTATGATGTGGTGGTTCTTGATTTGATGATTCCAGAAATGGACGGGATTGAAGTGTGCCGAACACTGCGCAAGGAAGATAATTCTGTTTTTATTATTGTATTGTCAGCGCTTTCCATGACAAAAGATAAATTAAGGGCTTTTGAAGCAGGGGCGGATGACTATTTGACAAAGCCGTTCAGTTTTGAGGAATTGCGCGCGCGGATTGTTGCAGTTACATCCCGGAGGTTTCCCCGCAGGACTGATGTGGTCCGTTCTGGCGGCATTACCCTTGATCGTGATAGGCGTTCTGTTAAACGGGGGAAGCATGAGATTCATCTTACTAATAAAGAATTTCTTCTTTTGGAATATCTTTTAATGAACGCAGGTGCTGTGGTATCTCGTGAAGACGTATTGGCGCATGTGTGGGATTATGAATTTGATTCGTTTAGTAATATTGTTGATGTGTATATTCGCTACCTGCGCAAAAAGATAGGAGAAGAATGTATTGAAACAATAAAAGGAGTGGGGTATAAATTTAAAAATGGTGTTTGACATCTTGACGTACTGTGATATACTGAATTTCGTTTTTCAAAAATCACAGATACGTTTTTTTTAGACAGTTTTTTAGTGCTATGTCTCCAACATATGTAACAAAAGAGGGCTACGCAAGCTTAACGAAAGAGCTTGAAGATCTGAAAAAGAATAAGCGTCGAGAGGTCGCTCAAAAGATTAAAGAAGCGAAAGAGTTGGGTGATCTTTCAGAAAACGCTGAATACTCTGCCGCAAAAGATGAGCAAGCGTTTGTTGAAAGCCGTATCGCAGAACTTGAAGCAATGCTTCAGGATGTTCAGATTATTAGAAGTTCTGACAATAAAAAGAAAGAGGCCGTTGTTGTAGGATCAACGGTGCGTTTGAAAATGGGGGATCAGGAATTATCATATACTATTGTTGGTTCATCAGAAGCAGATCCTCTGAATGGGAAGGTGTCAAATGAATCGCCTCTTGGAAAGTCGTTTTTAGGGAAAAAGGTAGGGGATGAAGTAAGTGTGCTTGTTCCTGTAGGCACGATAACCTATCATATTCTTGAAATACTTTAATGTTCCCCTGACTTTTTTTAAAAGTCACCTTCCCTCCAGCCCTCTCAATGTATTTTGCGAGGGCGTTGAGATTTTTAAGGAAACAAGGTACGATATAGTTGGCGTTAGTCCCAAAAAATATTTCTTAATTTTTTTGTGTATGAAAAAAATAGTCCATACAACTTTTATTGTTATGTTATTTTTTATGACTATGTCTGTGTTTACCGGATGTCTCAAAGGAGGGCAATCACAGCCCGTTTCCGAACGCAATGAACGAGAGGACGTTGCTGGAACAAAAATTTCCTCGCCAGCACCGCGTGTTCGTTTAACTACAACAGAGGGAGAGATTGTTATTGAACTATTCGCAGAGACGCGTCCGAAAACGGTGCAAAATTTTATTTCTTTAACAGAGAGCGGATTTTATAACGGGACCAGCTTTCATCGCGTTATAAAGGATTTTATGATACAAACGGGCGATCCGCTTTCAAAAGATGATGATTGGAGTAATGACGGTACTGGCGGTCCTGGTTATACGATTGAAGATGAATTTCGTTCTGACGATTCTTTGGTACGTGGAAGTGTGGCGATGGCAAATACCGGAGTTCCGCATACAAATGGCAGTCAATTTTTTATTGTTACTGCCCAGAGCGTTCCATGGCTGAATGGAAAGCATACGTTATTTGGCAGGGTTGTTGAGGGGATGGATGTTGTGGATAAAATAGAATCAGCAGAAGTGAACGGGAATGATCATCCATTAGAAAATATTGTTATAACAAGCGCTGATGTTCTTGTTGATAGTGATAAAATATAAGTATTCTGTGTTCCTTTATGGAGAATAATGGCGAGTCGGAAGATGATACAAAGCCATCTCACTCCCGACAGAGTGGGGGAGCTGGTTTTGCGCACATTTTTGGTTATGGAGTTGTGATCGGAATAATAACTGCGATTGTTATTATTTTTTTTTCAGGCACGGTGAATATTCAAGTTATTGAGTGGAGAAAGAGTGGGGGAGAGGATGATATAAGCCCCTCACTTCCTCAAGAAGTTATTGCTCGCGTCGAGTCGGTACTGGATCAGAAAAAATTTGTGTTTTTTTCTCATCGAAATTTTTTTCTCCTTTCTCGTTCAGATATCCAACAATCCTTGGAAGATTTCCCCGCATATACAATCACTTCTGTGGATCGGCGCTTTCCTGATACTCTTGTTGTGTATATTGAACAGAAGATTCGTTTTTCATACATTATTCAAGAATACATGATTACTCGTGCGGTTGAACCGGTTATTTCTGCTGTGCCAGAAGATGGGGCTGACAGTACTGATACAGAGGATGATGGCGTTTCTGAACCTTCTATTGTTCAGCAGATAAAGGTTCAAAAATATTTTCGTATTTCAGAACAAGGCACGATCCTTGAAGAGGTGTCTCGAGAGAGCGTGGGCGAGGACCATCCATCAATAAAAATTTTAACATCGCGGCCGCTTGTTGTGGGAGAGAATACTATTCCTGCGAATATGTGGGGGTTTATTATAGACGTGTATGGTGGCTTTGAGCGTGCGACAACGATTCCGATTGAATCGTTTGAAATAGGGGACGATCTTCTTCGTTCAGAAGTGCGGGTTGTTACAAAAGAGGGCTGGACTGTTTTTTTTGACTCGGCTCAATTGTTTTCTCATCAACTTTCTCGATTAGCAATTATTTTAAAAGATGCGATTAAAGAAAAACGTCCTTCGTTGCATTCTATTGATCTTCGTATTCCAGATAAGGTTTTTTACCAATAGCAATTATAAAAAAATACAACTCACCTCTTATGTATATTGTGCGACGCATAAAATAATCTTATAAAAGAGGAGGAGGGAGAGGAGGTAAGAGAGAAAGAGAGGTGGTATTGATGAACGTACATGGAGGGGAGTATGAGGGGGTAAAATATCCCTATAGTATAATATGTTTATTTTTTTGTTTTTTATAGAATGCGTCGTATAAGATATATTGTCCGACGCAACTACTCCCCCTCTTTTTGCTTAACAAAGGGCTGTAGGGGAGTATATGTGGCTGAAGAGTTGTTGAGAGAATGCGTGACGCAACAGGTGTATTACTTCCCTCTTCCCTGCAACAAGGTCGGTTGTAAGTCCATGTATACTAATTTGCAGTTGCAGAGATTGTATATAAAATCATTCCAGGAGTTGTCGTTGTGCTAAATTTTATTTTGCCGCATGCGCGGGCCGTATCTGTTGTCGGGTCAGTATCTCCATCCAACAGCGTGTTAAGCTGTTTGTAGTGTTCAATGTCAGTGGATTCAATAAACGCATTTACCCCCGATGTACCGAATGAAGCGCAGGGGGTAGGAGCGGTATCGCCGTCATTATCGTATTTCCAAACATTCGAATCAAACGGCCAGCTGGGAGGGGCAGATACATACTGCTTTAAACCAAAGCTTCCGTCCGCGATGAGCGTTGTAATCGTTGGGTTATTTTCAACATATCCCCCACATGTCGTTGCTCCTTCGCGAGGCCAACAGCCGCCTCGATCATCTGAAAGTAAGTTTAAAGCTGTCTCGAACTGTTTTAATTCCGCGGCAACCGCTGTATACCGCGCTTTTTTTCTTGTGCTATTTAAAGACGCGACTCCAATGGCAGAGAGCAACGATATGATAGATATAACGACAAGTAGTTCTATAAGTGTAAATCCGTGAAAGAGTTTTCGTGCCATAGGACTATTTTTTAAGGAAGGTATGCGAGAGGATCAACAGGAATGCCATTTTTTCGAACTTCAAGATGCAGATGAGATCCTGTTGTAAGGTTGCCTGATCCGCAACTTCCAGGCGCGGCGCCTGATAAACCGATAATATCACCCTGGCGAACAAATTGATCTTCATTCACGCTTATTTGACTTAAATGGCCATAGACCGTTGAAAGGCCGTCAGTATGGACAATCAAGACATACGCATAGGTTCCTTTGCAACCGATATCTCGTTTTGCTCTGCCAATATATCCCGAAGCGGCGGCGCGTACCGCTGTCCCCTGCGCTGATCGAATATCAACGGCTGGGTGCTCAAAAATATTTCTAAAAGGATAATCAGGATCATGAAAATAAGCAGTAATTGTGTTTTTGGGAACCGGCCACATAAGTTTTTCGCCTATTAAGTATTCAAGGCCTTCGTTTTTTTCTTTTTTGTTTAATTCTTCGCGGAGTTTTCTTTCAATAAACACAATGTCAGAGTTAATTTCTGCTTGCTCTTTTTTCAGATGTCCAAGTAGGGTTTGGAATGTTCTTTCAGAGTTTTTCGTTTCTTCAAGGAGATTTGCTCTAACAAACTGTTTTCCCCTGATACCTTCACGCTGTTCCTCGGTCTCTTGTTTTAATGTTTCGAGTGTTGCTTTATAGGTTTCTTGTTCAGTTTTAAAGGCAAGAAGCTGTGTTTTGTGTTCTTTCACGCTATCAAGCGTCAGTTGAAGATTCTGCTGGAGTTGGTTGGTTTTTTCAGCAAGTTGGAAATAATCAGAAAGAGTTGCGTTTTCAAGAATAATTTGAAGTGGTCCTGTTTGATCTAAGGCATAAATCGAGCGCAAGACATATGCAATATTTTCTTTTTGATCACTGATACGTTCTTCAGCTTTTGTTATTTGCGCCTGTGTTGTTAACAGGGCAAGGTTTTGTTCTTCTATTTCCCTGTTTTTGATTTGAAGGTCAATACTTGCCTTTTCAACTTCTGATTCTAAAATTGATATTTGGTTTTTCAGCGTAATTGATTCTCTCCTTTTTTGTTCAATGGTTTTTTGATAGAGCTTGCTTTTTTCTTCCAACTCGTCAATTTTCTTTTTATTTGATTCAAGCTGTTTGTTGAGATCAGTGATGTCGTTTGTTTGGGCTCTGCTTACCATTGGTGTGATTGACACCAAAAACATGAGCATAGCAAAAACATATGCATAAGGATTGTAGTGTGTATTGCTCTGATAACGGTTATATCCCCTCATGATTGTAGTATACCATACGACAAAAGTGTGTTCAAAGACCAGTTATGCTTGTTTTTGCGAAGAGAGGAGGTCTCGCGCTTGATTCAGCCGTACTATTGTCTCCTTTGAACCGATAATTTGAATGGTTTCATACACTCCGGGCGAATGTTTCAATCGAGTGACGCTGACGCGTAATGGCCAGAGAATCTCTCCCCTTGCGTGTCCTTGTTGTTCGCGCCATTGTTCAACAATGTTTGTGATTTCTTCACATGGTGTGTTCTCGGAAATATCATTATTTTGGAATAGTTCAATCAAACCGGCAAGGATGGCGACTGTGTGTTCGATAGAGCTTTTTTTTTCAATAAGTATCAAGGGATCTTGTATTGGTTGTGTATCCCAGAGATAGGCGGTTTCTTCCCCAATAGCGCTTAAAAAGGATATTCTTTGCTGAGCGATTTTTGTTATCAGTAGAAGCTGTTTTTGAGAGTACTGGTCTGTTGGACATCCTGCTTTTTTCAGCCATGGCAGAGCACTGTCAAGGAGCGCGGTGTCTGATAGTGTTGAAATATAGTGGTGAGAAAGCCAATTCAGTTTTTCCATATTAAAAATGGCAGGGCTTTTTTGTACTCGTTCGAGAGAAAAAAGCTCAATGAGTTCAGATGAGGAAAATATTTCTTGGTTCGTTCCGGGATTCCATCCAAGGAGGACTAAAAAATTACGCAAAGCATCAGGCAGATACCCGAGTTTTTGATAGTCAAGAACGCTTTGGGCGCCATGTCTTTTGGATAGTTTTGATTTACCAGCGCCTAAAATCATAGGAAGGTGAGCAAAAGCAGGAGGTTCCCAACTGAAAGCATTATAGAGCGAAATATGTTTAGGCGTAGAGGATATCCACTCTTCTCCGCGAATAACGTGTGATATGAGCATGGCATGGTCATCAATAACAGAGGCAAGGTGATATGTTGGAAATCCGTCTGATTTGAGAATAATGGGATCGTCTTGCAATGAAAGATCAAATGACACATTTCCCCGTATCATATCCTCAAAGGTTAGTGTCCCCTCTTTTGGCATTGCAAGTCGTATCGGAAGAGAGCCGATAGCGTCTTTTTTTTGTTCATCGCTCCATGAGCGTGTTCTGCATTTTCCATCATATCCCGAGGGAAGGCCTTGAGTTACTTGAGTTTTTTTAAGTTGTTCCAGCCGGGCGTTATCGCACATACAGGGGTACGCGGCTCCTGTTTCAAGGAGTTTCATGACATGGCCCTGATAGAGAGACAGGCGCTGTGATTGAATATACGGGCCGTAGCGCCCTGTTTCTCCCCCTTCAGCGCTCATAACACCCTCATCTATTGTAATACCCAACCAAAGGAGCGATTCAAGAATTGCTTTTACGCTCCCGGCTTTAAGACGGGCTTGGTCAGTGTCTTCTATCCGTAACACAAATTTCCCGTTATGGTGTTTGGCAAAAAGCCATGCAAACAGGGCTGTTCTGATATTGCCGATATGAGGGGCGCCTGTTGGCGATGGCGCGAATCGCGTGCGAACGAGGTTCATAGTGAAGAAAGATAATCAATAAGTTGTGATGCCATCT
Source organism: Parcubacteria group bacterium GW2011_GWA2_43_13 (assembly GCA_000999025.1). GTDB lineage: Bacteria > Patescibacteriota > Patescibacteriia > UBA9629 > GWA2-43-13 > GWA2-43-13. The sequence continues at coordinate 26,064 of LCFM01000011.1, forward strand.
CTTTTCGTACTGGGTGAAGAGATGCGATTAATTCTGTTTGTTTAACCCAAGCGCTTCGTATCACTTCTGATGGATCAAGTATAATGCTTTGTTGAGGAGTAAGCGTGGCGATGACAAGTGATTGTTTTTGCCCATGGTATCCTCTGTTTAGTTGATGCCATTTGGGCCATGGATAGGTAAAAAAATTTCTCACGATAACTTGAACACTAAAGTTGTTCAATCCGAGCTCTTCATGCATTTCTCTTAAAAATGCTTGATAGATACGCTCTCCTCTTTCAATGCCACCTTGTGGTAGTTGCCAGTGGCCATGGGTATCTGATCGTTCAATAATGAGAATATTTTTGTTTGTATCCATAATACACCCCAGTACGTTTTTTCGGTAACAAAAATGCATGCGAAAGAGATAATATGCAAAGATGGCAGGAAAAAGGATAAGAGCGCGTATGATACGTTTGATTCTCCATGGCTCAAGGAAAAGCCGCCACAGCCATTCTATGCCAAGAGCTTGGAGGGCGCGAGGAGCACGGGGTTTTTTTCCAGCAATCATATCAAGCGCTCCTCCAATGCCGATTGCCAAACGGACAGAAGAAACATGAGAAAGATATTCTGCGATGAATTCTTCTTGATACGGAGCGCCCAGCGCTACGCATACAATAGAAGGTGGGTTGTTGTGTATTCTTTCAATTGCTTTGGTATATGAGATGGTGTTTTTTTTGAGAATATCAGAGTCGCACGAAAAAGTAAGTTTTGGATACTGTGCATGAAGGTATGAGCTCAATGAGTTAAGCGTGCTTTCAGTTGAGCCGAGAAAGAGGATAGATTGATCTGTTTTTTCCGCGATTGAGCAGATATCATAGAGTATATCTGATCCACATATTCTTTTGGGGATTGGTTCGTGAATGATTTTTGCGGCAAGAAAAGTGCCAATGCCGTCGCAGAGGGAAAGAGAAGCGCTGTTGATGAGTTCTTGAAGACGGTGATTTCTTAAAGCATTCAGGCAGAGTTCGGGATTGATGGTTGCGATCCATGAAAATACATTTGAACACATTTTTTGTTCAATAAAAGATATAACCTCTTTTTTGCTGTATTTATGGATATTCAGGCCAAGTATGTTTGTAACCCTATTGAGGTCTGTTTCATTGGTGTACATAGGCAGTATATAAGGTTAAGTATGTCATAAGCGATCATTTTCAGCAATATGAAGATCATCTATCCCCTTATTTACAATGATGACTCTTATGGAGTATGCTATATATATCTATGATTGTTTTTTCCGCAATTGTTCCTCCATCTCCCCTCCTTATTCCTGTTATTGGCAAGGATCATACGCAACAGCTTACAGCAACGCTGAAGGCGTATGCTGAACTCCAAGAACACCTTATTGCATCTCGGCCTGATGTTATTGTCGTTATTACCACGCAGACGGCAGTAGAGTATGAACGGTTTGAGATCAATCAATCACCCACGCTTGTAGGGACATTATCAGAGTTTGGAGATCTTGATTTTTCACTTGAACGGACAGGCGCTTTGGGTTTTTGCCACCATTGGAAAGAGCAATTGGAACATTCTGTTGATGTGCATTTATGTACGTTTAACGAGTTACCCTATGATGCGACAGTTCCGCTTTTTTTGTTAACCAATTCATTAGCGTCGGTGCCTATCGCTGTTACATCATCATCACGTGCTTCGTGGGGTGAGCATTTTCGTTTTGGAAAAGAGAGTCAGCATATTTTTTTAACTCGAAAAGAGCGTATCGCAGTGATTGTTTCGGGTACTCTTTCTCCCCGTCTTTCTCCTGATTCTCCTGCCGGATTTTCCTTAGCCGGGAAATCATATGACAGTATGCTTATAAAGCATTTTCGAAAATGGGATACCGAAGCAATTCGAGCAATGGATCCGCAGTTGGTTGAAGAGGCTGGTGCTCCTGCTCATCAAGGGATTCTTTTAATGATTGGGATGCTCAATGGGATAGGCATTGCTTCTGATATTTTATGTTATGAATCCCCGTTTGGCATAGGGTATATGACAGCGGAATTTAAAATACTATAATATCGGCTACAGTCCTTTATGGAGCATATCAGCTCAGGAATTTCACACGCCCTCGCGGGAAAAAAGAAATCATCTTCAAAGCTTCATTCCGAAGCCCATCTTTTGGCTGATGAAATAACTCGCGCGTGGAATGAACCAAAGCAGTTTGCATTGTATTTGGGAATCATAAAAAGAATCGGGATAGCCCGCGCACGGAGTATTTTTTCTGATATAAACCAGCAAGCCGGGCTTGCGACCACTTCGCGGGTGAAATTGTTTATGTGGAATGCTCGTAAAGATAATTCGTCTTTGTAATGCTGTTTCTTGTATGATATTTGGCACAAAAATACTTCAGCTGATATATGAACCGGATGAACAATTGCATGTTTCTTGCGCGCCTGTTGAAAAATCGCAACTTGAAGATAAACAGTTGCGACAGTTTTTTATTCATTTACGCGCAACAATGAAACAAGCGAAAGGGGTTGGTATTGCGGCTCCTCAAGTTGGCAATCTTATTCGCGCATGCTGGGTTTCCACTCATGGTAAAGATGCGATTCTTTTAATAAATCCTGTCATTGTCGTCCGCTCTCATGACTCGGTATGGGGCGAAGAGGGGTGTCTTTCTATTCCAGGCGTGTTTGGAGAGGTGTTGAGGGCAAAGACCGTTGATATCGAGTACTGGGATTCTCATGGCGATAATCACCGTATGTATGCTGAAGATTTTTTAGCTCGAGTTATTCAGCATGAGATAGATCATCTTGACGGCGTACTCTTCACTTCAAAGGCACGAAATGTGTATCATGTATGACGCACTCATTAGAAATAGTATTTTGCGGAACATCATCTTTTGCAGTGCCGATTTTGGAGGCGCTGTTTTCGACATCAGAGATTACAGTACGCGCTATTGTTACTCAACCGGATCGTCCCGCAGGCCGCCATCGTCAATTATGCGCGTCTCCTGTGAAACAGAGCGCGCAACGCTACTCTTCTATTCCTTTGTTCCAGCCGAAAGAGAAGGATGCATTGGAACAGTGTATTCGCACAATACAGCCGGAGATTGTTTGTGTTGTATCCTATGGCATGATACTGCCGCATGCGGTTCTTGAGATCCCTCGCTCTGGATGCGTCAACATCCACGGGTCATTGCTTCCGCGCTACAGAGGAGCGTCGCCGATTCAAGAGGCGATTCTATGTGGTGATAATGAAACAGGGATTTCGTGGATTCTTATGGATGATGCCATGGATCATGGCCCTGTTCTCATGCGAAAAAAGGTCAGCATCACTCTTGTTGATACAACGCCGACTCTTTCTGATCGGTTATCTCGCACTGCGGCGCTTTTTACTCCAACGGTTCTTCTTCAATGTGTTTCCGGAGAACTTTCTCCTCAAGCTCAAGAACATGATAATGCCACATATACGAAAAAAATAACCAAGGATTCCGGTCGCGTAGATTGGAATAACCCCGCAGACAGGATTGAGCGCATGATACGCGCATACTCTTCTTGGCCGGGAGTATTTTGTTTTTATGGGGCAAAACGATTGCTGATTCACACGGCAATAAGTAGTGGCATACCGGGGGAAAAACATATGCCGTGCGGCACAGTATTTCTTTCACCGAATGGGTTCCCTGCTGTGGTATGTGGCAATCATTCTGCTTTGGAATTGGAACAGATTCAATGCGAGGGGAAATCACGAATTTCTGGCTCTGTTTTTTTGCGAGGATATTCTGATATTATCGGGCATCGTCTTGTATAAAGGATGTTCTTATTTTTTTTGTTACTTTAAAACCGAGGTATTTTCCCAGCATGAGCCGTGTTTGCGCGTCTATGGCAGGAATTGAGCCAAAAATAATCATTGTGATGGGGATGAGTATCCATTGAAGACCGATAAGGCAGTATTTCCACCACGGTTGAGGTTGAGTTGGTTTTGGTAAGAAGAGTAAGCTAAAGATTCCAACCACAAACATTCCGATCATGGCGCCTGTAAGAAGATAGTGGAGGATGAGCGGTGCGCTTTGTCGTAAAGCGCTTAATTGAAATTCTCCTTGTCCAAACCAAAACGGCAAACGGCCTAAAATGAAAATAAGGATTGGAACAGTCGCCCATGTGTACATACCTTCAGCGAGCGTAGAGAGATAATACCATTGTACAGAACCGGGTATTTTTTTGTTTTTTCTAAAATGATAGATCATGTATGGGAGATGCTCTATCCCCCACGCCCATCTCCTTTGTTGTTTGTACAGTTCTTTAACAGTGTTCCAGTAATCCCCGACATTGACATTATCCATTGATACAGGGATAAACAGAGGAACAACGCGGTAATCTCCATTATAGGTAATAAGACATTGTAAAAAAATGCGCGAATCCTCTGTAACAATATCTTTTTGCCAAAACCCGACATCAACAAGCGCCTGAAAGCTCATGCTGTGCGAAGAAAATGTAAATAAGCGTTGAGGTCGTGAAAGTTCTGCAAGGAGCCAGAACGTGGTACTATTCGCTGTGACGCGCGCAAATGTTGTTGCATCCCACAGGTTATTGTTAAACATTGCAACCGGTTGATATGATGCGTGCGTCGGACGAGGGGTGGTGCAGTAGGTATAGGTAAGATGTGCGAAATAGTGAGGAGATACGACAGTATCAATATCAAAAGAAGATACGATAATACGGTCATAGGGCTGGTTTTTGAGATGGGTATCTACCCATTCTTTCGCTTTCATGCCTGCCCAATGGGTATTTGATCCTTTGCCCGGGATTTCATTCGGCAGACCCGAGGGATGGATGGTGATGAGAAAATCTTTAAAAAAGGCGCTGTATTTTTTTTTCAATTCATCAGCAATTGGCACAGCGTTCGCCGAATCCCCCTCTTCAAGCGCAAGAATTGGAATGATTTGTTGGGTTGGGAATGTTGATTGCGCAAGTGCCTGAATAGTCGGTTCGATGATTTCTTTCCCTTCTTTATAGGTCGGAAGAAAGACAAGGTGGATGATATCATCTGTTTGTATATGTTCCTCGTCTTTTTTTTGCATCCAATTTATTTTTTGGGATTGATGATATTTTTTAAACGATGCGAATAAGTAGACCAACCAGTAACATACTTTAATCAACCAGTAAAGATCAAAAAGAATAATCATCACCACTGCCCAGAGCGGAGCAACAATAGAGAGAATAAGAGAGATGACAAAAGTCAGCCACACGAGTATGCCTGGGATACATTCTAAAAATCGGTACGATGCGGTTTTAGGCGGATTGGTATTGAGCATACTATTCCCCATTTACTCCAATTTTGTTAATAACCCTTGATCAAGAACTTTTTTAAAGACATGCTGGAATACGATAACAGCAAGCCCTACATAGAGGATATTTGCTCCAAATGCTTGTATCATGAGTCCTTGTGAGAATTCACCGGTTGCTATGACGCTTCGCATTCCTTCGAATACATACGTGGACGGAAAGGCGTAAGAAATAAGTTGAAGTGTTTTAGGTAATACAGCAACCGGGTAAAATACCGCTGAAAACGGTTGAAGCAAGAACGCAAAGGAAAATGCCAGAATTTGGGCATCAGTCCCCCACCGCATAATCAAGGTCATGATAAGCAACCCGATAGTCCATCCGAAAAAAAGCAAATTTAAAATAAACGGCACAAGGGCGATCCCAATACTAAAAATATTGAAGTGATACAGCAGTAATGATAATCCTGTCATAACACCTCCAACAATGACCACTTTAAAAACGCTTAAAATGATGAATGAAAAAATATATTCCGTTGCCGTTAATGGCGAAACGAATAAATTAAGCAGATTGCGGTTCCACACATCTTCTAAAAAATGGATTGAAATATCTTGTTGCGCGCGATTAAAGAGCATCCATAACATGAGCGCTCCCAATATGATTGCGATAATAGAGGATGTTGACCCTTGTTGAGTCTTTTGCAAGAACATGCTTAAAAATCCCCATAATAAAATATTGAGAGTAGGCCAGTAAAAAATGTCCATGGTTCGGGGGATGCTCCGTTTTTGCGTATACAAGTAATGGAGGATTACAGCCCAAATGCGGTGTAATTTCATAGCAATCCTAATCTACGAATGACATCCTAATCTACGAATACGGAGCTTAGCCCTGTCTCTACAGCGACGCCACAATTCGCATGCCGGTCAACTGTCTATTCGCATCGCTATTCGTAGATTTGGATAATTAGTAGATTAGGATTGCTTTTCTTCTCTGCTAAACTTAATAAACACATCTTCTAAATCAGGTTTATGGATATCAATATCTTTTATAGTTAAACCGCTGGCCATAATGACGTGCAGAGCAGAAGTCAGCTGGGTATGCTCTGTTGTAATGACAAAATGGCCGGGTGACAATTCTTTGATATTTTTTTCGTTAAAGGATTTTTTAAATGTTTCCATTGCATTTGAATGGTTTTCTAACACTATTTCAATGGCATAATGAGGAATGATTTTCATAAGTTCTTGAGGCGTCCCTTGGTGAATAATGGTTCCTTTATGCAAAAAGATAACCCGTTCGCACAATTCTTCTATCTCCGCCATATTATGCGATGTGTACAAAATTGTCATGCCTCGCTCTTTGTGAATGTGCCTGAGTATGGTTCTGACTTTATCTGCAATATCAGGGTCTAAACTCGCGGTTGGTTCGTCTAAAAGCAAAATGCGCGGGTCATTGAGTAGTGTTTTTGCCAGTACGACTCGTGTTTTTTGGCCGGATGAAAGTTTACTGAACAGCTTGTTTTTCATATCGCTTATTTCCATCATATCCAAGAGTTCGGCTATCTTTTTCTTGGGATTTTGCACATGATATAATTTTGCAAACACAAACAGGTTTTCCCAAATCGTCAGTTGGCTCATGAATTGGATATACGCGGATGAAAAGTTCATCTGCGAGAGTATTTCGCCACGATGCTTGGCAAAGTCCTTTCCTAAAATATGGATATCGCCGGATGTAGGGGTGATGATACCAAGGAGCATATGCATGGTTGTTGTTTTTCCCGCTCCGTTCGGTCCCAAAAAACCAACGATTTCGCCTTGTTTTATCTGAAAAGAAATGTCGTTGACAGCAACGACATTTTTGAATTGTTTTGTAAGGTGGGTTACTTCTATACTATTCATACTTACGATGCTTGGGATATTTTACAGTGAATGAGAAAAATACGCTCAGCAAGTTCTTCTTTAAGAGATTGTGCTTGTTCATTGAGATGTGCAAGGATGTGATATTCTTGTTTTTTTAAAAGATGAGCGCGGGCAAGCACTGCAGTAAGTGATTCCATACTGCGGGTAAGGAAGATAATGCTTAACAAAAGATACCCGAGCATTGTATGGAGATCAAAGCTGTCGTCAGTGTCATAGGGCCCTCCTTGCGCTATTTTTGAAGGAACAAGCGTGCAGTTGATGAGCGCTCGAAAAACGTCAGTAGTATGAAACGGTTTACTTGAGTAGAGATTCACGAGTATGAGGTGCAATCGTTGCGCCCAAGAGAAACTTGCGGTGTAAAGATTATCGTTTTTGAGATCCATGTTTTCCATGTACTCATCAGTGGTATATTGAGTAAAAGAAATCAACGATCCCTGCATGATGTCAGGAAGAAGAGTGTCTTCGGAATCATCTTCTTCGTAATATTCCAAAAGCTCTTGCTCAAGTTCAAGAGTGGTATCCCGTTCTTTGAGAATTTTTACTTCATACGGAGATGGAGTGGATGGAGATAGTTGCTGTGTTTTTATGGTTTGCGTGTGTATGACCTTAAAATACGGGGAATTAAGGTCAGAATGGTCTTTGGAAAAGGTTGAGATATCCATAGAAAACAAAAAAAGCCCTGTATTACACAGGTTAGTATATATGATTTTTTGTTGTTTGTGAAGTGAGCGATTTATAGAGCATAAGAGTCCAAAATAATAGTAACAGGCCCGTTGTTGATAAGCTCAATGTCCATCATTGCTCCGAATTCTCCTGTGCGTACAGGGATGTTTTTTTGCTGTAACATTTGTATAAAATAGTCATAGAGGCGTCTTCCCTCTTCTGGCGTGGCGGCAGTGATAAACGACGGCCGTCTGCCACGCCTACAGTCCGCAGAGAGCGTGAATTGGGATATCACAAGAATTTCACCGCCTGTTTCTTGTATGGAAAAGTTCATTTTATCGTTTTCATCTGGCATGATTCTTAAAGTGATGAGTTTTTCAATCAGTATGTCTGCATCGTGTTCTGTGTCATCTTTTCCCACGCCAAGTAATACGCAATAACCATCTTCTATTGATGCTGTTTTTTTGCCATCAATAGTTACAGCCGCATTTCTTACTCGTTGAATGATCAGTTTCATAATGAGGATTTTTATTGTTTAAGTTGTAATACAAAACTTGGCATAAAACTCCCTTGCCCATACCCATCTGATGTAACGATATAGGTATGCGTTCCATCAGAGGCGACTCCTTGAACATCGCGATACGATCTGCTTAGTTGGATTATTTTTTCTTGCGTGCCATCGCTTGATATGCGATATATTGATCCGGTGCCGTTATCTGAAATGATATACGATCCATCAGTGGTAATATACACATCTTCTGCATGTGAAAATCGGGCTATTTTTTTAATTGATACTTTAAATACGAGGGAGAAAACAGCGCCAGTGGTATCATCGGTAACAATGAGTTTTTTTTGAGCTGAATCATAGGCAATTCCTTCAGGGGTACGCCAATCAGGGTGTTCAGGTTTCCATTCAATAGGTTGCTTGCCTGTTTGTAATTGTATGATTGCCATCTTGCTTTCGTCAACCACGTAGATGGTGTTGTCAACAATCACAAGCGCTTCAGGGAAAGACAGTCCATCATTGCGAGTCCAGAGTTCTGTCCATCCTTCGGGTTCTGTATACTGAAGAATGGCTCCGCGAGCGCCTGATGACGCATATACTGCAAAATCATCAGCAGTAACGCTGTCAGTATCACTGACAATATGCCTCGGGTCTGGTAGTTTTTTTAAGATGCCATTTTTGTACTGGAGAACGGAATGTGCTCCCTCATTGCCAATAATAAGCCCCCAATAAGGGTTGTAAAAAAGATCATCCGCATGCATAAGCCCGTCTTGGGGGCGTGCTATGATGAGATTTGTTTTTGCAGTACTGATAGTTGATTGTTGTCCCAAAACAATTCCTGCTATCATTATAATAATTCCTATTGTGTATGAAATGAGAGCGCATCTTTGCGTGAGAGCGCGGGATAGCGTGTCCCTTTTCTCCCTCTTTTTTTGTGTATCATGTTTGAGCTCAAACAGTAGAATGGCAATTGCGGAAAAAAATAACACAGCACTTGTGTGTTCAAGCACTTCTTCAAGTCCATTGAAAAAATTATGAGGGGACCAAAGAAGCGCAAACCAATCGCGGAATATGAAATCAGGATTTTGAGATAACGATAGAGCTATTTTTTTGAGAAAATGTGTTGCTAATCCATCAAGAGTATCCAGTAGTGTTGAAAGGAAATATATTCCTCCTGCAACCAAAAAAATTCCAAGCGAAAAAAGATGCTCCCGATAATGCCGGCGAAATAATATGAAAAAGAAAATAAGGGCGATTAATGATACAAACGCATATCCTACTGTAATCAAATCAGTAGCGACATGTGGCAGGCGCGCGGCGTTTTCAATAACTCCTCCAATCCATTCATGAAATTGAAAGAGTTCATCAAAAGCGCCAAAAAGAAATCCTCCTGCAAGAAAGACCCATGTTCCGGCAAGTGTTTTCAGGCGCAGACGCCACGCATGAACCGCATGTATAAGCGAACTTGCGCATGCCGCAATTAAAAATCCACTGGTTGTATAACGAATCCATGAGAATTCTTCCATTAACCGATGGCGCCAATCTCCGGCAAAAATCACGATAAGTAGGATGCAAGAGAAACAGAGTATGTTCCAGAGCGCGCGGTGATGCCGTTTGTCGCGTTGAGCGATCCATAGTCGGTATCCTATCAACAGAACTATATGTACCCAGATAACGGAAAAACGAATAACTGCTTCATAGGGGAAAATAACATGGAATAGCGTCTCGATATGAGCAAGGAGTGGCATGGCCGCGGTAAATCCGGCAAATAAGATGGCGATAATCAGTATAAAAAATACCGCCCATATACTCCAATGGATAAAAAACGATAGAACTGTATTGGAAGGGATTTTAGTGAGAGATTTAATCGTTGAAATCTCCTCGATAGTATCGCCACGCGCTGTGTAGGATTTTAAAAATAACGCAGTTGCTCCGCCTACAAGTGCGGCTAAAAAAAAGGTTTCCCCAAAAAGGAGGAGTGATTCTTCAACAATAATTGATTTTAAATAGAGCGGGACGAGCCCAATGTTTAATAGCTGGCCTCCAATCACCTCAATAAGGAGTGTAAGTACAAATCCAGATAACCCGAGGATGGCGTATGTCCGTGTTTTGACGCTGATGAAAGCCAAGGAACGGACTGCAAGAATGAACGCAATGCCTCCAATGGCTATGAATGGCAAAAAATACCACAGCCAATTAAATGACTCGTATGTGCCGTGGAATCCAGAAAGACGATTCAGTACAAAGCCGACACGTTCGTGAATCATCATCATGTCATCGAGTCCGAGATAAATAAAGAGCGCGCTAATCATTGCCCATAACGCAATAAAAGGTCGTGATGCGCGAAGGCGCGACGACAGATACGCAATAAAACTGGCAAGAAAGCCGTTGGTCAGCAACTGCAAACCGGAAAAAACCGATTTTATACTCCCCTCTTTGTCAAGGTCAAAAAATCCCAGCCATTCTTTTAGGTATATATGCGCCATAACAATAGCGCTATCGCACAATAATAAAAGAATACATGCAATCGTAAAAATGCGTGGTTTTCGCATATCAAATTACGATACCACCATTAGTAGCGCATAACAAGTTTAGTCATTATGCGAGTTTACTGCCAATATCTACTGAATTCTTTTTTGGTTCAATCAGCACCCACCCGATACCAGCGTTATGCTTAAAACCAAGGGTAAGCACCTCGGATACAAATGGCCCGATTTGCTTTGGTTCAAAATTGACTACGCAATAAACTAATGAATTTACAAATTATTCTATATAGAAAATGATTAATTTGGGGATAACTTTGGTTTGCAAAGTTTCTATATATTTTCTATAATATCATTATGATTACAAAAAAACAACAACAGATTCTTGATTTCATAAAAAAATCTCAAGAAAAATACAAGTACGCTCCATCTTTAGAAGAAATCCGGAGAAATTTTAGACTTGCTTCAGTTTCTACGGCATACTATTATATTCAACAATTAAAAAACAAAGGGTATCTTTCAAAACAAAAAAATCAGCATAGATCAATAAGTGTTTTTCCAACTGGCCCAATGGTAAAAGTATCTCTTTTGGGAACAATTGCCGCAGGTCAACCCATAGAAGCAATGCAAGAAAAAGAATTAATTGCTGTTCCTAAAAATAAACTCCCTAATTCTGGGAATGTTTACGCGCTTAGAGTTTCTGGTACTAGTATGATTGACGAAAACATAAATGACGGCGACATTGTTTTAGTAAAACAACAAGAAACAGCAGAGAATGGAGAGAAGGTTGTTGCACTGATAGATAATCAAAAGGTAACCTTAAAAAAATACTACCGTGAAAAAGGGCATACTCGCTTACAGCCAGCTAATAAAAATATGGAGCCGCTTATCTTTAGAAACGGGTGGGGTGTTTCAATTCAAGGAGTTGTGCTCGATGTTATTCGTGAAGAAGGAACCACCACAATTCAACTACCAGTATTTAAGAAGCAAGAAAATTATGGGGAGTTACCCGTTAATAAAATTATTTGCGGAGATGCGATAGAAATAATGAAAAGATTTCCGCCCAATTCGGTAGATATTGTGGTCACTTCTCCTCCATATGACGCTGTCCGTGACTATAAAGGATTTTCTCTTGATTTACATGCGACGGGGAAAGAAATACATCGTGTTCTTAAGGATGGCGGCGTAGCTGTTATGGTAATTCAAGATCAAACAAAAAACTTTGGGAAATCATTAACATCTTTCAGAACAATTATTGATTGGTGTGATAGTTTCGGATTTAAACTTTTTGAAACGGTTATTTACCGTAAATACGGGGCAGAGGGAGCATGGTGGAATAAACGATTTCGAGTGGATCATGAGTATATTCCAATATTTTTAAAAGGCGACCGCCCGCAACACTTCAACAAAGAACATCTGAAAATACCATCAAAACATGGCGGTAAAACAATGACAGGAGGTGGCACGCGTCTCACAAATGGTATTCGTATAGCAACTCGTTCAATTAAAATTAATCCAATAAAATGTCGAGGAACAATCTGGGAATATCTTACCGCAGGAGACGGAAGTCGTCTTAAGCATCAACATCCGGCGACATTCCCAAATCAACTTCCTTACGATTTTATCAGGTGCTTTGCACCAAAAAACGGAATAGTTCTTGATCCGTTTGTAGGAAGCGGCACAACGACCGTTGCGGCAAAGAACCTCGGATACAATTATATTGGCATTGATATTGCACAAGAATATTGCTTAATCGCAGAGAAACGCATGAAAGAAGAATGCGTCTCATGTTCGCAAAATAGTTTACTCTAAAGCACATCATTCTCGTCTATCGTATATTCGATACTATTCCGACTGATAATCGCAAGGGATATAGGATTTTGAGCAAGGAGGGCGTTGTAGCGCGCTTTTCCTGGTTTTATGCTACCTTTTTTGAATCGAGTAGTTTGGTATGGCCCCCACGACCAATTATTGGGTGTAAATGTCCATCCCGTTTTGTCTGCAAGCATTCTCAAAAATGTCTCGGCTTGCGACTTGGCCGTTGGTTTTAATTGGTAAGTCAAAGAATCAATATTGGTAATATTTCCTCGGGAATCAGAAAGTTTTATTTTATCACCGCCGCGTTTTTCACCACCAATAACGTTGATTTTTGAAAATAAATCTTTCAATTCGACCATCAATTCATATGTTGAATATTGCCGATCCAAAAATACTGCATGGAGGGGGTTATTTGCATTATTTGCACCCAAGAAATCTAACCAATTTAAGCAATTTTCAGGATAGTTAAACTGATTTTTGAAAGTCCCATCAGTATATAGTAATGGACTTATTGCATTTTTGGGGATAGGAATGGCGTGATTTTGTCCCAAAATCGAAAGTAAAATATGAATTGTCCCGAGTGGATATTTTAGCTTAAAATTATTTTTGAAGTCATAACTTCTTAAATTATTTGCCGCGATACAGTTATCGAAATTATTCCAGTTGGCAGGTAAGTCCGTTTTGTCATACATGATCATGTGTTGTCCTACGCTCCGAATATTTTGACGAAATATTTCCATATCCAAGAAAATGCAGTCCTGCGGGAGAAAAGCATCTTTAATGGCGAGAATTTTGCCATCATAAAACCCGCGAATTTTCCACCCCAAATAATGAGACATCAATAGTCCACAAAGAAGACCATCGCTATCTGGGCTTAAGATGCAATTTTTTTCGCGTTCAAGTACCCACGGGTATTTTGTGAGTAATGCAGGGTAGTCAAGGTCTGTTGAAGAATGTTGAGCTATTATATTTCAGTAGCTATCTGGGGGACAGGGATTCGAACCCCGATCAAAGGCTTCAAAGGCCTCTGTCCTACCATTAGACGATCCCCCAATATGTATAAAATTTGAATCAGAAACACGCTGAATCACAATGGATAAAAACGCCTTGAGAGGCGTGGAAATTGTAATAGAAGCGGCTTATTTGGTCAAGTAATGTTAGTAGGCCTCTCCTCCTGATGAATAGATTGCCCATGCCGTAGGTGCTGTACCATCAACAATCGAATTATTTGTTCCTCCATCTCTTCCTGGGTCAACAAGTTGGCGCTGTGAAAGATAATCAGCTGAAGAGAATTCACTAATAATATAATCAATAATCTTATACGCTGTTCCTGTATCTGATCGGTAGAGGTAACAGCTTGTATTTGCGGTTATGATCATTTTGGGGTCTGATGGAAATGTTGCAATATATGTTGGGACTAGTCCTAGGGCAACATTAGCTGGAGTATAAGACCCCCAAGCTGCGCACTCGCTTCGAAATGTGTTTACTCCGGTTATTGGGTAAGCATTATTGGTATCATAATACAATTCTAAAGCCAGAGAAATTGTTTTAAGATCGCTCATGCGTTTTGCATTGCGCGCTTTTTTGCGCGCAGAATTAAATGATGCTGTCGCGAGAGAGGAGAGCAGGGCAATGATGGAAATAACCACCAAAAGCTCAACAAGCGTAAATCCGTGTCGTGGGGGATTTTTCATATTTTTAAATATTTTCCTATCGCAAAACTTGTTGCAATAAGATTTAAAAGCGTTATGCCTAAAAATTCATACAGCCCAATCCACAGCGCGTGTTGCCGGAAATAGGTTGCAAGGTCAAATGAGTTATTAAAAAATGCGCTGATATACGGTGATATCAATGAGAGTAATGGCATTAATATCGCTAATGTAATAAGCGTCGCGGCAAGCGAGTAAAAAATACTTTCAAAAATAAATGGGCCGCGCACAAACGCATTGGTTGCGCCTACTAATTTCATAATGCTGATTTCTTCGCTATGGGTGTAAATGGCAATACGGATGGTGTTGAATACAATCAAGGCCGCGATAACAATAAAAATGCCGGATATCACAAGCGCTATCTCTTGCACCCGTTTTGTGAGAAGGTTCATTTTTTCTAAAATCAGTTCATGCTTTTCAAAGTTTTTATTAAATTCTTGTATTTTATTCTGCATTTCATCTTGCTGAAAGTACGCAATAATAGAAGGATAATCCTCGATTCGATTTGCTGTGATAACAAGAGCGTTGCCAAGGGGGTTTTCTTCAAGCGCGTTGAGCGATTCCTGAATAGACGGGTCGTCTTTATGAAATTCTTTAAATTTAGCAAGGGCTTCTTCTTTTGATATGAACGTGGTTGATTCAATGGGTAATGATGATTTAATCGTTTGATCTATTGAATGGATTTCATCTGCTGTAATATCTGTTTTAAAAGTGATAGTGAGATCTATGAGTTGTTGAGCTGAAGCGATTGCTTCTTGAGTGAGCACTGAAATGAAAATCAGCCCGCTTACTGAAATAAGCGTTAAAATAATAATAGAAAGCGTTGCTATGGAAAGCCAAATATTTCGCCAAAAGTTTTGCAAAGCGAATGTGATGATTCTTACAAAAGATATAAGCATAGAGAGAATGTCAAAATCCAAAGCACACATGACACATTACCATAGGGTAGCGCCGGTACTTGAGCGCATCCATGCTCCCCCATCCGTTGAACAGGGGCGTGTTGGATCATTCAGTTGTTGTGCAATGTTTCTATCGCATTGTTCCGGGAATGCGATTATTTTGTAATTTTTGCCATCGGAACGATAAGCATACCATTGCGTTGAACAGTTTTGTTGCGGATCTTTCGGCAGGGTTGTGTTGAGGGTTTCTGCAAGCGTTGCCCATTCTTGAGAACAACTCGTTGCGCCTTGCGCGTTTAACGGCTTATCAGCTAATGGGAATTTTTGATGGCCGATAAAATAGCGCTCAAGGTCTGATTGCAGTGCCATAAGATCAAACGCCCTGGTAAGATCGCGGTTGACACGAGTGGTTCTGATATGTTCCATGGTGTATCCGACAATGCCGATAACAATAAGGGCGCTTATCAGCGCGAGTGTTATGGCTTTTTTTTTCATGGCTGAGTTCATAACATATATTTACCTTTTTTTTGATCAGAGACGATTTCTCCTGCTTCCAAGGTAATAACCCGTTTATGGAGATTATTCACAACTTCGCGGTTATGCGTTACCAGCACAACTGTTGTGCCGAATGAATTTATCTTGAGCAGTAAATCAACAATTTCATTGGTATTGATGGCATCGAGATTTCCTGTCGGCTCATCTGCTACCAATACTTTAGGCCGATGAGCAAGCGCGCGGGCAATCGCAACTCGTTGTTTTTCACCGCCTGAAAGTTGTTTGGGGAACCGATCTTCTTTTTTTTCAAGCCCTACTACTTTGATCAATTGGGGAACAATGGTTTTTATTTTAGTAAACGGCGATCCGGAAACCTGCAAAGCAAAGGCAATATTTTCATCCACTGTTTTGCTTGGCAAAAGTTTGAAGTCCTGAAAAATGACACCGATTTGGCGGCGTAAAATTGGTTTTGCGCGGTTTTTGATATGAGTAATATCCCATCCGCCAATAGTAATAGTGCCGTGCGTTGGCCGTTCTTCGGCAGTAATCAGTTTTACTATGGTTGTTTTTCCTACTCCGCTTTGGCCGACAATGGAAACAAATTCTCCAGGCTCAATATGAAGCGTCGCCTCTTTGAGCGCGGAAATATTTGGATGGTATATTTTACTGACATTTTTGAATATGATCACAAGAAAAAAGAAAAGATTAACATTCAAAGAGTAAAACGATAGACGCACTGTTTAAATTTTTATGTGTCATTTTACTTTTTACTTTAGTAAAGTATAGCACATTTATTCTTTTTTCGATACAGTAATGGAAATTATTCCCACACCTGGGTTTGCAAGTTTTGAAAATGCGCTTTTGGTGAGATCAATAATTCGTCCTTCCACAAAGGGACCGGTTGACACAACGGTAACATCAACGTTTTTGTTATTTTCAGTATTGGTAACAATAAGTTTTGTCCCCATAGGGTAATCATTGCTTGCGGCACCATAGCGCGCTTTTTTGGTTAATGCGTCAGAAAACCATGATGCTTGCCCTTCATGAAGAACAGTTGATTCAAAGAGTGCTATTTTTGCGTACGGCAGATTGATCGGAGCTGTCAGTGAGTTTGTTGATATGTCGCGGGTGGTGGGCAATGGTTCCCATGCAGGAGTTGTTTGATTTAAAAAGTTGATTCTTTTTTGAGTCGCTGTTTTTTTTATGCCGTAAAACGTAAGCATAAGGGGGCGCGACAGTATGATGTGCGATCCTGATTGCGTTTTTATATCAAATTCATAAATAGGAGATGAAAAAACGCGATACGCAGGAGGGCCGTAGATGTTTTCTTTGTTTGTTATTGTAAGCGTTGCTGGTTCCAAAAGCGCGTCAGGGGCAATGGTTACTGAAAAAAGCCGGTCATCTGAAAAAAATATTTCAGAGTCAAGCGATGTCGCAGAGACAGTATGCGATATTTCCGCACCTGTGGAAGACACGATTGTTTCTGTGTTTATTTTAGGGAGCGCAATGCGAGCCGGAAGCGATGTTGTTTTTGCGCTGAATACAGCGACGCGTAATACGGAAAAATCAATATGTGTTTTTAGCGCAGTACTGGATCGTTTAAATGTTGTAAGTTTTAACCATTCTTGCGTCGGTTCATTCCATAAAAAAATCCCTGATTGTTGCGATATTTTTGGGATAGATACTATTAATGGTATTGAAGATGCAAGTATGACTGGTTGAGTGTCTCGCATAAGCGAGATGTCATAGGCCTGGGTGAGAGGTGTAATTTCTTTCGGTACAATCGCATCTGGAGCCGGAGTGATAGAGATTGTTGTGGGTTTTTTGAGAGCATTTGGGGGTATTGCCATTGTTATGATACCATCGTCAGATGTGGCAGGATATCCGCGTTCAATCGTTTTTTGATCAAGATACACACCTTCATCAGCCCAAGAAATAGCGGGCATTGCTATTCCTGCTATCTCGGATAGTATCAATAAAAATATGGTAATGGGAGTTGATTTTCTCATAGCATTTTCATATACTACCATGGACTATACCACAGAAAATTATAGTCGTCTTGTGGATACGCGGGTGTCGTATAATGGCTATTATGCAAGCTTCCCAAGCTTGAGAAGGGGGTCCGATTCCCCTCACCCGCTTATGATACTATAAGGTATATATTTATAGCCGATGTAGCTCAGCTGGTAGCCCCGCACCTTTTAGCCGAGATAGCTCAGTTGGTAGAGCAGCGCTTTCGTAAAGCGAAGGTCGCGGGTTCGAGTCCCGCTCTCGGCTTAAAAGGTGCGGGGTTCGTAAAGACACTCCAATCAAAAAAACAAGGATATTCCTTGTTTTTTTGTTGTATTGTCTATTGGGGCTGTCGCCCCCCTATTTGAAAAAATAGTTCAACCATTTTTTGATATTTGAGTCCTGATTTTTTTGAGGATCATTGGGTAAAGGCGTTATGTCTTTTTGATCTGTGTTATCATAAAAGGTTACAGCTGTCTCCCCTGCTTTTTTAAGGTTGAGTTTTTGCTTTGCCTGTGTTTCAATAAACGCATCAGAAGACGCCGCGAATTGGCGTTCTTTCATAAT
>LCFM01000011.1:44474-84233 GCA_000999025.1 Parcubacteria group bacterium GW2011_GWA2_43_13
TTTATTATATCACATTTTTCTATGACGTCACGCATGCGAAAAAAAGTACAAATATTGTTTGCTGTGATTCTTTTAGTAGGCATGATTTTTTTTACGATTTTACCTTTGATTCGGTAGAGACGGGGTTAACTCCGTCTCTACATACAGTTATCGTTTTAAAATTTCCAAAAATGCTTTGGTTGGGATTTGAACGCTTCCCTGGCCTAATGCCTTCATTTTCTTTTTACCTGCTTTTTGCTTTTCGAGCAGTTTTCGTCTGCGGGTGATATCGCCGCCATAGAGTTTTGCAGTCACATCTTTTCGCATAGGAGGAATGCGTTCCGATGCAATGATTTTTGCGCCGATTGCGGCTTGAAGTTTTATTTCAAACATTTCGCGCGGGATGTATTCTTTGAGTGTTTTAACAACATGCCGTCCGGCGCGGTCTGCTTCATCCTGATACACAATACTTGAAAGCGCTGTAACTAATTCTTCGCTTACAAAAATATCAAGCCGTACAACATGTGCAGACCGGTATTCAAGAAAATCGTAATTCAATGAAGCATATCCAGAAGAGACGCTTTTGAGTTTATCATAAAAATCAACTAACAGCGCGGAGAGGGGCAGTTCGCACACAGCGATCACGCGCTGGTTTGATCCGTGCGATATATAGTCAGTGTGTTTGAGCATTCCCCTTTTATCGTGGATAAGGCCCATAATGCCGCCTAAATAGGATTCCGGAGTCAAGATATCAACACTCATCCATGGTTCCTTGATTTCTGTAATTTTTGTGGAATCCGGGAGTTCGGACGGGTTGGTAACGGTAATGGTTTTATTTTGGGATGTTGTTACATGATATTCCACAGACGGGACAGTTACGATAAGGTCAAGGGTGAATTCTCGTTTTAATCGCTCCTGAATAATATCAAGATGCAACATACCTAAAAATCCGCATCGAAATCCTGGCCCAAGCGCGGTTGAATGTTCTGGCTGAAATTGCAGAGCGGCGTCTGACAACTGCAGTCGTTCAAGGGCTTCATGTAAGTGTGGCACATCTTCTCCATTTCTGCAGAATAATCCGGCAAAAACCATTGGCTTGACTGTTTTATAGCCAGGCAATTGTTGGGCCTGATACTTGGTATGGGTGATGGTATCCCCTACTCTGGCGTGGCTGATGTCTTTAAGCCCGGTGATAATATAGCCGATTTCACCTGCTGAAAGCGTTTCGCTTGCGCAATATTTGGGATTAAAATATCCAACTTCTAATACTTCGGTATGTGTTTTTGTCCCTAAAAATATAATATGGTCTCCTTTTTTCACTGTTCCGCTTTTAAGTCGGATAAAAGTGATGACTCCGCGGTAATCGTCGAAGTTCGAATCAAAAATAAGCGCTTGGAGAGAAGGGTCAACGTCGGGCTGTAGAGACGAGGTTAACCTCGTCTCTACGGGCGGAGGGATGCGTTCTATAATTGCGTTTAATATTTCAGCGACACCTTGGCCTGTTTTCCCAGATGCGCGCAAAATATCTTCTTTTTTGCATCCTAATAGCGAGATAATTTCTTCTTCTGCTTTTTCTGGATCTGCGTGAGGCAGATCTATTTTATTGATCACTGGAATAATTTCAAGATTTTGATCTAATGCAAGATATAAATTTGCCAGTGTTTGAGCTTGCACGCCTTGAGTCGCGTCAACAAGCAAAATCGCGCCTTCAACAGCGGCAAGCGAACGCGATACTTCATAGGTAAAGTCAACATGACCAGGAGTGTCAATGAGATTAAGTTCATACATTTCGGATTTTAGTTCCCACTGCATTCTAGCCGGCTGGAGCTTGATCGTAATGCCGCGCTCGCGTTCTAATTCCATGGAATCAAGGATTTGGTCCTTCATGTTGCGTTTTTCAATGGTGCCGGTCAGTTCTAAAAATCGATCCGCAAGGGTCGATTTTCCATGATCTATATGCGCGATAATGCAAAAATTACGAATATGCTCAATGTCCATACTCTACATATCTATTTATGGAACAACTTTTTAAGCGTTGAAAATTCTTCAACTTTTGCAACCACACTATACCCTATATACGCACAGCAAAAAACGCAAGCCGAGACAAACGCTTGAATTAATAATCCGGAAACAGTGCGCGTATCAACATAGTGCGCTACAGCATAGAGCATACCATAGGCAAGCCAGCCGGCAATCATTGCGCCAATACTGATTTTGCTTACGTTTTTTAAAATACGCTCGTCATCCAATTCCCCTATTTGAATGCGCAGTAAAATCCATAACACTGATGCGTTGAAAATACTTGCAATGGAAAATGCCAGCGCAAGCCCTGCGACGCCGAAATGAGTACTTAACAGTAAAGAGCCGATAATATTTATCACAATAGAAAGCAAACTGACAATAACCGGCGTTTTGGTATTGTGATTTGCGTAAAAAGAACGCGCTAAGAGGGGCACAATTCCTTGAGCGAATAATGATACAACAAAAAAACTTAATGTCTGAATAGTCATGACAGTGTCTTCCCAATCAAACTTTCCGTATCCCAGAATCAACCGCACAATTTGCGCGCGTAAAATAAGGATAAGAATGGAAGCCGGGATAATAACAAATAAAATCCTTCTTAAAATCGCTGAAAAATGTTCAACAAATTCTTTGATATCATGTTTTGCGAATGAAGCCGCAAACACAGGCAATGCCGCTATCGCGTACGGAATGGCGATGATGCCGTAAGGCGCGGACTGAAAATCAAATGCCCAATAATACGCCGCAACTGATCCTGAAAGGAGGGTTGACGCGATAATGGTATTGACGATTTCATTGAGTTGCACGCCGATCATTCCGATGGTGCGCGGAATCATAAGAGCGATGATTTTTTTGACATGCGTATTTGTCCACTGCACGGTAAACCGATAGCGGTATCCCAATTGCGCCACATCAACCGTTTGAACCAACACATGAAGGAGCGCGCCTAAAATAACACCGCATCCTAAAGAAAGAAGACCGAATCGAGGCGCAAACACAATCCCGATAATGATTCCGACGTTATACAACACCGGAGCAAGCGCGAACATTTGAAATCTTCGATATGATTGCAAGATACCGGAAAAGATACTGCTGATTGCTAAAAAAAATACTCCTATGAGCATGAAGCGCGTGAGGGAAACAGACAAAGCCAATGTGGGAGCGTCAAATCCTGGTGTCATCACGCGCATTACCGAAGGCGCGAAAATCATGAGCGCAATAATCAATACTGAAATCCCAATTAATAAAATATTCAGCATTGAATTGGCAACATCCCAGTGCTTATGTTCAAGTGTTTCATCTCCTTGAGATAAAAACTCCACAAAAACCGGAATAAAGGCAACAGATAGCGCGCCTACGAATAATGTATTTGAAACCAAGTCAGGTAAACGGAACGCGGCGTAATAGGCATCTGTTACATTGCTTGCGCCGTATTCATACGCCAAGAGCTGATTGCGAACCAATGCGAGGAGTTTTCCGATCAGTGTAAAAAAAGCGATGATGAGCGCACCTCCAGCTATGGTTGATTGAAGTTTTTGAGTAACTCGTTTTACCATGATTACGAAATTTTAAAAAAATATTACTATTTAAATATCAAATACAACTCCCCATGCGATATCTTGTTCTAACGGCTGAAAGAGTTTAGCTGAATACGGGGTAAGTTGCAACGTGCCTTGCGATGCTTTATGCCAATACGGGTCAATCGTTCCATTACTACTTCGGAGCGTTGAAGAAATAGTCGCAGGCCCGCTTCCTGATTGCCTTTGAATGAGTATGCTATATCGGGCGGTGTCTTTTGCAGTCAGGGTAAATGGAAGTTTATATGAAAACGTGATTTTTTTTGTTTCTCCCGGGTTGAGCCACTGATAGGCGCCAAAAACCGTTTTCCCCCATTCCTGCGTGATTCTGATATCATTTCGTTCATTTAAGAGCGGATTTTTTTCATATTCAATCAAATCAGCATCTGCCTCAAGTTCAACCTCCGGTTCTTTGAATGTTATTTTGTATGTTTGCACATCTTTTTCAACCGAGATTAACGCGCTGTTTTGTGGCACGTACAGACGGAGGTAACTGATATTGCGGACAAATGAGAATTTTTTTTCAGGAACAGCTGTGTGGGTTCGTTCAATCGTAACAGTTGAAATGACTGACCCATCATTTTGGATAACCGCTTCTTGGGTAATGGTTTGTTTGATATCTGCATTGGATTTTCCGCCTGCAATATTGCTGTCAACGAGCATGAGATAATCTTGAGGAGCTGATTTTATGCTTCCGGCCCATCCTTGTTGTTCAAGCCATAGCTGTAAATCTTCATGACGCGAGTAAAGCTGAATGTCTCGTGAGACCAGAGAGGTGGAAAGTAAAGAAAAAATATCTAAAAATTGTTTTGGCTCGGCATCAATCACTCGCTGGATAACGATAGGAGTCATCACAGCAATGATTTTTTTAGGCATGTTTTCTTGCTTGTCGTAATCTTCTTCCACTTCTTCTTGCACGACATCAAAAAAATTATCAGCAGAAACAGTTCTGCCGAATTCAGGCAATTCGATCGGTCCGGTAATGGATAGGAGTTTTTGCATGAGGGTGGCATTGATCGCAATGACCTCGTCAACAGTCGGGCCGCCTGATTTTTCATAAAACCATGCGATTTTTTTTGCCGAGCTGGGAAAATCCGGGAACCAGTTTGCATCATGAAATTGCCATTGCGGATTCACCACCCACAATGGCTGGGGAGCGGCAACACGCGCGGTTAATTGATTTTGCAAATCATAGAGCCCGCCTCCCGGGATTTCAATATGCACAATTTTTCCCCTGTCAATATCAACCAATGCGAATGACCCTAAAAATCCTCCAGTGGGCCGCAATTCCGTATTGTTTTGAAATACAATCAGCGCGCGATGGGTTTCGTCGTTTCCGAGAAGGATTTTAATATGATGAAGAATATCAGCGAGTTCAATGGTCGTTTTTTGCATGAGCGGAAGAATGGTTTGAAGTTGGCTCCAGTACGATTGAGCCGAACGCGGCACATACGACATATTTACCTCTGTGGCTCGCTGATTGACAAGCGCGATGCGAGGCCGAATACGGATGAGTGATTCTTCAAGCGATTCAATTTTGTGTATCAGGTTTGATTGAGCGGTATCATCGCTTTGAGAGTTAGCCAGCCCTTCAAATGGTTTTGTATCAGGCGTAAATGCATTGCCAATATCAAAAATGTTCCCTTGAGTGAATTGGGAAAGCGCGTTTGTTAAATCCGCGCCTGCAAGCGTGAGTTGCGTGCCGATTTCCAATAATGTATCCGCAGTGTCTCCTTGCGGAGTAAAACGCGATAACGCATCCGCGATAATGCCGGCGCTTTTAAATGAGGATTGGGCTTTGAGAAAATAGGTATGAGCATTTTCAAGCGTGCCGGAGAGTTGTTCTAATTGTATGTTTTCAGGATGATCGGAAAGCTGTCGCAGTTCTTTGATTGCTTGTTCCGTATGTGCCACAACTCCCTGCTTTGCATGAGACGCAATGCCGAACGCTTGGATAGGCGCTGTAACAACGAGCGATATGGCGATGTAACTTGCTATTACTTTGACATACGGGTGCACAAACCCGTGAGTGGTGAATCGCGGTGAAGATTGTTTTGCAGGCGGTTCTTCCTGGCGGTTTTTTATATGGGTGGCGCGTGAAAACAGCCGGCATAACGCAATGATCGGAAAAATAAGGCCGTAACAGATATCAATAATCAGGCGGCCTAAAGCAATAAGAAAGGCATCAAAAATATTAGCAGACGCGAAAGCTGTGCGTTTTCTTTCACGCGAATACACGCGATCCGCTTGGCTTGAATTCGTGCGCAGAGAAGATGTTAAATCAATATTTTTTGCGCGCGACTTGCGCGGACTGGATCGTTGCCATGTCCATGAGTGTTTTTTTTGCGATTGTTTTTCTTGGGATTTTTTTTCAAAGTCAGCGATTTCCTCTGCGGCTCGTGTAAGTTTTATTTCAAAAAGATCAAGCGCGTGTGAAATATCCACGCGGTTTAAAAACGCATCCCGATTGAAACTTCGTATCTGTTGTTTTGCAAGGGTTGTGTGATCAAAATAGGGATGATTAAAAATACGCTCACACTGCTGTTCTATAGCAGAAAGCCGGCTCCTGTACTCAAAGGCGTTTTTTCGATTCATACACAAACAAGAAGGTTTTCACCTTCGATCAATGTCATTGTACTCACATAGAGAGTATATCACAGATACGATCATTGTTTCGAATTGAATATCTGTTGATAACATTCGATTGTTTGTTGTCCTGTCGTGCGCCATGAAAATTGCGTTGCGCGATGAATTCCTCTTCGCGCGTATTCTGATAAAACATCAGGATGTGATAGACACCGAACAATGGTATGTGCAATGTCCTTTGGATGGTCAGGCGATACGCGCACGGCGGCGTCTTCTGCTATTTCCTGCAAAGATCCCCTATCGCTGATAAGAACAGGTGTACCATGGCTCATGGCTTCAAGTACTGGTAAGCCAAATCCTTCATAGCAGGTGATATACATAAAAAACGTTGCGTTAGCATAAAGAATGGATCGTTCTTCATCTGTTATTTCCCCTATCCACTGAATGCGGGAATGAATATCAGGATATGTTGTACAAACCAATTGTTCAAGCTGGGAATGAAAAACATCCTGTCTCCCCGCAATAATGAATGGATAAGTGGCAATCGTGGGGTCTGTATCGCATGCCATCATATATCCTTGTATCATGGCAGAAAGATTTTTATGCGGATATGCCGCACCGATGTAAAAAAGATAGTGATGCGACACAAGATGCAAGCGATTCAAATATGCGTGTTGAACTTCTTGTGCCACAGGATTTACTTGGGCAACACCTTCGTGTATCACAGAACATTTTTTTTGCGCGTGCGGATAGTAAGAAAGAATATCATCGCGCGTATGGTTTGATACCGCAATAATATGGCGCGCGCGTTTGATTGCGCGTGCGAGCGTTAATCGGTATCCCCACAGTTTTAGGCGATACATCGCGTGCGAGTGGTGTGTCGCGTATTCTGTTGGGAATTTGTGAATAATCATGTCATGGATTGTCATCACAAAGGGCTGTTTGGTAAATAGCGGAACAGTAAAATGCGGAAAATGCATGAGGTCAATATGTTTGCGAAAAATAATCCATGGCAAAAGAAGTTGTTCTTTAAGAGTATACAAGCGGATATCAACCATTTTTTTGTGAAAATGAGGATTGGTCGGCTGATATTCTCTCCAGCCCTGTTTGCTTACAAAAACAGTATACTCGTTTTCGGCATCCAATCGTTCGAGTTCAGCTATGAGATGTTTTAAATACTGGCCGATTCCTCGACCATAGGTGCCATATAACCGTGCGTCAATTCCAATATGCATAGATGGTATAATTATATTTGCATGCATTCCCACCATTCGCGGGCCGCTCGTTCCCATGTGAATTGTCGCGCCCGTTCCGTACCTTTGCACATTAGTTCATTGCGCAGTGCAGTGTCGTTGTGCAGTTCTTGTATGGCTTTGAGCCATTGGAGCGGCTGATACGGCGAGATGAGCAGTCCCGCATTGTCAACAACTTCAGGGATACTGGTTGTATTACTTGCGATCACCGGAGTTCCTCCTGCCATTGCTTCAAGAATCGGCAAGCCGAATCCTTCGAATAAGGATGGATAAACCAAACAGTCAGCAAGGGCGTATACACCAGGTTTATCTTGCTCTTGGACAAAAGGAAGATCAGATGAACCAATAAGAATAAGCGGAAGCGGAAGATTGTGCCGTATACTTGAAAGTAATGTTATATTTTTTCTCGCATTGCCGTAAAAGCCAAGGATAAACGCAGGAGGAAGATGGTATTTTTTTTGAATATAGCGTTTGTGTTTTTCAGACGGTGGTGTAAAAAATCGTTCATCCACTCCCTCATGGATGATTGTTATCTTTGATTCTGGAACATCAAACATTCTTATCATATCATGCGCGGTAAATTCGGAAACAGCAATAATATGATGCGCGTTCGCAATCATCTTGCGTATACGAACCAGCGCATGCCACATCCGTTCTTTCCATGAATACGCTTCTGGATAATGGAAAATCGAAAGATCATGAATCGTGAGAACATACGGACTTGATGTCGCGGAAATGTTCCAATTCGGGAGCCATGTGATGTCCGGTTTGGCGTTTCGGAACGCAAGCATATCTATTTGTGGCGCGTTGCATCCCACAAGGAGCATATGTAACAGGATGTTGGGGAGATGCGTGCGACATAGAGTACCTTCTTGCGCGAGCCATGGAGCATTGCGTTTAATATTTTCAAACGCTTGATCATTTCTACCGCTCACAAAGAGACGTATATCGCATGAAGCGGACAGAGGACACTGCAAAATCGCGCGAGTCATTTCTGTCGCATACCATGAAACCCCTCCCCATTTGCGTTCAAGTAAAGATCGCGCATCAATGCAGATATTCATATACTTTAATAGTAATCACCAAATAATGATGTGGTGCTCGCGTCTTTTTGTTTGATCACCTGCACAATATACTCTTTTATTTCTTGCTCAAATCGTTGTTTACTAAAACGCATTGCATGGGCGTGGATGGTTTGAGGATCAAAATCGTTCGGCTGAAAACGGATAATGGAATGGGCAAGGGCTTCCCATGATTGTTCTTCAAAAAAAACGCCTGTAATGTGGTTGTGAATGGTCTCTAAAAATCCACCGGCATGATACGCGATAACCGGCTTTCCCACGGCCATCGCCTCGACAGCCGCAATGCCGAAATCCTCTTCTTGGGGTTGAATAAAGGCAATGCAATTCTGATACAGTCGCCATTTGTCTTGTTCTGATATCATGCCTGTGAAATGGATGTTGGGTTGGGCTTTTTTCTGTAACATTCTCATTTCTTCTCCTGTGCCCGCGACAACCAATGGAATGCCGAGCTCGTTAAATGCTTCGATCGCGATGTCAACGCGTTTGTACGCTTTTAGTCGGCCCAGTATGAGATAATAGTTTTTGTGCTCAAATGATGGTTGTTGGGATTCGACATCAACAGGAGGATAGATAACCGTGCTTTCTCTGCCATAGTATTTTTTTATGCGTTGGGCTACAAATGCCGAGTTCGCAATAAAAAAATCCACCCGTTGCGCGGCCAAATAATCCCACTGACGGAGTTTTGTTAGGATGAGGGGCAAAAAGGATTTGATAACAGCGCTGTACTGCAATTCATCAGTATAGGTATTTGCGTCGCTCCATAAATAGCGCGTCGGCGTATGGCAATAGCAAATATGCTTTGCTCCCGGGCGCACCAACACCCCTTTAGCAAAAGCCGATGCATCTGAAATTACGAGATCAAATTTTCGAAGATCAAGCCGTTCTATTGCCGATGGCATGAGAGAAAGATACCACTTGAAAGATTGTTTTGAAAAAGGAAGCGATTGGATAAATGAAGTGATAATGGCGCTGGTTTTAAATTTTTCTTTAAGTGTTGATGTATCATGAATCAGTGTAAAAATAGGCGCCTTCGGATACATGTGGGTAAACGAATCAAGTACTTGTTCAGCCCCGCCAAGTTGGTTTAAATGGTCATGCACCAAGGCAATTCTCATAGACACGTTATTTTAGAGAAATTGGCTTGTTTGCGCAACTGGCGCTATACACAGGTTTGCGAATAAAAAAGACGTCCCCCTCAAAAGTTTTGAATTATGAAATACCGTTGTAGAGACGTGCCGTTGTCTGCTCGCCATTGGAGGAGCACGTCTTGAGTAAGTATATACCGCTTTTAGACGCCCCAGCGGGGCGTCTCTACATAATATATTCATTATGCGACGTTTTTGCGTGAGATAACGACCCACGGAGTTTTGAGGATAATGCCGATATCAAATGTCAGTGACCAGTTTTCAATATAATACATATCCAGCCGAACTTCTTCTTCAAATGATAAACTTGAGCGACCTGAAATTTGAGCCATGCCTGTAATACCTGGTTTAATGGAATGAACTCGTTTATGGTGGTGTTCGTAACGTTCAACCTCTTCTGGTTCATGGGGGCGTGGGCCCACAATACTCATATCGCCTTTTAACACATTATAAAACTGGGGTAGTTCATCAATGCTGTATAGTCGAAGAAACGTGCCTATTCGCGTAATGCGCGGGTCATGTTTCATTTTAAATAACGGGCCTTCGCGCTCATTTTTTTCTATAAGATTTTTTTTCATTTCATGGGCATTGTTTACCATAGAACGAAATTTGTACAGCGAAAACGGTTTGCCATGCAGTCCGACTCGTTTGAGTTTCACGCATATCGGTCCTCTGGAATCGCACATAATCAACAGCGCCACGATGATACATAAAGGGACACACGCAATAAGCATGAAACCTGAAAAAATAATATCAAATACTCGTTTGCCGATCCTCCCCCATCCGTCAAGCGGTGTGTGTTTGATATGAATGAGTGGCGTTCCCATGATGGTGATAATATCAATATTTCGCAAATGAGCATCAAACACATCTGCCACATAATAAAAATTTTTATGCGCGTCTTGCGCGGTAATCATGCATTGTTCCGTGATTTCACGAGGCGCGTGCGGATCCATAAGTATCACGCTTGTAATAGAGGGATTGGCTAATTCTTTTGTAAGTTCTGGTACGATTTCCGGTGATAAAGGTAGAGTTTTATACGGCATAATGCCCCATTGCTTGTTAGCGCGAAGTGAATTGAAAAATGTTTCAGTAAATCCATTACTGCCGATAAGAAGCGCTTGCTCAAGCCCGTATGAATGGCGATGGAACGACTGCCTAATGTTTCGAAGAATAAATCGTTCTAAAGCGATAAGGATAATGGCAAATCCCCATCCCATTAAGATGATAAATCGGGAATCAAACAGTTCTCGTTGGACAAACATCCAAACAGTGATGAATAAAAACCCGCCAGTTGATCCTAAAAATATTTTTGCGAGAATATCAATGAATCGTTTTGGCTCAGGAATCGTATACAATCCAGCTATAGAAAATACGAGAATCCAGACACAGGCGATACCTAATACAGTGCTGAAATACACAGAGAAAGGTAAACTAAAAATCACCGGACGCAGTTCAGTGACGAAGGGATGCAAACGCGCTGAATAGGCAAGAAGTCCTGCCACAACAAGGGTGATATAATCAGCGATCAGTGCAAGTACGGAAAAAAGAATATCCGAACGACGCATACAAAGTAGAATCTGAAGCACGAAGTACGAAATTCGAAACCATTATTTGTTATCGAGTGAGCGCTTATGGGACTGTCGCCGAATGCCATATTTGGTATAAAACCTTAAATTTCGGTCAATTTCTCCGAACAATTCTTCGCTAATGTATCCACATTACCTCAAAATTTTTCGTAAAAATTTCCTCGCACGAAGTTCGCGAAGCGTAATTTAAGATTTTCTCCTCAAAAGAGCATTTTATAGTTCCGGCATTCGGGAACCTATAAGCCGAGTTCTGTCCTCCTGCGTTGCCGGAACGCAGAATGGATGATTATCTATCTGGGACTCATATTGCTATGGGCCTCGAACGTCTTTTTGACTTTCACCAGGAAGGGTTTACCAACAATACTCTTGCATTGCAATAAGGTGGAATACCTTTCTGCCATGATAAAAGAGTCACCAATGTTACCATTGGGGTTGCCGTTAGCCGCCCTCACTCTGTGGGGTATTGCGACATCGCGACACTTTTCACCTTTGACCCGCACTAACTTTTGCCATGTTTGCGTACACACCATGAAAAGCGCAATCATGTACCCATACACACGCATTTTGGGGCAAAAGTTAGTGCGGGCTTGTATTGTCTCTGTGGCACTTTCCCTGGGCTTAGCATCTGCGCATGCCTGAACACACATTCACGCGCTTTGGTACACCCGGTGGCCGTTAGCCACTTCCGCGACCCCGCACCTATTATTGGGTATTTTACTCTGGCGAGTAAAATAAGGATTATGTATGTACATTTTTTGAAGCTATTTCAATAGTGTTCTGTTGAAAAGCGATAACTTTCCCAATAATAGATGCGGGGGGTGCTCGGACTTTCCTCCCCAAAGATAAGGTTTTACCCTTACTTTAGAGCAATCATCCAGTTCCCGAATTATTTATATCATACTAATAAACCTGTATTTTGTCAATTATTCTTATGTTCTTGTTTTTCATGAATATCAAGCGCTTTATTTACCAGCGCATCTGCATGTTTATTGCGTTCGCGAGGAATTGCGGTAAATGTGATATGAGAAAATAAGTGGCATATATTCCATACTTTGATAAATAATTTCCCAAGCTCTGCATCTTTTACTTTGTATTCACGATTCAGTTGTTTGACCACAAGTTCGCTGTCGAGAAAGCAGTGTATGTGTTTGATTCCTTTTTTATGCGCGTATTCAAGGCCTGCCAGCAGAGCTTGATATTCGGCTTGATTATTTGTTGTTGTGCCGATGTATTTTTTTATTTCGTGCACAATATTATTTTTTTCATCATACAATACAGCGCCGATTCCTGCATGACCAGGATTTCCACGCGCTCCTCCGTCTGTATAGAGTGTGTATATCATACATCAGTGTTTTTAATATCAACCAATCGTAATTGAAGTGTCGTATGGCCATTCCATTCGTTTATATTAATTTCATACGCAATATCAATGTGTTCGTGGAGCGCGATGCTTTCTGCCCATTGTCCAAAACGAAAACCGATTGCCTGGTGAGTATGAACCCCGTCTGAAAGCGTCATTTTGAGATGCTGAAGATCTGACCCCATGGTTTGAAGAGACATAATTTCAAGATTGCGTGTACAAAAAAGAGGGTGTGGGTTTCCAATGCCATACGGAGCGCATTTTTTAATTTCATATGCAATATCAAAGCCGATGTCAGCTAATGATAATTCAGCATCAATGGCAAGATGTGGTATGAGTTCATGCTCTGCAAGCATAGCGTCGGCATGATCATTCATGCGTTTACAAAAAAGATCAATATCTTTTTTATGTTTAAAGGTAAAGCCGCACGCTTGAGCATGTCCGCCAAAGTTCGCGAATAAATCAGGGCACACCGCACCGATTGCCTCTATAATATTATACTGTGGGATACTTCTTCCTGACCCAAGGTATCCTTTAGGACTTGTTCCAATAACAAAAGACGGACGATGGTATTTAGAAACCAATTTCCCTGCGACAAGTCCGACAAGCCCAACAGGCCATGTAATTCTTTTGCTAATTGTTGGGCTGTAATAAAATCTTTTTCCATAAGCAGAGCGATCGCGGTATTTGCGTGTTCCATTCTGCCTGCGGCATTGATGCGCGGAGCGATCATAAACCCGATATGATAGGTATCTATGGACTCTTGCACAATAGCAGATTCAATGATTAAAGCACGGAGCCCGATGCGTTGAGTTTTTTGAAGAACAGTCAAACCGTATGAGACCAATGTTCTGTTTTCTCCCACCAATTCCATGCAATCAGCTACAGTCGCAATGGCGACAAGATCTAATGACCATTTCTCAAATGCCTCGTCAATGAGTTTCGGGTCTTTTTTTCGAAACGCTTGGATGAGTTTAAACACCACCCCGGTTGAACAAAGATGTTTAAATGGGTATGACTCGGAACTGAAATGAGGATTGAGCGCGGCGTAAAATTCAGGAAGCTTTTCTGGTTCATGATGATGATCAAGTACGATTGTCGGAATGCCTTGTTGCTTGAGCAGTGCGATTTCTTCCACGCTTGTGGATCCGCAATCAACTGTAATCACTAATTCTTTTTTTTGTTCAATAAACTGATGAACTGTGTTCATGTTGAGTCCGTAGCCCTCTTTATCTCGATGCGGAAGAAAAATATCAATCTGCTCGGCGCCAAGTTTTTGCAACAATTCACAGAGTAAAATCGAACTGCACACGCCATCGGCATCATAATCGCCGTGAATAACGATGTGTTGTTTTTCTTTGATCGTTTCGGTTATTTTTTCACAAATGATATGCATCTGGGAAAACAAAAAAGAATCCACGCTGTCGCGATCATATGATGGAGATAAAAAAGAGAGCATATCCGCCTCGGGGATATCTCTATTTTTGAGTAATTGAAAAATGATCTGCGATAGTGTCGCTGGTTCTGGTTGAGTAGATTTTTTTTTGATATCCCATGTTGCCATAAAAGTTTAGTATTGAGACGCCCCTATAGGGCATTTCTACTATTATAAAAAAGGGATAGCTTTGCGCGCGATTGCCTTTTCCTCGTTTGTTTCAATGGTAAGGATATGAAATTTTTTTATCCATGGATAACTTTTTTCAAGAGACGCAAGAGTAAACGGATCCCCTGTGCCAATGCCACCGCTTATGACAAGAGCGTCAACGGTTTCGAGTATTGCGCTATACGCCCCGATATATTTTGCCAGTTTATACAAAAATAGATCAAATGCCAGTCGAGCTTTAGGATGATTTTTTTTGACTTTTTCGATAACTTCTAAAAAATCCTGCGTTTTGAGCATGCCGGCAAATCCTGATTCATGGGAGATGAAATGTTCAATATCAACTCCCTTTTTTTGAAGATAGACAAGTAGTCCGGGATCAATATCTCCGCAACGCGACATCATCATCAACCCTTCCATTGGGGTGAACCCCATGCTTGTATCTATTGGTTTTCCTTTTTTAATGGCTGTGATGCTTGCTCCGCCACCAAGATGACAGGTAATGAGATTGATGTCATTTTCTTTTTTTTGAAGAAGGCGGGCTGTTTCTTGTATAAGATATTCATGCGAAATGCCGTGGAAACCATAGCGCCTAATTCCATCTTCAAAATAATCAAACGGAATGGCGTACATCTGCGCGCGTTTGGGAAGAACGCTAAAAAATGCTGTGTCAAAAACGGCAATATGAGGAATAGCTGACAGCCATAAGCGCGCGGCATTGATTCCTTCAATATTGTAAGGATTATGAAGCGGCGCGAGTGCATTGCAGGTAGTGATATTTTTTATCACATCAGCATCAATCACAACCGGAGCGCTGTATTCATTTCCGCCATGAACAACGCGGTGCCCTACGGCTTCGATAATATCAGGGTTACCAATTTCGCGCAAAACGTGTTTGACTCCTGTTGCCACAGAACCATTCCATGATAAAACACCGCGATTCACCTCTCGTTCGTTTCTGTCATATAAACCGAATTTGATGCTTGTACTACCGACATTTAAAACAAGAATCATAGAGTGAATGACAAAATCCACATGACAACTATCAAACTCATAGTATTAAGGATTGTCATTTGAGCTTTGACATTCATGTGATATGTGTCATGTGGGTTTTGTTATTATAACTTCTCCTTCTCCGCCCATTGGGATGCCGGAGGCGTTTCCTTCATCAGTATCAATGTGCATGTGCCATTGGAATGTGGGATGTGTGCGAATAATAACATGCTCAAAAATAACACCTCTCTGCTCGGCAACGCGAACAGAGACCTCTTGACCATGGGCCAATCCAAGTTTTTGGGCTTTATCAGTATTACAATGGATATGGCGTTGTGCCACAATAACGCCTGTATCAATCCGCACTTGTCCTTTTGGTCCGATAAGTATTAATCCTCCGGGAGTGTCTTCCAAATCGCCAGATAATTTTATCGGCGCTTGAATACCAAGTAAATAGGCGTCTGCCCATGATAATTCTATTTGAGTTTGTTCTCTGAATGGGCCAAGATAGCGAATAAGGTTATGGTCGCATGTTTTGCCAAATGTAAATGCCTCACACCCTGCTTTAGCAAAACTTTGTTCTGTTTGAATTTCTATTTTTTCTTGATACGCGTATTGCTCTTTTTGAGAAAGTTCTTTAACCGTGGTAAATTCATATCCTGTGCCAAATAAAATATCCGCATGTTTTTGTGAAAGATGGATATGTCGCGCAGAGACCTCAATGGGGATAGTGAGCATAGGATTTAGAATGTTGCCGAGAGTATTTCAAGAGCTGTTTTTGCGGCTTCAGCTCCTTTATTATACTCGTCATCCGATGTTCGCGCGATGGCGTCTTGTTGGGTGTAACAGCCGATAACTTCGTAAATAATAGGAGTTGAATATTCAACCATTAAGTCCATGATTTTTCTTGAAACCTCGTTCATGATCATGTCAAAATGATTAGTTGCTCCTTTAATAACCACTCCAAGCGCAATCAGGCAGTGATACGATTTCGTATCTAAAAGCTTTTTGCATGCAAGCGGGATTTCAAACGCTCCAGGCACTTCAATGACATCAATCTGTGCTGAATCAACGCCGTTTTGAATCAGTTCTTGAAAACACCGATCTTTCAGCGATTGAGTCAGATCAGAATTAAACTTTGATCTAACAATGGCAATGCGCCACTCTTTACTCACCTCGACCTGTGATGATGTCTTTGGTATGTGCATAGGAAAAAATTATGATTTGAAGTGAGGAAGTAATTTTTCAATATATTTTGCCAATACGTCAACTTCGATATTAACGCTATCGCCTTCTGAAAGAGACGAAAGGTTTGTGTGATCCCATGTGTACGGAATGATAGCAATGGTAAAAGAGTTATGTTCCGCAGTCACAATAGTAAGAGAAATGCCATTAACAGCGATTGATCCTTTTTCAACAAGATATTTTGAGAGCGACGGATCAAAATCAATAGTAAAAATATAACTGTTTCCTTCTGGTTCCACACTGTGTATTGATCCCATCCCATCAACATGGCCCTGCACGATGTGCCCTTCAAAAACATCTGCAGGCCCTAAGCATGGTTCAAGATTAACTGTATCGCCTGCGCGCGCCTTGCCAAAGGTTGTTCGATAGAGTGTTTCAGGAATCGCTTGAAATTCAAACCATCCGTCATTATGGGCAACAATAGTAAAACAGGTTCCATTTACTGACATGCTTGCTCCTTGGTGAATTTTTTTTTGGACATCAGCAGAAGTAACGGAAATACGGAACAATCCATTATGATTGGATAAAATCGTGCCGACGTCTTTAATAATTCCGGTGAACATACTTATGTTGGTTTATGCAGATAATCATTTAATCCTTTACCAAACTGTTCCCCTACCATGCAGTGAGTTGTATCAAACTGCGCGCTATCAACCCATGTATATGACGCGTGTTCAGATGAGATCTGTATATCTCCTGTGATATACATGCCTTCATATAACAGTACAATCGCGCGGATTGGCGTATTGTCATCGAATTTTCCAGTTCTGGATGTAAATCGCAGGATCGAGGGATTTTGTGGCGCTATGGTATAGGTTATGGTTTCTCCCAGTTCTTCCGTGATTTCGCGTGTTAAAATATCAGTAAAATTCTTTTCCCATTCTCCCACATTGATGCGTCCTCCCGGAAGATCATATCTATGTGATTGAGTACTTGATTCTAATAATAATATCTGATCGCCTTTTCGTAATAAGAGTTTGATACTGACATGCACAAAAATTCTACTTTTCGGATCAAGATTATTCATAGTAGTTGAAAACCTGTTACTCTTTATTCATTGGCGACATCCACAGTATACCGAAGATATGAGCATAAAAGCAAGAAATCAAAAAACGGTTACCTGAAAGGAAAACCGTTTTTTATCCCCTTCCATCTGATGGCCGTAATAGTGAATAAAAGGCCATGATGTAAGAGTAAACGTTGGGCTCTAAAAAATATTTAACTATTTATATATATAAATAGTTAAATATTTTTTACATTGACCAATATTTATGCGTTCCATATCCGCCAAAAAAGCATAAAAACGCTAAAAATAAGTATGCAAGTAAAAATGCTGTCATACCAGGGCGCTCTTGTTCATTATGGAAGTGCCAGCCCAAAAAGAAAAAACCTGCCAAAGCCGCAAAATAGAATACATAGACACCAACGAACAGAGTTGTTTGTAAAAATTCTTCTGATTGAATCATATCTCATTATGGTAGACCGCGATAATCTGTCGGTCATCTAAACGAATAGTACGTTGACTATTGTACCAGTTTGCAATAGATTTGTCAATAGTTTGGTAAGAATAGGTATATTTTTCCCCTTTTCTCGTACCTGGATCATTGGTAATAAACTCGGATGTTGCTTCGTTATAGCCCTGAATAACCAGCATGTGGTATAAAGGTCCCTTACCGCTAAAATTTGGGTTATGAAGGGCTCTTCCAGCCGTAGGTGCTATGATCACCCCTCCTGTGGCTATAATTGTCTTTAAATCGTCAATTGTGGGGTCTTTGTGTACTGTAACGTTTTGTAAACCAAAAAAATCAGTTAAAATAAGGGCTGTTTGTTGGGCGTCAGTATCAATATAGTCGCCAAATGTCTTGATTTCCCAGTCCTTGATGGCATTGAGCTCTTGTTCTTGCTGGTTTTTTGATACAAACCGTTTGTTTTGCGCCCAAAAAGCGGCCATAAGAACGGCCGCTTCTTCGCAAAAATTCTGATACGGCTCATTCCAATTTGAGCTTGGGGCTTGGCTGGTAAATGGAACATCCCACAGTATTGTTGTTTTTTCTATGTGAGGATCTGCAGTCGGTTTAGGAACGAGAGTGTTATGTGTGTTTGTATTTTTGAGAATAGGCGATGGCGCGCTCTCGTTTGTTTTTTGAATCGGTTCTTGAGCAGGAGCGACAACAGCCGGAGGGCTGTATGATTCTTGCCCGGAAAATACATATGAATTCTCTTGTTTGACTAATTTATAGAACGCAAAAAAAACACTTGCTCCGCCAATAGCACAGGCAAGAAATATACTCGTTATGGTTCGCAATGAGGGTCTCATATCTATTAAGACGAATGTAGTCCGAAATCGTTACCCTCAATATATCACATCTATTGAGACAGATTCTTCGTTTTTCTCTAATCCTCGGGAGTAGGGATGTGAACCCCAATTACCAGGACTCCTGCGACAAATCTCGAGGACATGGATTCGAACCATGATTACCAGGGCCAGAACCTGGCGTCCTACCATTAGACGATCCTCGAATTTTGCGCGGGACACATGAGAGGACACCCGAGAATTAAAGAAAAACATTATCAATCCGCAACCGCGCCTTCAAACGTTTCAAGCACGACAGCGAGAACATCATCCTTATTCGTATCGGTCTTGATTGGTTTTTCTTCTGACGCAATGGTGCGTATATCATATACAACACCAAATACATTGCGCAATGCTTGTTGTACAACTGCTTTATTTTTTTGATTATTGATGATATCTTGGTGAAATTTATAAGAAAAAGCAATAGTAAGGATTGTATTATTCACAGCAATGGGCTGGGCAACTCCCAAAACAAACGAAAGTGACGGGGCGTGATGTTGGATATAATCCAAAACCTCTTCCCATCGCTGTTGAATGGTTTGTATTGTATGGTCAGATTTTTCAGTATGATGTTGTGTTAATGGTTCATGAATAAGCGCGGCGCCAGGACCTGGAGTGGGAGGAACCTGCGGAGCTGACGCGGGTACTGGATTAGTATGATGAGAAGCAGACGTTGCTCGGTTTAATACCATTTCAACGGCAACTAATTCAAGCGGAAGATGAGGTATTTCTGTCATTTTCCGAATATCAGGCATGCGTTGAATAAGCATATCAAGAAAGGTAAAAAGAATACTCCCCTTATCCATGTTCTGATCGCTTATTTCTTGCATCATTTTTTGTCTTATAACAATAACTGTATCTTGGGCAAAGCGTTCGATGTCAACTCCTTCATTAATAAGCTGTTGAATTAAAGAGAGGGCTGAGTCGATTTTTTTATCAAGAACCGCTGTGATCCATTGTTCAATCAACACGCGATCAGAGCGTGGAAGCACTAATCCCGCGTGTTCCCATGTAATTCTTTGCTCTCCCAGTGAAAGTAATTGCCCTAAAATGCTTTCCGCATCTCGTCCACATCCTTCTGCTCGAAGGATAAGTGTGTCAACAACATCTTCCTCTATAGAGGCACCTTCTTTTTCAGCAATCGCCATAAGCCGCGTTTTCAGTTCGGTTGAAGGAAGTTTTTTAAAATCAAATCGCTGGCATCGGGAGATAATCGTTTCCGGAAGTTTATGCACTTCGGTTGTTGCTAAAATAAACAGAGCGTGAGCAGGCGGCTCTTCAATCGTTTTTAACAGCGCGTTGAATGCTTCAGATGTGAGCATGTGCACTTCATCTATAATAAACACGTTATATAATCCTTGTTGGGGAAAGAATTTTACATGTTCTCTCAATTCCCGTATTTCGTTGATGCCTCTGTGAGACGCGGCGTCTATTTCAATAAGATTCAAAGAGCGCCCTTCATTGATTGCAGTGCATGATTCGCATTCATTACATGGCTCGCTTGCCGTGCTTTCCCTTGTTTGGCAATTAATGGTCTTTGCCATAATACGGGCCAATGTTGTTTTCCCCACTCCGCGCGGACCACAAAAAAGATACGCATGGGCAAGGCGATTCATTTTTACCTCCTGCTCAAGCGTAGCTTTTATGTGCTGTTGTCCTATGATCTCAGAAAAGCACTGTGGCCTGTATTTGCGGTAAAGCGTTGATGACATATCAAAAAAATGACAAAACTATAGGGGGCACAGCGCCTACAGTAGAAATATCTCAATGTCAAACTTAATATTTATTCATTTTTGTTATTTATCAGAGAGTATCAAGATCATCTAATGGAGATAATAGATCATGATCTTCTACTGTATTAAGCGCTGGGTATGGTGAGGTGGTGGAAAGTTCTTTTATCACATTTTCAACTGCGGCCCATGAACATTCGCGATTTTGGGGCACTAAAATCACAACTTCATCGCCCAATTCCGCATGGAAAAAAGTTAATGACGCTGTGAGCATGTGATATATTTTTCCTTCTGCAAGAACGCATAGCCTGTTGGTTTCTTCATCTTCAATCAAAACGCCTTTCAAGCGATTGCGTTCAACAGGCCCGGTTTGTTTATACAAAAATCTGCCATCATGCGTAATTGCGAGTTTCAACCGATCACCGCACACTAATTTTGATTTTGACGCGTAATTTGCAGGCACTGAATACCGTTTGGCATCAGGGCCGATCATGTTTTGACCATCAAATTCTCCTTCAACAATATGCCCTTCTTCAGAATCATACGCAGATCCCGTGATATGGGTTGAGGTGTGCGACGCGTTTGACTCTTCGGAAATGCCGGAATCAGAATTTTCAAGAAGCGATCGGGCTGATTTGAGCAGATTTTCTGCTTGTTCTACAAGGGTTGTTACCCGTTTGATAGTATGTTCATGCATAGAAGTTTGTTTTGACTTTGTATTGTATTGATTTTTTGTAAATTGTCAATGGAGCGATGCGGTAGATACTATCGGGACGGCTCAATTGTTGAAAATGTCTCGGCTTTGGCAGTTGATGTCCCAAGTTTTGTTCTTAAAAGAATTTCTTGTTCAATGCTTTTGCGGTCTTTCCCGTATTTCAAGCGTGATAAATCTTTTATCGCTTGGGCAAGCTCGTGACTCCCTTGTTGTGGCGGATATGTTTTCATATCAAATGGCCGAGCCGCTGTGTTATCAATCAATAATTTCATATACACGGTGTATTTTCCCACATTAATCACATCGTATTCGTTAAACACCGGCGCGTATTCTTTTGCGAAAATTTCCGCGTCTTCAACGCCAATGCGGTATGAAATCAGCGTACCAATGTTGCCAAACACAGCATCGCGTATTTTTGTATCATTATTTGAAACAAGCTGGGAAACATACTGATGAGCGACAGTCAAACACAGACGATATTTTCGCGCTTCAGAAAGAATAGTTGCAATGCTATCGGTAACAAAGTTTTGAAATTCGTCAATGTACAAATAAAAATCATGCCGTTCTTTTTCTGGCAGATCAGCGCGGCTCAATGCCGCCATTTGTAGTTTTGCGACAAGGATAAGTCCTAAAAGATTACTATTGACTTCGCCTGTTTTTCCTTTTGAAAGGTTGATTAATAAGATTTTTTTATTATCCATAACATCGCGGATATCAAAACCTGATCGTGGCTGACCGATAATATTGCGCATCATTTCGTTTTCCACAAAGCGACCGACTTTTGAAATAAGATACCCGAGCATTTCGGACTTATGAAAATCAGTTGTTTGCGCCATTTCTTTTTCCCAAAACGAACGCACCACAGGATCGGAAACAAATTGCAATTTATACTCTTGAAACTCTTTATCTGTAAACATGCGAGGAATGTCCGCGATAGTGCCGGGATGCTCTTTATCCGCCATCAGAGTCAGCATCACATTGCGCATATTGTGTTCAAACATAGGGCCGATCATTTCCGGCGGAAACAGTTTATAAAATATTTGAATCATTTCCTGCACCACAAAATCCATTTGCTCTTCTGTTCTGTATTCCAGCATATTCAAGCCGATCGGCCGATCTGTATCACCCGGGCAAAAATACACCACATCATCAACTCGGTCTTTGGGGATATGTTCTAAAATTGAATCAATTAAATCCCCATGCGGATCAATCACGCCGACTCCTTCGCCATTTTGAATATCTTGAATCGCCATATTGGCAATAAGCACTGATTTACCGCTTCCTGATCTCCCAATCAGATACACATGGCGTCTGCGATCTTCGCGTTTGATGCGAATTTCTTTTTTCTGACTGCGATAATCGCTGTATCCAAGCAATAATCCCTCGCGTGGCGTATTTTGAGGTGGCGGAGCTTTTTTTGCTGACAGCCATTCAATATTCGGCGCGTCCATATCAGGATGCGGAAGGTGCCAAATACTGGTAAGTTCTTCTGTATTTAAAATAATTTTGTGGCGTTTGTGAAAGGTTCTATACACAAAAGCGGAAATCATTTTATCATCTCCTTTTATGCGTTTAAATCCATTGCCTTTTTCTCCGGCATCATATTCTGAAAACGCGTTTGTTATACTATTGACGTCAACTTCTGCTTTTCCCGGAGTTGGCGAAGATGCGATAATGCGCACATTTACCTGAAAGGCAAATTTTGACGCCTTTTCCTCTATCCCCTTTACGATCTCTTCTTCCATTGGCGAAAGTTTATACAGTTCTTGTGGCTGTTGTCCTTTTCCCATGGATTTCGAATCATTGCCAAGCACGCTTTGTGTTGCTCCAGCAATGGCTCCGGAAACCGGAGAAAATATTTTTAATCCGGGAACACCCATCCCTGCTTCGGCAAGCGCTTTTTTTAACGACTTTCCTTGTTGCATTTTTGAAGCGATTTGAAGACCTTTTTTCGTCCA
Source organism: Parcubacteria group bacterium GW2011_GWA2_43_13 (assembly GCA_000999025.1). GTDB lineage: Bacteria > Patescibacteriota > Patescibacteriia > UBA9629 > GWA2-43-13 > GWA2-43-13. The sequence continues at coordinate 67,662 of LCFM01000011.1, forward strand.
TTTTCTTTTAATGGGACAGGTAATAATTTGAATAGCGGCGCCTTCTTTTTCCCCTATTTTTGATAATGCATTGGTTAACGCTTCAAGCGGATCGGCGCCATCCATAAGGCGGTATGTTTTGATTGGAAAAAAAGCATGCCGTCTGAACGTTAATGCTGAAACAGTTGTTTCTCCGGTTGGAGAAAAAATATTATAATCAGGAACTTCTTCAATATGTGCTTGATAATACTGGGCATGAATTTGTTGCTCCACATATTGTTTCAGTTCATCTGGCACAATAATATAAAAAGCGATAAGCCCGCGCTCTACAATAATTTCAAATGACATGTATATTTCCGCGCCTTTCCAAAATCGGTTCCACGGTTTAGGCCGTTGGATCCCGGCGAGATTGGCATACATTACTTCAGCCACTGATATCACCTCGGCAAGGTTCTTTTTTTGCCCTTCTTCTTTTTGTTCGCTCCCTTCTTTGGGTAGAATGATTTTTAGAATAGCTGTTCCAAATGTGTGATTCATGCGGTGTCGTTTTCGTATGATAAACCGCGTGATAAAAACAATGCCAATCGCAAGAATAAGCGCTCCTGCAATGCCAAACAACCACCACAAGAGCAGTTCTATTGGGTTCATAAGAGAAGGCGCATCGGACACATTAACCGGCATCCTACGCTGCGATTGCGTTGTCGTTAGAAGCATATAATTCCGGATATATCTGTTCACTTATTTCTTCTGCAAAGCATTTGAGCTCTTGTTCAAGATACGCTTTCTTCACATCCGGAAACAGCGCGTGAAATACATCTCGTAACGCATTTCCTTCTGTAAGGAGATAGAAGAAAGTTGTTTCTGATTCTCGAGCCGAAGAAAAATGAGCATGGTTTAAAATTAAATCAATGATTCTATCTCGCAACGGATTGCTCATAGCCCGGAATTTTTTTTGATGATGTTCATCAAGATTGGCATACGCTTCTCCGCACGAGAGATCTCCAATTTTATGCCATAAAAAAAGATGAGTTACTCTCTCTGTTACCTCGTGCTTTGACGCACGATCAAATTCAATAGGAGATGTTTCTGCTGTATCGCGGGGGGCACCGACAACAGGATATTCTATTATGGCTCGCGGCGGTACTGTTTCAGAAGGAGATTGGACAGGAGGTTCTGATGATGATTCAATAGAAAATTTTCTTTCAAGGGAAGACGGCGTTATTTCTTGAGCTGGGATGATTCGTTTTTCAGGAAGAGTGGTTTGATCTGCCATAAGTGAGTATGTAAATGATACTAATCACTGTCATTTTTAAGTATAGCATATTCCATAACGAACAAGTATATCATTATATCTGTATGTTAAAAAAATTGACAAAAGAGTGAGAAGGTTATACCATTTGCTTTATTCACACGCATTCACAACGTATCAGTCGTTGGAGGGCTGATACGGCAGTAACTCTGATGGGTTACTGTTTTTTTCTTGACAAAACAGGATATAGTATAGTAAACTTTTTACGTTATTTTAGCTTTTTTATCTTTATTATGGCACATACAAAAGCAGGCGGCTCTACCCAGTTAGGGCGAGATTCACAGTCAAAACGATTAGGCGTTAAAAAATACGGAGGCGAATACGTTAAGCCGGGTATGATTATTATCCGCCAGCGCGGAACAAAAGTGCATGCAGGGGTTGGAGTAAAACAAGGTAAAGATGATACTTTGTATGCAGGTACCGAAGGAAAGGTCGCATTTTCAACTCGAAAACTACTTAAATACCACGGCAAGCGCGTGGCTACTAAAATAGTCAATGTAATACCTATACAATAAGGACTATAAAAAAGATGGCTGTTGCGCCATCTTTTTTATTATAGAGACGCCCTGATGGGGCGTCTAAAAACGGTAAGTGTTTGCTCAAGGCATACAACGGCGCGTCTCTATAATACAAGTTCTCATATTATTTTTTAAGCGTTGCTTTGAGTAAAGCATCAAACAAGGGATGCGGTCGCAATGGACGTGATTTGAATTCCGGATGAAACTGCACTCCTATGAAAAATGGATGTTTTTTTAATTCTATAATTTCTACGATATGGTTATCAGGAGAGGCGCCGGCGATAACCATACCAAGCGATTCGAATGATTTTCGATACGCATTATTAAATTCATAGCGATGACGATGACGTTCTGATATACGTTTACTTTTATACGCGCGTGCTGTTTTTGTTCCCTGCTTAATCACACACGGATATGCGCCTAAGCGCATTGTTCCTCCTTTTTTGCGAATATGTTTTTGTTCCGGCATAATATGAATCACCTGATGTTTTGCTCTGGTTGAAAATTCTTCACTTGTCGCGGAGTCAAGCTTGGCCACATGACGGGCAAATTCAATGGTGGCGATTTGCATGCCAAGGCACAGCCCCAAATACGGGATATCATGCTCCCGAGCGTATTGAGCCGCAAGAATTTTCCCTTCAATTCCGCGATTGCCAAATCCGCCCGGGACAATAATCGCATCGCACGCTTTCATTCTATCCCACTCGCGCTCGTCGTTTTTTTCTATTTTTTCTGAATCAATATCTTCAATAACGCAACTCACATTATTATGAAATGCCGCTGAAACAATCGCTTCATGCACGCTTATATACGCATCCCCATGAGAAATATATTTTCCTACCAATGCTACCCTGCGTTTTATTGATTTTTGCGGCCCTTTTCTAAATTTATCCCACACGACCATTTTGGGTTTTATGTATGAAAATTTAAGTTCTTTGCTCAATATACGAGACAGCCCATAGCTTTCAAAAATAGAAGGAAGCGCGTAAATATTCGGAGTGGTAACATTGGGAATAACAGCGCCTTCCTTTACATCGCAAAAAAGAGTTATTTTTTTGAGTAAATCTTTAGGGATATCTTGATCGGCTCGAGCGAATACAATATGTGGTTGAATGCCACGACGCTGAAGTTCACGCACGCTTGATTGCGTTGGTTTTGTTTTTAATTCCCGCGTTACCGGAAGATATGGAAGAAGCGTTACATGCGCAAAAAGCACATTCCCCTCCCCTTTTTCGCGATGAAACTGTCGAGCCGCTTCAAGATATGGTTCACCTTCTATATCGCCTACCGTCCCGCCAATTTCAATGATGATACAATCGGCTTTGCTCTCATCTGCCGCGCGCTCTATTCGTTTTCTAATAACATCAGTAACATGGGGAATAATTTGTATCGTTTTACCTAAAAACGCGCCCTCCCGTTCTTTTTCAAGCAATTCTTGATATATTTGGCCTGTTGTGGCGTTTGACAATTTTGACAATGGGACATCAATAAAACGTTCATAATGGCCCAAATCAAGGTCTGTTTCAGCACCATCGTCTGTCACAAACACCTCTCCGTGCTGAAAAGGATTCATGGTGCCAGGATCAACGTTTAAGTACGGATCAAATTTCATTACAAACACCGATTTCCCCATTGCTTTTAAAATCGCGCCCATAGACGCGCTCGCAATGCCTTTCCCAAGGCCTGAACATACTCCTCCTGTAACAAAAATATATTTTTGAGGCATAGCGTTATGATTGTTACATTATTTTATTCTTTGATTGTTGATAATAATACAGTAGTGCAACAAAACCACTATCACGTTATTTGAACCACGAGAGTAGCACGCTCGTTATGTCCGCAATCAACAGAAATACTATACTGGCCCACATGTTTTAGATGATGCAGTGATGACAAAGAAAGAGCTGCAGGGCTTACACCTATGTGGGCATGAACTGCTTCTTTTATATCCTGTTCTGTCAGCGCGGCATAGAGTGTCCCTTTTTCTGTTTTTGGCTTTGTAAATGTGAGAATTTTTCCTTCAAGTTGCCGTGCGTATTCTCGACTGCGCGACTCATTGGCTTTTGATGTTTTTTGCGTTTTTTCTTTTTGCCGTTGGAGCACTGTTCGTGTTTCACGAGTCGCGATCATACCCAATTTTTTTGGCAATAAAAAATTGCGCGCAAACCCTTCCTTTGCTGTAATGATATCTCCTTTTTTCCCAATATTTTTTACATCTGACAATAATAAGATATCCATACGTTACTAAATAACAACATTCAAACGACACATAACAAACCAGACATTACTGTGAAAGAATCTCAATGGCTTTGTCTAATTGCGGGTCTTTTTGCGTGTCAGCATCCTCGCGAGTCATATCAATTTCAATATCAGGAGTAATCCCTTCTTCATTAATGGATCGTCCTTTTGGCGTGTACCATTTTGCCACAGTGAGTTTTAACGATGACAAGTCAGGCAGTGTTTCATACTCTTGAACCGATCCTTTGCCAAAACTTTTTTTTCCGATAATTTTTGCCACTGCGCTATCCTGAAGCGCGCCTGCTACGATTTCTGACGCAGATGCGCTTCCTTCGTTAATAAGAACAACAGTAGGGATACCTTTAAAATAGGTCCTCCCTGTAGCAGGATGTTCTTCTGATGTTCCATTACGATATTTTTCCGAAACAATACTACTATTGTCAATCCAAAGAGATGATACTTCAACCGCGGTCTCAAGGTATCCTCCCGGGTTATTGCGCACATCAAGAATAATCCCTTGTACGCTTTCTTTATTTATTTCCTTGAGCATTGCCTTAATTTCCGGCATGGTTTTTTCGTTGAATTGAAACAACTGCAGGTGGATGATTCCATCATCCCTCTGCTTCCATGAAATACTCGGGACTTGAATAATATCTCGGGTAACGATCACTTCGCGGGGTTCGCCATCTCCTTTGGAATATATCGTTAATGTAACCGTAGTGCCGCGAGGGCCTCTGATTTTTTTTACAGCGCCGTCAAGGGTAAGTAAACTCACATCTTCAGCGTTAATCAGTACAATAATATCCCCTGATCGTAATCCGGCTTTCATGGCAGGAGTATTGGGTAAGGGAGCTACAATGGTAAGTTTTTTGTCTTTTACACTGATTTCCATACCCACTCCCTCAAAAACGCCGTCAAGCTCATCTTGAAATTCTTGTGTTGTTTTAGGATCAAGAAATTCAGAATACGGATCATTAAGGGATTGGACTAATCCTGAAATCGCGCCATAAAAAAGTTTTTCATTTGGAACATCCGTATTGACGTAGGTGGATTTAATTCGTTTCCATACATCCCAAAATGTTTGGAAATCAAGATCACTAACAACTGACTCATCAGCAGGGCCAAACAGGCCTTTTAACAATCGCGATTGATTTCCTGTTTCTGCGGAAAGAGTGCTGACAGAATCTCTACCCACAACAAAACCAAATAAAAAAAGAGTCACCAAAACGACTGATGTGGTGATGATGCGTTTCCATGAAAAAGACGTATTGAAATTCATATAATAAGATGGGTTAGTCGGAATGGAGGTTATGTTTCAATTCGAGTGATATCAGCGCCGACTGCATTTAAGCGCTTGTCTAATTCCTGATATCCTCTATCTATAATTTCCGCATCACATATCGTTGTTTCCCCTTGCGCAATAAGCCCGGCGGCAAGGAGCGTTCCTCCTGCGCGAAGATTTAAACTCTTAATCCGCTGGCCGAACAGTTGGGTCTTTCCAATAATAATAACACGGTGCGGATCGCAAATAAATGCCTTCGCTCCCATACGAACAAGATCAGGGATATGAACAAGCCGGCTTTCGTATAATGGATCATGAATAAGAGACATCCCTTGGGATTGAGTCGCAAGCACAGTAAACGGGGATTCCGCATCTGTGGGAAAGCCGGGAAACGGAAGGGCTTGCAGTTTAAAAGATGTATAAGATTTCCCTTTGGCGATTCCCCTTATGCTAACCGAAACTTCGCCAAATCGGTTTGGTTTTGAAAGCGCGCACGACACGCCGGCTGATTTCAGTTTTAATAGCACCATTTCATTATGATCAGGCCGCACTCCTTTTATCAGCATGTTGGTTCCTGCGGTTGCGGCAATAACCGCAAGAGTTGCGAATTCATTCGGATCTCCTGAAATACGATGCTCAACACTTTTTAACGCAACTCCGCCATGTATTTCTATCCGATGTTGCGGGTATAAAATAATGCGCGCTCCTGCTGAATTTAAAAACTGAATCAACTCCTGAACATGCGGCTCGATTGCCGCCCCCCGAATCGTGGTAATCCCTTTAAGCCCGACTGCCGCCATAATAATATTTTCAGTTGCTGTTACTGAAAATTCTGGTAGAATAATATCAGTTGGTACTAATTTTTTCGCGCTTACCCGTATATGACGGCCATCAACCTGTATATCAGCTCCTAATTGAGCAAGGGCGCCATAGTGGGTTTCCAAAGGTCTATTTCCTAAAATACATCCGCCTGGCTCTGAAAGTGAGAATTTTTTAAATCTGGCAAGAAGCGGGCCCATGAGCAATACTGATGAACGCATGCTTTTGACAAGGTCATCATCTAATTTTTTACTATCCGCCGATCTTGCGTCAATCCATAACTCTTGAGGCCCGTGCCAGTCAATGCTAACATTCAACCCCTTGAGTAGTTCTATCATATTGAACACATCGAGAATACGAGGCACATTGGTTAATCGCACAGTGCCTGAAATAAGCAAAGATACGGCAATTAAAGGGGTTGCGGCATTCTTGTTTCCCGCAATTGTTATCTCTCCTTTCAGCCGGCGTCCGCCTTGTATCGTAAGTATAGTAGCCATAGTACAACAGGAATAGTATAAACCAGAGAAATTATTTTGTCATCTATGATCAGAAAACATCAAAGAATTTTGGTATTCGGGTTTTCTCTTCTTTTTTTTATAACAGCGCCTCTTGTCCTGCTGTATGGGACGGGATTTCGGTTTGATACTCGCACATTTGAGTTTGTTGAAACAGGGTCTTTTGTTATCCGTTCCTATCCCAAAGATATTTCAATTGAGGCAGACGGGAAACCGACTGGTAAAACAACCCCTGCGGTGTTATCGCATCTCCTCCCAGGCATACACCACATTCGGCTACAGTCACCGGAATTTTCAGTATGGGAAAAAGATGTGTACATTTATCCTAAAATGACGACGTTTGCCGAAAATATCCAATTATTTCCGGCCATTCCAATGGAGGGCTCACTATCAACGGAAACGCAACCTCATTTATTTTTCCCAAGTCACAGACTACGTTACGCGATTGAAGTAAAAAAACAAACAGCTTCCTCAAAACTTATACTGAAAAACCTTCAAGAATCATTACTGCAAGAAACAGAAAAAACAATAACAACCCTTGCGAAGGGAGAAGAGTTGCGTCATCTCTCATGGGCAAAAAGTGAGAAAAAAATAGTACTCACTACCTCTTCTCGCGCAATGGTTTTTATGATTTCTCGAGATGACAGCCCGATTGATATTAAAAAAATACTCAATTTTTTACCAGAATCATGCAGTTGGCATCCGTTTGATGATACACTACTTTTGTGTGAACGGAAACAAGAATTATGGCTTATTGATATTGCTTTATCGCGTCCCGCGCATCTGTATACAGGCGAATACGGAGAGTTCCGCATTGATGAGTATGAATTGTTTTTACCAGTCATTCAGCCAACGAACTCTGATTTTATCGCGGAAAAAAATAACACAACAAAAGACGAAATGGACGAATCACCCCCTCCCCAATGGACTCTTCTGGCCTTCGATTTAAAAGATACTAAACTTCAACCTCGCACGCTTATGGGATTACCTCTTTTTTCCGAAGATGCAGAGTTTAAAGTGGTAAAAAATTATTATTCATTATATATTCCATCCCGTAAACAATGGTTTCTTGCGCCTCGTACGACGCCGGTATCTTACAACGCCTCTATGCCTGTGTTTTCTTTTACCAGCGAACAGGTTGAGCATATAACATGGAACGGAGATCATACAAAAGCGTTGTATATCACAAATGAAACTCTTTGGTATCTTGATGTGGCGTTTGATCAATTCGTTCCGCCCATAGAATTGAGTCAGCTGAAAGATGCTGTTCAATCTCTTGTGTGGATGCCTGGCGATCGGCACGGATTAGTTATATACCCTTTGTCAATAGATGTTGTTGAAACCGATTTGCATACTCCTCCAATGACTCGCACTCTTGTCAAACGCGCTCAACCCATCACCCCAATAGAGCCAATGACTGATGGAAAGTGGCTCTATACCGGCGTGTCAGACGGCGCTCATCCAGGCATTGTGAGGTTTCGGATACGACCGTAACAACATCCGATCCGCCAGCTGGCGGACGCAATTCGAACCCACCATTATGCTATTTTTCTGACTCTTCTTTTATAATCTTTTTTAAAACATCAGCAAGAATTGGATTATTAAATGCTTGTTCGTTATGCGCGGCAAGCAGTGTCGCGCGCATGAGAGACGGAAACGTGCCCGCATCAGTCCAATCGCCTTGCAAAATAGCATAGCGCATGTTCCCTTTTTCAATATATGCGTTATTAACATCGGTTATTTCCATTTCTCCTCTGCCTGATGGCGTAAGTTCTGATATAATGCGGAACACATCAGCAGAATACAAATACAAACCAGTCACTGCGTATGGGCTTTCAGGATGTTCAGGTTTTTCCGTAATTTTGACAACTGTATCGTTTTCAAGAGTGGCAACGCCGAATCGCTGTGCGTCTGGAACTTCTTTTAAAAAAATCATACCGCCTTTGTGTTGAGGAAACTCATGGATAGCTGAACTGATTTTTTCTTGATCAGTAAAAAGATTGTCTCCAAGTATGACGGCAACATCTTCATTATCAGCGTAGTCCTCGCATAACCCCAGCGCTTGAGCAATACCGCCTGCCTCCTCTTGCACCTCGTATGAAAATTTACACCCAAGTTCTTTGCCTGATCCTAATAATTCCAAAAAATGACCTGCGTGTCCTTTTCCGGACACAATCATAATCTGCGTAATCCCGGCCTGAATAAGTGACATAATGGGATGATAAATCATCGGTTTATTGTAAACCGGAAGAAGATGTTTATTCGTAACGCGTGTGAGCGGTAACAGCCGCGTGCCGTGGCCTCCTGCAAGTACAATGCCTTTCATAGTGTCATATTAAATTTAAATCCGAAATTCGAAGCACGAAACTCGCAACACACTTCGAATTTTGAATTTAACTAAGATATTCTTCCAGTGCTTTATCCCATGATCTCATGGGTGGAAGTTTTGTATTAACTAAGGGTGAGTACATAGGACGCTTCGCTGGGGTGGGAAAATCGGACGAATGTCCTTCAATAAGGATAGTATGCAGAGCGAGAACTTCTTTGATTTTTGATACCCATTGAAAACGATTGGCAATACCTTCATTAGAAACATGGTAGATACCTGATTCTGGAAGTGTCTCCGCAATGAGCTGTATTTGTCGCGCCGCGTCCATGGTCCACGTGGGTTTCCCCCATTGGTCAGTAACCACTTTGACTTCTTGATTCTTTTTCATAACCTCTATCATGGTATCAACGAAATTTTTTCCACTTTTCCCGTATAACCAGCACAACCGCACAATATACCATTTAAGTTCTTGTGTATCTATTTTTCGCCCTTCGATTTCTTCTCCTTGTAAAATTTTTTCCCCTACCAATTTACTGTAACCGTAGGTGTTTATTGGCGACGGGATATCATCTTCAAAATAGCCGTTTTCATGAGTACCGTCAAATACATAATCAGTTGAAATGTGAATCAATGCCGCGTTAATATCTTTGCATATTTCCGCGATATCTGCTACGGCAAGGCCGTTAATACGTACAGCTAATTCTTTTTGGCTTTCACAGTCATCAACTCGGGTAAAAGCGGCGCAGTTAATAACAACATGCGGCTGTTTAAGCGTTAAAATTTCACGAAGTTCAGTAGATTTTGTAATATCTCCGTACCCGATGTCCAAAAGGGTCAGCGTATGCTGTTGCAGTACTGTCGAAAGATCAATCCCCAGCATTCCTTTTGCTCCTAAAATGGCTATGTTCATACGAGAATTCAATATTAGAGTAATGAGGCCATGAAAAATTTTTTATGATAAATCAGGATACTGCCGCTTGTAATAATCAATAAATTCAGGGCTTTGTTTCACTTTTTTCCAATACCATTCGTTGTCTTTGTACCATTGAATTTTTTTCTGTAATCCTTGTTCAAAATTGAATTCCGGATTCCAGCCAAGGGCTTTTAATTTATCAGCATTCACAGCGTATTTTACATCGTGCCCGGGTCTATCATTAACATGAACGATATGCGATTCATTTTTTTGCAGTGCCTGAAGAATCATCAATGCCACATCTTTATTTTTCATGCTATGGCCGGCGGAAATGTTGTATGCCTCGCCTTCTGTGCCGTGGGTGATAATATGTTCCAGCGCGCGGCAATAATCATCAATAAAAATATATTCCCGCACCTGTGATCCATCACCGTACAAAGGCACTTTTTTTCCTTCTAAAAGATTGGTGATAAATAACGGCATGAATTTTTCAGGATGCTGATTATAGCCGTATACATTGCAACTGTGAGTAACAATCGTCGGCAATCCGTATGTTGTGAAGTAACTTTGCACCAAATGATCTGCTCCGGCTTTGGAAGCGGAATATGGACTGCGTGGACGAAATGGAGTATCTTCGGTAAAATATCCTTCGCCTTCAATATGACCGTATACTTCATCAGTTGAAATTTGAATGTATTTTTCAACTTTATATTTTTTTGCGGATTCAAGCAAGGTATGGGTTCCGATGACATCTGTCATGACAAAGGCGGCAGGATCCATAATAGAACGGTCAACATGGGTTTCCGCGGCAAAATTAACAACAATATCCGGCTGGCTTGCAAAGGCGAGTTCCACATCTTCGCGTTTTGTGATGTCGCCTTTTTGAAATGTATAACGAGGATCGTTTTCTACTTCTTTTATATTATCCAGATTCCCCGCGTACGTCAGTTTATCTAAATTCAAAACAGACGCATCCGGTTGCGTCTTTAAAATATGTTTAATGAAATTGGAGCCCATGAATCCAGCTCCGCCGGTGATGAGATAACGCATACAAGGAAAGCAATCCTAATCTACTAATCGCATCCGAATCTACTAATACGTTAAATATCATTTTTTGGCATTTGTAGTATTCGGATCATTCATGTGTATTTGTAAATTAGGATTGCTCTATTTATTCTCTGTCTCCCACCCAAACCCAATCTTTGGATCATCAAACGGTATGCGTTCTTCGTCCGGATTGGCAGGATCGTATGGCTGGTCTGTGTGGTAAAACAGACCAGCTTTTTGCGTGCCTAACACCCGATACCCATGCGCAATACCAGAGGGGATAATCACCATAATAGGATTGCTTTCGCCGGCATACACCACCTGTGTCTGGCCTTTTGTTTCACTATCTTCGCGCAGATCATGCATTACAATTTGGATTTCACCTTTTACAACAAACCAGGCGTCTGTCTGATTTTTATGCCAATGAAATGCCTTAATAACGCCCGGGTAGGTTTCGGTATATGTGGTCTGTTTTACATCAATCGCAGTTTCTTCACCTTGTTTTTGCACCTCGCATAAAAACCCCCGATCATCGCAAAACCGCTTAATTTGCTTTATTTTAACGCCTTTTAGCATAGATATCTCTTTAAAATACTACCTCACCATATCATATATGTATAAAATTGACAAGTATTGCTATTTATGGTCATTTCGAGGAAGGAAAATAAATACAAAGCTCGTTTTATAACAGACGAAGAGGTATGAAATCGGCTACGATACTTGCATATCCAGAGAGAAACCCAGGCGTGTAAAGACACGCGAACTCGGCGATTTTGCGTTCTACCTCTGTTAGCGCGCCACGACGTTTCAGCTGGACTTAACACATTAGTGTGATATTAAGTCCGGCTGTCAATTTTTTTATCCCATACTGCAAGAAATACTACAAATAATATCCCCCATATAAAAATGAGATAATTCGTTTTAATATAAAAACTCACAAACCCATATTTTATATCTTCACTCAATAACAACAAAACGACTGCTATTGTATATACAATAAACACTTCTTTAAATATACTTCTAATCACTTCTTCTTTCGATATCTTTAATACTCTTTTTAACATTTCTTTTCCCTTTCCTTCTCCTTTCCCTCCCTCCCCTTTTTTTAAAATTATTTTAATCATACTATAATCATACTCCTTTTTTATTACATCGATGTATCAATACATTGATGTATGTTAGTTTAAAGGTTATTTTATTACCAGAGCATGGAGTATATAATAGGAAAGTAATACTTGAAAACTCCGCAATAATTGTACACTATATTCTTCGCCTAATGTATTACATCTTCAAAAATCGTTTTACCTTTTGCCATGTTAATGGCTCGCGGGTGAACGTGAATTCTACTTTTTTTATCGTGATTTTTGATTGAGTTGTATCAAGTCCGGGTGCGGAAAAAATAAAGGTATACACGCGTTTGTTAAAATCAGCCGTAAAGAGCGGAGAATGTATTTTTGCAATGTTCCACCCCCCTTCTTCGCCATCCGGTTCAATCGCCACAAGATTGTAATCCCATTGATCAAATCTATCAGATGCAAGACGCGGGCCGATATGAGTCAACTTTTTATCACTATCTTGATACCAAATACGAAGCGTTACAGTATCAAACTTACGCGGAAGATGAACGCCAAGGTACACAGGGTCTGTGACAATATCAATAGTTCCGGTTAATTTGCTTAAAAATCGCTTTGGTGGAGACCATGGTTCAATCACTGGTGTAAATGCATTGTCATACACAATCGTTTGTATGCCCGAGGGAATGCGGTCTTGGTACATGAGCCATGCGAAAATAAAGGCAATCATAATACCGCCGATAATTCTTATGCTATACTGCATCTTTTTATTCATTTCTTTCATATTCATTTACAACTCTTTACCTTATAACATGGCGTTGTAGAGACATGCCACTGCCTGCCCGCCTTTGGAAAGACACGTCTTGAATGATACATACTGCCGTTATTGAGACGCCCCCCTCCAGAGGCGGGCAGGCATCGGGGCGTCTCTACAAACGAGACACATACCGCCAAATGAGAACATCGCCAAATGTTTTTTCCGGAGCGCCTAAAAGTTTCACTGTTTCTGTATACACTCTTCTATTGATAAACCGATATTCTGTCATATAAAAACACGTTTTTGCGGTGGTTACAGCCAATGCTCTCTCTAATAATTTTTGGTTCGGATGCTGGGACATTTTTTCAAAGAGCTTCACTCGTTCCGGTTGGGCGTATTCAGTATACACGGGAAACCCGCCTCCGATCACTTCACGCGCTGACACACTTTCAACCGCAAGTAATGGCCATGTGTTTGCAAGTACGCAATACTGATTTGAATCCGATACTATGCTGGGCAATTCAGCCCACAAATATTCTGCCGCAGATAGTTCGTCAGTTGTTACGCGATCCAAAATCGGGCCTGACGCATAGGTGGATAACGTAACAAAGGAAATACCAATAATGAATAAAATAAGGATGTTGTGTGCCGTAAGGATACCACCCCCTCCTCTCTCCTTATAAAGGAGGGGAAAAGAAAAGCGATGTATAATCCAACGCGCTCCATATAAAAATAACAATCCAACAAAAAGCGCAATACTTAAGTCAAGCCGCCGCGCAAGCGTGTGATAGCCATCCATTAAAAACCAGGAGATAAAATATGAAGCCCCAAGAATTCCGCAAAACAAGGCGATGAATTTCCATTGCCGAGATGATTTCTTTTTAAGCGCCAATACCCAACCGATACCCGCCATACCGTATACAATAAGCGAAAGAATCATAGGCCAATACGGCCATCTCAAAAACGATGCACTGCTTTTTGGTAAACGGTTTGCTTCGTATAAAAAATTTCCTTCACCGATATATGATCCATAATGATTATATCCAACAATGTTTGTAAGTCGCCCAAATGCATCAGCCGCGCTTAAAACTAATGTCTGTGGATATAATTTTTCAAATTGAAAAGTGCTGAAACCAAATATATACTCACTCAAGGGGATTAAAATGATAAAAAGCACAAAACACAAAACACAAAACACATACAACCATGCTTTGTGTTTTTTTGCATACACCCAACCCAAACATCCTGCCAAAATCACACCAATACCTCCTAAAAAAAGATGAAGGATATAACTGAAATAGTGGAGCAATGTAAGAAATACACTCATTTTTGCAAAAGAAATATTTTTTGTATGAATATACTGCAATAAAAAATACACAATAAACAAAAACATCATCTGCCCGATCCCGACCGCGATCGTGATACTGCCATACACCTGATACGGGAAAAACATACTGGGAATAAATGCGCACAGCAATGCCCAGCGCTTTTCCTGAAATAATACTTTTCCGATGGAATACATGATCATCGGCACAAACCAAAACCACAACAAAGGAACAATCCACTGATCAACATCCTCCACAGAAATACCCGTGACGCGGTGAAAAAAAATCGTCAGCGCCCATTGCGGAGCATATGATGTTTTATTGCCGGCGATAAATACCTCTGGAATAGTCATGCTGAATATTTTTTTTGTCGAAATCGCGTCTTCGCCGATCAATCCGGGTTCATATATTTCTCCTGTTAAAAGATACCGCTCTGATGCAATATGCCGCCAGCGATCTCCGCCAAACCCTGAATCATATACAATGGGCAAATATGCATGCAAAACAAGCGAATGAACAATAATCAAAAAAAACGCTATTCTCAATGACGCTTGAGAAAAAATAACCACCACAACAAGCACTGTCATCACTGCAAAAGCCCACAGAGCAAGCGGATGAACTACCTGCCACGGGTGAAGGATATGTTCCCCTGTACGAGCAAAGAAAAAAAAGAGCACCGTCACTATGCCTGATATCAAAACCGCGACAACCATTTTTTTCACAGGCACGCGGAATACGGGGACTGAATCGTCTTTTCCCGTTTCCAAAGGCGCGCAGTTGGGATCACTATCTTTCACTACACACCTTAACAGGAATGGCACAGAAACAAATAAAGAAAAAATAAACGGACTGTATCGGTAAAAAACCAACGGGATTCCGGCGCTTAATGACACGCTTAGTATAAAAAATGCCATTGAGAGCGGATAAAGACACCAATACGAGAGATGTATAAAACGATCAAGAAATGTTTTAAAAAAAGAACCGCCAACCCCAAGAAATAACACTAATACTCCATAACGAACCATTATGGGAAATGTATGGTTAATAGAGAAATACAAAAGCATTGCAAAAAATATATATGCAATCACTCCTTTGTATAATGGATGCTGTTTAAAAAAATGGATTCCTTTAGATATGAGTGCGAATATATTCATACAGTTGAGCGCCGATAATTGGCCATTGATATGTACGCGCGACTTTTTCTCTGCCCCGAGCGCCCATAGAAGATCGTTTGTGAGTATCATTTAACAATTCATATACATAGCTCGCAAGCGCCTGATCATCTCCCGAAGAAAAAATGAACCCGTCACTTTCGTGGTCAACAAGGGAACGTGGCCCGGGTAAATCTGAAACTATCACCGGTTTTGCCGAAGCCATTGCTTCAAGCACCACCAATCCGAATGCTTCTGACTGATCGGTTGAGGGTAAAATAAACATATCAAAAAGCTGAAAATAACGAGGTAGATCAGTATGCGATACTTTCCCCGCAAAAATAACATATTGAGAAACGCCAAGATCACGCGATAATTTTTCATACTCGGAACGCATATTTCCATCACCCACAATAATACATTGAAAAGAAGGAAGTGGATATTTTCGGATAAGACACGCAAGCGCGCGTAATAACACAGGGATACCTTTAAAATAATGTTGGGAATCAAGAGCGCCGACAAATCCGATAAGCGTATCAGAACGTTTTATATCAAGTAATTGCAAAATATCGCTGTTGCCTCCGCCGGGATAAAAACGCCGTGTGTCAACGCCCAATGGAATAACAGATAAGCGATTCGCAAGAAGTGTCTTATGATTGGAAAGATAGGAATGACGTGCATACGCATCGCTCGCGACTAAAACTCCGCGCGCTTGTTTTAATATACGAGGAAACATGATTTTTCGATACAGAAAAAACACTGCTCCTTTAATGCCGTCAGCGATGGTATCCATGTGATAGTATACAAATAAAGGTATATTGTAGCTCTGTGCGGCTTGGTACGCAGGTTCTGCCAAACCATACGCGGGATACTCAATCAGTAAAGCGGAATATTCTTTAAGTATTTTTTTTAATTGTGGAGCATAGGCAGAGTATCCAAAACGAACGCGCGGAGTCAAACGATGAACAGTAAAGGGATAGTTCGCATCTTCGCTCTTTTGATCTATTGTCTGCGTAAAAACATGCACCTCAACTCCGTGCTGCGCTAAAAGCGTGGCATGATAATACGATGCCACTGCCATCCCGCCGACAATCGGAGGAAAAGTTGTTGTAATAATGGCTATTTTCATATTACCACCATATACAGGCGCGGATAATCCAGCCATATACTATAAAAAGCGGATTTACCATATATGTCAAAACCAATGGATCTCCTTCAGGAAAATGAATAGCAAGCGCCATCTGCCGGATAACCGTTCTATCTTTAATTTTTCGGGTATGACGAATGTGCTTTCGGCGTTCAATGATACAACCGCGC
>LCFM01000011.1:84239-90105 GCA_000999025.1 Parcubacteria group bacterium GW2011_GWA2_43_13
GCTTTATGACGGTTTAATTCTATGGCTTTCATTTTATAGACACCTTTTGAGTAGCTATAATTGTGCCACACAACCGATTGTGGACACATAATAATTGAATACCCCAATAAACGCATACGCCATGACAAATCAGCATCTTCAAGATAAAAAAAATCAGGATAAAATAACCCTGTTTCACTCAACACAGACGCGCGGTAACACACAGCCGCTCCGCTGGCGTATCCGATTTCAGCAATGTTCTGATAGTATACTGTATCGCCCTTTTCTCCCATGCGCGAAACGTATCCGATGCCTCCGTAAAACAGCGCGTTTCCGGCGCTGTTTATTTTTTCCGGATCGGATTTCAATAAAAGAAGCGATTGCGCCGCACCGACTTCTTTATGCTGTTCCATGCAAACAATAAGCTTTTTCAGCCATTGCGGATCCACGGCAGTATCCGGATTCAGCAATACCACATAATCAGAATTTTTTTCGTTTTTTGCGCGTTGGTACAACTCGTTATTCGCGACATCAAATCCGAAATTTTCTTTATGTTCAATCAAAATATACTCAAACGGAAACGCATGTGTAAAAGTATGCACGAGAGAGATGGTTGAATCATGAGAATTATTGTCTGCAATATATACATGGACGTGTTCTGGCGAATAATCAGTGTGTCTTAAACTTTCCATCAAATGCGGAATATCTTTTTCATTATTATACGTAACGATCAAAATAGCGACTGTCGGCTGTGGCATATTACTTTTTACTCTGTTCTTCTATCGCGATCTTGCGCACGATTTTTGTGATATCGCGATCAAGGCGTTCAATGTGAACAAAAATTTTGAACATAACATAATATCCGATAACAATGGATAGCGCGATAAAGAGATCTGCTCCACGCTCTATGCCAAATTGACGTGCCACAATATCGGTTTGTCGCATAAACCCGACAAGCGCTCCTGATATAACCCAAAAACCACTCCATAATAAACACTCCCGTAATGTGATTTCTTTACGCGCGTACTTCAACACAACACGAACAATGATAAAGATAAAAAAAACCAAAAGGACTATTTGAAACAATGTCATAAATAGAAAGATACATAAGGCACTATTAAAAAGGGCTTTCTTGCTCTATTTTGGCACAATAATGCTTTTTTTTCAAGTTGCTGTAAAAAAAAGAGGAGACGGGGTTAACCCCGTCTCTCCATATGCATGGTTTTATTGCTCTTCTTCGTATCCTATTAAAATAGCTAACTCTACTTCTCGAGCAATATTGCGAGCTAAAGCAGAGCTTATACCTACACCTCCTTTTTTAGAAGAACGGCTCAAAAAGTCCTCAAATTCATCTTTTTTAATCTGGCTTGCGAGCCGCATTTCAATCCCAGTATCAAAACTCTTTTGCTGGGATGGCGATAAGCGCAATGTGTAATCATTCTTTAACATTACACGCAAGCGTACTGCAATAGCATCTGCTTTTGATAATAAATCAGAATCGCCTTGTTTAGAAACAACAACACCTTCATTCACAATAGTATCAACGATACGGACACATTGTTCCGCTTGCCTCTTGCCAAACCCTACGCCTTTTTCGGTTATAGATGCCTGCAACGCATCACTACATTGAGAACGATCTATTTTTTTTAATAAAAACTGCTCAATAATAAGCTCAAGATTCTGCATTTGCTTGCTTTCCAACGGATTAGTCAAATACTGCGCAATCATTTTTGCTTTAATAATGGGTTCCATGTGAGGAAATCCATAGATAACCAATTCCGGATATGAATCCATTAACAGATCCATCCTGCTCCGTTGCGCCTCATCGCCGCTTGACGGTTTAATTTGTTTGCGGTTTGCATTTGCCTGAATACGCACAATCGCGCCATCTCGAACATACGCGGTTCTATGCGCATATTTAATATACGTAGAGTCATGAGTGACCAAAATCAAAGTAATGCCTTCTTTATTCAATTCCATCATAATATTCATCACGAGTTTCGCATTTGTGCTATCAAGGTTACCCACTGGCTCATCAGCAAGGAGAATGGACGGATTATTCACTAACGAACGGGATATCGCAACACGCTGTTGTTGGCCTCCTGAAAGATTAGTCGGGTATTTATTGCGATGTTCCCATATACCAAAACGTTTTAATAATTTTTCAGCCCGGGCGTTCACTTCATCTCGAGGAAGAGCGGCTATAGCTCCGGGTAAAATAACGTTTTCCAAACATGTCAGGCGATTAATAAGATTATATGATTGAAAAATAAAACCATACTCGGTTTGATTAACTTTTACCAAATCATCATGTCTTGCTGATGTTACACACACATCTTTAATCCAGATTTCTCCTGAATCAACGCGTTCAAGCCCTGAAATTGCATACAGCAGGGTTGATTTTCCTGAGCCCGAAGGCCCAAAAATAACGACAAACTCTCCCGGATAAATATCAAGAGTCGCGTCTCTGCACGCTCTAAACTTTGTCTCGCCATATGTATATGTTACATTGACATCTTTTGCTCGGATGATTGGCTCCATAGCTTTGAATGACGAAATTTAACAAAACAACGCCCTTCTGTTATTCCCGCAGGGGCGGGAATCCAGAACTTGTACATAACTCCTGGATCCCCGCTTTCGGCGGGGATGACGTAGTAGAAAGTTTCGAATTTCGGATGTTATATTTTTACTTATACTGCAATGCTTCCAGCGCGTTTAACTTACTTGCCCGAATGGCAGGATAGATACCGGTTACAAATCCGACAATACCGGAAAAAACAAAAATGGTTGCAATAAACCATAACGGTCGTTCAAATAACTCAAGCGATTGTCCGCCTAAAAATGATGCCAGAATATTCAATCCGAGATTAAAAATAACCCCCATAAGATAGCCAAAAAGAATTCCGCCTAAGCCACCTAAAATTCCTAACATACCTGACTCAATCAAAAACAAATTCGCCACATCTTTTCTGCGCGCGCCAATGGATTTTATAATGCCAATTTCACGCGTGCGTTCAAGTAAGGCAATGGTCATGGTATTAAACATACCAATAGCCGAAACAACCAAAGCGACAAGTCCAAACACCCCAAGCGTAATTTGAATGATTCTGAAAATCCGCGTTGTCTGCACAAGGGTATCAACAATAGCCGCCACTTCAAATCCCATTTCAAGCGCACTGTTGCGCGCTGTTTCACGCGCCTCATCTGTCGCGGCTTTCACTTTTGCTTCGCTATATGTTGTTATGGGAATATTGGGCACATCTTGCCGTGCAATATACATATATGTTACTACCGGCTCTCTCATAACCCCGACGATGAAAAACTTCTGTTCAAGTATTTGAGGCACAATATTGCTTGATTGAATTGTTTGTTCAATATTTTCATCCTCTGCTGTTGTATTTTCAGTATCTTCCCAAAATAACACAACTTCTATTTCCTTAATAGGTTCTCCTTTTTCATTAAAGACATCACTTATTGATAAATTAAACAACCGCAGTACCGCTTCTGACACAATAACGCCATTTGTTTTCCCTTCGCCTGTGGCGCTAATATACTCCCCTTTCTGCGGTTTTGTCGGAAAATATTGAAAATATGACGGATCAACGATATTGACGTTTGTTCCACCCTGCACATCATCAAGACGAATCAATCCTTTGGTTGCTGTAACTGGTATAACATCTTCTATATCTTTAATATCGCGAATTCGTTGCAAAACTTCATCATTAATAAGCAATACATCCTCTTTGCTTTTAATGTCAATGCTCAACAACGCATTTTTACTCGCGATCCGTTCCAATAACAACGATTGGAGCCCATAGCCAAGAGAAACCAAAAATAAAATCGTACCGATACCGATGCTAATACCAAGAACAGTCAAAAATGTTCTCAATTTACTTGTTTGAAACATCCGAAACGCGAAATAAAACGTATATTGCAATTTCATACTACAGTATTGTCATTATCTCAGTCGCAACCAGCCAAAAATATCAGCAAAATTCTTTGTAATCACATCAATCACACTTTCGCTTGTTGACGGCGCAAGCATGGTATATGCTTCTGATAACGTAATATTCCCACTTTCATCAACGCTTTTTACGCGATACTGATACACATTACCAGGCACCAGATTCGTTACTACGATAACATGATTTTTCGTATATTCATTACTCACTTGAGTTCTCATTTTTTCTTCTTCTGTTGCGGGTTCTTTTAACCCGGGCCAATACATGACTTGACTATTTGACTGCTCGTTCGTTTTCCACAGTATCAATGTTTGCACTTTCGGTTGAGCACCAGGATAAAGCGTTGATTCGGAGGTAATTTGGCTCATTTCCGGTTTTTCACTGTCTGTTGGGGTTTTGATTGGATTTAAATATCTGTCTATTGTTTGCCCGCTTTTATCCCGACTGATCACTCGTAATAAATATTTTTTTCCAGCTGATAAATTTTGAATCTCTACGGTATGCTCTAATGATGTGTCTGTTTTCCCTTGCGTGCCTTTGTCTTTAATAATCGGTTCTCCGTTCTCATTTAACGGCGTAAACTCCACTTGGCTATCCGCATCTATAGTTGTCCGCCAGTACACAGTAGCTCGCGTCGGTTTTATATCCAACACTTCCGCAACGATGATATCTAACCTTTCCGAAAGTGTCTTAAATTCATAATCCCTACTTTTGGCAACCAGTCCTAATGAACCTTGGGATCGAATTTGGTAATGATATGCCGCATCAGGCCGCAATTCAGTAACTGTTACTGTATGATCTGTCACAAGTTCTCGCGAATTGCCGGTTTCAATGATATAGGGCTCCACTGCTGTTGATTTATAGAGCCCGACAGGAACAATCGCCACTAAACTATTGGAGGGTTTATCTGTTTTCCATGCAAATGTCGCAGTTGTTGACGTGATATCAATAATCGGCAAGCCCTCAATAATTTGCGGAGCAGGAATTTCTTCTGAAAGCGATGAGATAAATTGCCCTAATGATGATGTATCCTCTTTGAGCGTTCCGGACGCGACTAATTTGATCACTTCCTGAAAATCCAACGCAAGACGGTTGACAATTTCTTTTCGCAATGCACTGTTTTCTGTTTTTGTAATAGGCACGTTGAGTTTTAATTCGATATTTTCAGTATTTTTCTCCCCAGTATCTATCTGCTGTTTTTGAGTATCAGATTCCTGTTGTTCTTTTTCTTCTGCCGGTGTCTCTTGTTTTTTCACATCTTTATCAATCACCAACGTACCAGTTGTTTTAAACTGTTTTATCTCGCTTTTCCTGCTATTATTTGAACTATCTTTTACCTCTACTTGCGCATAATATGTTTTTCCAGAGGATAATCCTGATAAAGAAACATCATGTGCGGTTGCAAGACCTGTTGTGGCATTTACTTTTGTAATCAATTTACCGGATTCCAGGCCATAAGAAACTTCAGCAGTTGCCTGCTCATCTGTCCTAATACTTATTCTTGCCGTTGTTCCTGCAACCTCTACCACTTCAAACACCAAAATATTCGGCGCTATTTTATCCGGCTCAACTATAATAAGCCCTAAATTTCCTTGCGCAACTGCAGGAGCCACTCCTGTGGTAAATGGATGCCCCACACTGCTGTTATTATCTGTTGCTTGGTTTCCGCTCGCGTCTCGGCTTCGGATACGATATTTGTATGCCGTTGTTCCTGAAAGGCCTGTAATCTCAACTGAATGGCTTGTTGTTACTGTTGGCACTCCTTTGGTGATATTAAAACTCGTATTGGTGCTGTAATCCACATTACTGTCGCTTGCTTCATTGGTTGTCCATGTAATTGTTACTGTTGTTCCGCTCACGCTTGCGGTTGGCCCTGCCGTGATTGTCGGCGCGGTTTGGTCATCTCCTCCCGCGGTTTCTCCGCT
>LCFM01000012.1 GCA_000999025.1 Parcubacteria group bacterium GW2011_GWA2_43_13
GCTGGCACGAATGACTCCGCAACGATTGTGTATACCCCTGAAACGGATTACGCAGGAGCTGATATCACGTTTAAATTCAAAGCAAATGATACTAATATTTTAGAAGATTAAAAGGGTATGAGAAAGGTATTTTTTTGCTTATATTAGATTAAAAAAATTGAGAAGGAGAAGGGAATACCTCACCCCAACCCTCTCCTTCTAAAGGAGAGGGGGCGAAAAACGAAATAAAAAAAAAGAGGGCGGGGGAAGGGAAAATGGGGGTGAAACCAAATTCCTTTCCTCTCCGCCTCTTGAGGGAGTCATTCGCGGTTTACGCGTTTGAGTTCCCCCCACGTCGTCGCCGTCCGCCCCGCCGGTGCGACGGGGAGCGCCGACAGCGGGAACGCGTCAGGGTCTGAGTAGACAGACCCATCTGTTGTGTTTGTGATTTGCCGCCAGCCGGATCCGTCCGGTTTAACGGCACACAGATCAACGAATTTGTGGTTGATCGTGTTGGTGTATGCAAACACGATTTCACTCCCATCCGTTGACCATGTGAGACCGAAGTAGCTCCCTTTTTGAAAGGTAACTTGCCGTTGGTTGTCACCATCGGCAGTCATGATGAAGATATCGCTACCTCCACCACGATCAGAGCTGAAGGCAATCTTGGTTCCATCGGGAGACCAGACGGGGCCACCATTACTTCCTTGGTTGGTTAATTGCCTGATTCTTTTTGTCGCAATAGTCAAGGTATAGACCTGGAATGTTCCATTGCGGTAGGATCCGAAGGCGATCCTCGTACCATCCGGCGACCAATCTGGGTACCAATTGAGATCGCCTTCTTTCGTGAGGAGGACTTCCTCTCCAGATGCGATATCAATTGCCCAGATTTCGTTGATGATGTCCTCCCCTGTTGCCTTGGTGGCAACGATTTTGGTTCCGTCCGGTGACCAATCGATGTGAGCCCATGCGTTGCTTTGCGTCACCTGGCGCTTGTTTTTGCCGTCCGGATCCATCTGCATGATTACTCCGAAGTCGCCGGAGTAACCGATGGCTTTTCCGTTCGGTGCCCATTTCGGAGATTGCCCCTCCTCTCCCTTTTTGGGGAGCAGGTTGACCTCATTCCCTGTGGTATCGATCATGACGATTTTCGCGACTTAGATGCGTATATTATGATGTGTTATTGAAAGTTTGTCAATAGCTTAGAGCGGGGGCATATCCACATGTTAATTTTGTAGTGTTAAGTCGCATATGTGTGGTATAATTTTGAATACAGAGAACATGGTTTAGATTTTGAGATCCTTCTCCACCGGAGGTGGAGAAGGATGACGTGATGGGTAGATTATATGATACAAAGACGAATACAAAGATATCAAAATAAATATTTTTTATCACGATTTTGGTTGTTAACGGTGCTTGTCGTTAGTGTTGTTGTTTTTGCTTTTTATTCAAGCAATAAAGTTTCTGCTGTTGATGGGTATGAGGCATGTAATCCTTCAGGAGCCCTTTGGGATCCTGCATTGGTTGCGTATTGTATAGGCGCTTCAGATGGGACATCTTCTGCGATTAAGGTGTATTACAAACAAACAGGGGATGGTGATGAAGGGTTGATTATAGAGAAAAAACGGCAGGGTGATCCTTTGGGGTTTAAATTTTTTGATAAAATTACAACTAAAACAGGAGTTAAGATTGATAGTGATGTAATCTCTGGCCAATGGTATGAATACAGAATGGCGCGCCCGCCAGATAGGGATACTCCTATAGATATAAAAGTTGGCCCTGTTACAGGATACGCGGACACCACCCCACCAGTGATTAGTATGAGCCCTGATAGTGGTGAGTGGAGTAATCAGGCGAGGGAAGTGACGGTGGTGGCAACGGATGATGTAAAGTTGAGTCAATTGAGATATGTTTGGGATGCTGGTAGTAACGTATATGTTAATTTGTCGAGTGGGTGTATTGGCGACACCAATGAAGGCAAGAGGTGTGAGTTCAAGACATATTCACCAACCATCAAGCCGCCGGATCACCATGCTTTAACAGTTACAGCATCTGACGCAGCTCCTAACACAACAACACGACTCGGCGGACCGTATAAATACAACACTTGTCCGATTGCGTATAACCATACATGGATAGTGGATCAAGATTCAGAGAATAATCGGCTGGATTTTATGAATCCAATGATTTCTCTGGATGGGGATAGTGACGCGCGCATATTTACGGTGGCGGCAGACAGCGTAACAAACGGGATATTTAAAAAGAATGAGTTACCGTATATCTACTTTACCCCGAATAGCACTTACTATGGAGCTGCGGGCACATTTGTGTTTCAAGTAAGCGATGGGATTTGTCCTGCATCGCAAACTCCGCCATCAAATCCTGATCAGGATGTGCAAGGGACAGTGACTATTCAGGTAAGAAAAGTGAACAGAGCGCCGACCTGCGGGACCAAATTAGTAAGCACACCGCAAAATATCGCGGTTTCCATTGCTCTTCCCGGAGCAGATAGTGACACCCCGGTGCTCACCTGGACAGCCACGCCAGACAGTGGATTTTATCACGGGACGTTAGGTACAGTAACAGGGAATACAGTTACCTATACTCCAGGCACTAATGACACAAGAACAGTAAGCTTTGCGTATACCGTAAGCGACGGCGATCTTTCATGTACTTCATCAGTGGTGGTGAGTATAACAGCGGATAATCCACCTGTGGCAATAGGGCAGACGATTAATATTAAAGAAGATGATCCTCCCAAAACCATTACACTGCAAGCCACTGACACTGACAGCGATGAACTGACATTCAGCACAATCGCTCCGCCAGCAAGGGGATCATTAAGCGCCTTGACCCAAAATGCGCGCGCTGGCACGAATGACTCCGCAACGATTGTGTATACCCCTGAAACGGATTACGCAGGAGCTGATATCACGTTTAAATTCAAAGCAAATGATACTAAAGCGGATTCAAACGAAGCAACGATTACATTGCATTTTACCTCAGAAAACGATGCTCCATCATGTTTCAATACATCAATCATTGCGCAAGAAGATGTGCGCTATGACGGAAGAGTGAGCGCGACAGATATTGATACCCCACTTACATCGCTAATATTTTCAATAGTAACCGCTCCGTCAAAAGGCAGTGCAACTATTAGCGCGGGTGGTTCATTTAGCTATACCTATACACACGAAGAAACAACCCCTCAAACTGATTCATTTACTTATCGCGTATATGACGGCGAGTGGTATTCTCCATGCACTGTCAATATCAGTGGCAATCCAGTAGATGATTTGTCTCTACCGCCGACAAGCGCAACAATTACATCTGACACTTCACCGGCAACAGTCGGATCAAAATTAACCTGTTCCGCAACCCCTGTCACGCCTGCAGACCCTGACGGGCCTAGTCCAGTGATCTATCAGTATAGTTTTGAAAAAAATTTTTTCGGTAGTTGGGTTTTGTTGCGCGGATGGACTGCTGGGGCAGTATATACCTGCAGTTCGCCGGATTGCGCAAAGACAGCGCAAGTGCGGTGCGGAGCGCGCGGGGTTGCTAATAACGGCGCAGGAGTGCCAGGATCTGCGACATATTCATCAACTGTAACAATTGAAAACTCTCCGCCAACCGCGCCTGTGCTTATCTCTCCTCCTAACGCGTTTCCAAACGCAGGCACAACCGTAACTCACACATGGACTGGCTCTCTTGACCTTGATGGCGATGATGTTACATACAGAGTGTACCGATGCAAAAACGTGGGGTGTTCATTAACGAGTGTCGCCGCTCTTAAAGACACATCAATTACCTCCAGCGGATTAGACGCGCCATCAACGTATTATTGGAAAGTGGATGCGTATGACGGATCATCTCTTGTTCCGAGCGAGACATGGTCATTTGATACTGCGAGCGCTGCTGATTTTATTGTTACCCTCGCGCCTCAAAGCGGAGCATTAACAACAGTGCCAAAAGACAAAACAGTGCCTTTTATAGCAACAGTTACGGCAAAAAACGGCTGGGCTAAGGATGTTATTCTTTCGTTTATATCAGTTGATGGATCGCCTGCGCTTGAAGCCGGGGTTTCATTGCCAACCTGCGCATCGTATCCGGGCGGGAAATGCGAAGTGAATTTTAATGTAAAATCATCAGCATTTGGCGTTCATAGTTTTAAGATACGGGGAACATATAGCACAACGCCTTTTAGAGAAAGCGCGCCTGCGAGTTTTACTGTATTGCCGTGGTTTCAACCAAAGTGTTCACCTTCAAACGCAAGTATTTCAACAGAGGCGTCCGCAGACATTAGCGTGTATCCTCCTGGATTTTTACTTACCAAGGGTTCAACATTTACTTATAAAGTAAAACCGCAAGACGGGTACTATGTGTCTGCGTGGAGTGAATCATGCGCAGGAATCGGAGAGACGGATTCGTCAAAATCAGGCGCTGAAAAATCATGCACCCTTATCATGAGCGAGGATCGTTTCACCTGCCCGACAGTGAAAGCAAAAGAAGGCGTGTCATTGATTATAGACCCTTCATTAAAAGAAGCGCCGGTTACCACAGCAGAGATAGATGGCAAGGCGCTGTTTACAATAACAGCCCGAGGCGAAGGCGCATTTACCGGACCGGTTGATTTTACAATTGAAGACATCCCTGCGGGATTAATAGCAAGCATGGGCTCGTCGCGGTGTTCTATCGCGACCAAGGGTGGGACATGTTCTTTTACGCTAACATCATGGGCAAGAACAGTAGGAGACCATTCTTTTACTGTGCGCGCAAAAAATACAACAAGCGGGATTGATACCACAGCAAGCGGAAATCTTATTGGTAGATGGCAATTGGCGCTGTCTGCGAATCCGGCAGACGGTAATGGCGATGGCATTGTTGATAATACAGTTACCGCGAATCCGGTAAAAGTATTCTATACTGATAGCGATAGTGTGACAGTGCGGGCGAATCCGGGCGCCGGTTATGCTGTTCAGCAGTTTAGCGGATCATGTACAGGCGTGGGGACAGTTGTTTCCGGATCATCAGCCCGCACCTGCGCAGTTGTGATGAATGGTCATAAAAAAGTGATTGCCGATTTTATCCGCGATAGCGCGCCACGGTTTGCGGTGTCGTTACGGACACCCACTATTCCGTATGATGGTATTGGCGCAAGCATATCAGGATTTTTCGCAGATGTTATAAAAGCAGAAGGATTTTCCGGCGATGTTACAGTGCAAGGTGAAGTCGCAAGTATGTTGGTGTCAGATGGGACAGCCGGAGAGATTGGAATAAAATTTCCTGACACATCATCAAAAATATGCAGAGGTGCGGAAAACTGTTCATATCCAATGATTGTGTATGACGCTCGGCCAGGCGCGGTTTCTATGATGAGCGGGTATGTGAGAATTGCAGGGGTAAGCGGATCAGAAAGCGGATCAAAACGGGAAGAGAGCGCCACGCAAGCAGTCGGATTTTTGCCGGTTGTAACAGTAACAGCAAATCCGGCAGACGCGGGCGATATTGTAAGTGTTTCGCAATTAGCCGGCCAGATTGTTAAAAAAATCGGCACAAGCGGATATTTGGTCACTCCTTTGACTATCCTTTCTATTTCAGCCCAGCCACGCGCAGGATACCTTATGACTTCTGCCAGATATACCGTTTCTCCTGGCAGTTGCGAAACAGCGCCTATCAGCGGGACGCGCGGATATTCATGCGTGTATAAAGATAGCGCCAGAACATTTCCCATTGACCGCAATGGAATAGTTACAGCCCAGTTTACGCGCGATACTGCGTCATTGTCCGTATCCATTGCGCGCGATGCGACGCGGGTTCAAAGATTGGAAACAGATGGAAATATTATTGTGCCTATCGGAGGGATTGCGTATTACACTGTTACAGTTAAAAAAGATCCCACAGTTACAGAGCAGGTGAGTTTGAATGCTTTTTTAGTGTCTGGCCCTGGAACACCCGGGTTTGTGGGATCATTAAACTGCGCCACAGCAGAGTTTGATTCAAACGGCGAATGTAAAAAATCACTTATCGTGAATGCTAATACTTCCGGAGATATTCAGTCAAAAGTGCAGATAACCACAGCCAGCGGAACGCCAGGCCCTCAACCAGTAAACAGTAATACCGTGCTGACCCATGCGTATGAATTATTAACACTGACGCGCGATGGCGTTGACGGATGCTCAATTTCGCAAGGCGCGACCCAATTGCTTGGGCCTACGGAAACAAATCGCTGGTATTTGGTGCCGCGCGGGACAGTCGCATTGAGCGCAAGCGCTTTATCAGGAGTGGTATTTGGCGGATGGACAGAAGGATGCGCAGGAATAAGCTCAAGTTGTTGGCTTACTATTCCGCCAAACACGCGGGCAAGAATTCAGTGCGCAAATACATCCGCACCGAGTTTTAATGTGAGCATTACTGGTGGGAAGCGAGTACCTAAAGGAGGGACTGCCAGATATACAGTAAATGCAATACGATCCGGTGGAAGCACATTTACCGGCACAGTGAATTTTTCATTCACATATACTTATCGTGACTTCGGCGGACCTGAGGCAAGTGATCCGACATATACCATTAGTTGGTCGCCTGCTGGAAGTTGCGAAATGACTGTAACATCATCAACATGCTCTACAGAACTTGCCATTACCAGTGTTAACGGATTTGGGAAAAAGAATTTTATTGTGTCAGCTACAGTAACAAAAAGCGGGACAACGTATGCAGGCACTTGCGCCTCATGCGTTTCGTATATTGACGTAACACCAACGATTACTCTTGCGATAAATAATCCGGCATACGGGTATATTAACACAGATAATCCCAAGTTTTTTGGATATAACGCATCTCCATGGACAACTTTGGTGAATCGGTCATGGTTTGTTGGCTTTTCAGGGTACAAGCAAAAAGCAGGAAACGCCGGTTGGATGGGCTGTACCTTTATCACTGGAGATTCTTGCTATATAGCATCGGATAAAGATTACACAGTTATAGCTCTCTTTGAACCTGCGCCTGGTGATTTGTGTAGCGCTAATCCTTCTGCAAGATGCAATGAAGAAATAGGCACTGTGAGTGACTTTGCGCGGTGTTTGACCATTCCATATAAAGGCGAGGCAAATACATCATTGGGAGCATTCATCCCTGCGAGTCATCCGGCAGGCCATGGTGATCATCGCACTTTTTGGCACCAAGAAGGTTTTTTTTCTCGTGATTCAGCAGGATATACAAACTGCAACGAGTCATCGCCGTTCAACTGCACATATCGTCGTTTGTGGAGTCAGGGCCCAACGTCAACGAATCCATCCATGAATCTTTATTATGATAATACCACTGCCACATGTACAGAATCTGAGAATAAAATTTATAACTATGTCAATGGTGGTTTCATTTCCGCATCACCATGGACATCAATTACAGGCACTTATTGGCCAACGCCTGATCGGCATTTGGATGCCAGCCCGAGTGAATGGATCATTGATAATACCGAGAGCGTTGCAAAAGCGACGGCAGATACCACGTGTCCTGTAGGTAGTGGAATGTGTAGTTATAATGCACAGATGAGACATCGATCATTTTCTTGCCATACATGGGATTATGATGGAACCCTATATCCACCTCCCTTATGTACAGTTAATAGGACAGAAACTCCCTATGATTCTTACCCTGCGATAACATTCCGTTGCGCGCCATATCCTACTTTTTCTCTTGTTGCTAGTAGGGTTCACTATCAAGATACTTCACCATATGCGTATGTTGGGCTGTATACCAATATCGGGACAGAGAGCGGAGCGTGGCCTGTTCTTGGAGGATGTGTCGTGTCTATGGGGCTATGGAGGAGTGTTGATGGCGGGGTATGGGAAACAGTAACTGTGGGGAATAGTCAAGCAGTAGGATCGGAATATCAAGAGAAAAGGGTAAAATTCAAACTGCGCGCGTGTTCAAGCGGCGGGTGTGCTGAAGCGGTATCAAACGAGTTATTGGTGAATAATCCGCCTTTGTGTCCGAGTTCGTTTGGAACATCTCCTGTAACATCTGAGTCAAGTCCGCTCTCGCCTTTTTCTTCCGCAACTGTTGAATTTGCCTATTCTCCTATCGCGATTGTTGATCCTGTTGTTGATCCTGACGGAGTGGGTGTAACCTCGCAGATTAAATTAGTTGATCCTGTTGGCGTTGCAAAAAATATTGCATGCTCATCAGTAGGAAGCAGAACATTCAACTGTTCTATCAATCCTTCTAAATACGCTGATTTAAAATATCGCAATTCAAGCGGCACCGGACCGTATGGGGTATATGTTGATCCTGCTGACAGATTGGGCATGACCCGAACCGCGGCTGGTATGAGCACCTGCAAGGTCGGGGATATTTACACGAAAATAGCGGCTAATCCGACATTGAGCATACGCGCGCAAAAACCGGGTACAACCGAAGTAAAAGATATTGCGTTTTTTGGAGACACCGACGCTGTTGAATATGTGATGAATTATTCATTCGCATCCGGCACCGGTATAGACACTGCCCAGAATACTCAAATATATGTTGATTTGCCTGTGCCTGCATCAAATATCAGTTCTGTTTTTGGCGGAAGCCCTACGTATGTGGGAAACCGCATGACGCTCTCGCTTGGGAATGTCGTGCCGGGAGCAGTAGGAGAAGTGAAATTTACGCTTTCTATCCCGGTTATTTCAACTGATGTTACAACGCTTACAACTCAATCAACTCTGACCTTTGACGCTGATTGCGTGCCAGGTGGGACATCATGCAGTATCCGCGTCGCGGCGGCATCTGTGGGGTTATACCGCAGAACAGGCGCGTATTTTACCACAACCGGCGGA
Organism: Parcubacteria group bacterium GW2011_GWA2_43_13; assembly: GCA_000999025.1. GTDB lineage: Bacteria > Patescibacteriota > Patescibacteriia > UBA9629 > GWA2-43-13 > GWA2-43-13. The sequence goes on from LCFM01000012.1 coordinate 8,799, forward strand.
AGCATTTACAGCAAGTCGAGCATTATGAATTTAGAAGATCCTTCAGCGATTCGGAAACCGATAGGGTTGTATTATATTATTTCTGACGGGCAGATTGCTAATGTTCCGGTTGATCCTAAAGCCCGCGTGAGGCAGTACGCAGGCCAGCAATTCGGCGTGCCCACAGATACCAGTTCAATCACAAAATTGGGCAAACTTCCGATTGATGATATGATCAATAATACTGGCGGAAAATATGATGTAACAACAGTTGCGTGCGGCGCTTCTACTTCTAATGAAGGAGTAAATTGTTCGGCAAGCGAATTGTTTTCATCCGCAGGTATGACAGTTTCCTCCACTGCGGACAGTGATACAGTTACATTAAATAGCGCGAAGGGGAAAGTCATTGTGGTGCCTGACGGGTTGAATTTTATTGTTCGCAAACATCTTGTATTGGCAAACGCGCTATCAGGGAAATCTGGCGCTGTTACTGTTATTGTGCGTCGCGGGAATATGAATATTTATCATGATATTACATATTCAGGAGCAATGATTGATGCTGACCCAAAACGCGTGGCATCTGTCGCTTGGATTGTCAAAAACGGGAATGTAGTTGTGTACGCGGAACCGACAGCGTGGAATAGCGCACTTGCTCCGTGCCCCGGGTACAAGGGATCGCGATGGTGCGCTTTGCCTGACGGCTGGCCCGAGGTTCGGTATTTGGTGCAGACAAAAGCGCGCTCCATTACTGCCGCTCCGGTTATTGTGTCAGGATTGTTTTATGTGGCAGGCACTACTCCGAATGGCGTCTTCTTTACCGGCACAGCGCAAGGAACCGGTTCATTAAGCGATGTTCCTCTGAAAGTGCAAGGAGCTGTGATATCGCGGGAGATTCAGTTTCAGCGCAAAAAGTTTCCGTTTGATTAACCGCCCCCTAACCCCCTCCTTATAAAGGAGGGGGGAGTGGCGTATCCTCTCCTTTAATAAGGAGAGGGGAGGGTGAGGTATATATGATACAAAAAAAACACACACATCATCTGTCATCAAGAAAAATCATACATCTTGCAATGCGATTGTTTATTGTAATTGCCCTATTTGTGGTGGTGTATTTCTTTTTTGCATCAGTCGCGGCGCAACCAACTTCAATTCGCATTTCAGAAACAGTCGCTGATATGGGATCTGCGCGCGTGACTACTACTCCTGCCACAGAATTTAAAGAGAAAAAAATAGACATAACGCGTCAAATAGCAGGGGATGTGCCAATTACTTTATCGCTTTCAAATGTGAGCGATTATACAGTTGTGGCAGGCGGGGTGATAAATTCCGGTACAGCCACATTGCCTGCGGTTCAAAATGCGCTTTCTGTTTCAATTCATTTCCATCCGGCCACAGAAGGGGTAAAAACGGCAACGCTTACTATTACTCAAGGCGCAAGCATTTCTGTAAAATTAACAGGCAGGGGGGTGAAGTCAGGAACATCGCCTGTGTGTCCGTCATCATATTTCCCCTCGGCAGGGCAGAGGGACATGCCGAGTTCTCTCACTGTGCAGTGGTCCGGAGCGTATGACCCTGACGGCGGATCGGTCGGGTATACCGTGTATCTTGATGATGATAAAAATGTAACAACGCACAGTGATGGAGTTGGAATCCCAAATGTGGTAAAATCAGGAACAGCGATTGGCGTTTCTTCTTCTTCATATACTGCGACAGTGTCGGACCTTGCTGTGAATACGATCTATTACTGGATTGTTGAAGTGAGTGATGATGAAGGATCAGTGATACAGTGCCCGCGAGGAGCGTTGCTTTCGTTTATGACGCAATCCGGGACTACGGCGCGTGCAGGAATAAAATATGAATTTCCCACAGAAACGATTCAGTTTGATCCGCGTATTATTACAAATCCTCCGCCCGGGTTTACAGACGAAAGGTTCCGTCTACCGCAAACAACAGAGGTGATTGCGAATTAATGTTATTTGATGGTTTCCGTGTAGAGACGTCCCGTTGGGACGTCTCGGTGAGAGGTGTCTCAATGAGACGCTCTAACAGAGCGTCTCTACACGGGAGTGGTACGTTGTAGAGACGGGGCGAAAACCTCCATCTTTACAAGAATAGTGTTTCGTATGGTCAATCTTTTGCCAGAAGAATTCCGGCGACAAGAAGAACGTGAACACAACGCCACTCTTGCTGAAAAACAACAGCAAGAGGGTGGTGTTATGTATACGCAGGCAAAAGGAATGCATACAACGCCACCGCACAAGGGAGAGGAATCTGTAGAGACGTCCCGTTGGGACGTCTCCGATAATCGTGGTGTCTCCGATAAGACGCCCCCCTCTTCTACGGTGGGCAAGCAATGGGGTGTCTCTACAACGAACAAGCTCCCTGCGTTTGTCCAGCATGGGGCGATAAAAAAAACATCACTGTTTTCTGGGCTGAAAAAAAAGATACGCGCATTATTTAAAAAATCATCTGATATAACTCCAACAGTCCATGCTCAACCAAAACCGCAAACGCAGGCATTAAAAACCATTGATTTTGGAGAAAAAGGAAAAGAAGAATACAAAAAACTCCGCCTTCAGCAGGAAAAAACAAAAAACAAAAAACATCTCTTGCCACGCATGAGAGTAAACTTGATTTCAGAAGATGTGTTAATGGAACGGAGCGAGCATATCGCCATTATTCGTTTGGGAGTGATTGCGGTATGTTGTGTATGTGTGGTTGGCGCAATGTGGTTTTTTTTACAGATAGTTGTTACGCAAAAGCAAACTCGCGTTGATCAGCTTGTATCTACTAAAGATCTTGTAGAAAAAGAAGTCAGCCGCATCGCGCTTCAAACCACTGCTGGCCGGAAAGTTCAACTGCGGATCGGCGCGGCGCAAGCATTGGCAAGCGAGCATATTTCATGGCTGAAATTATTATCTTTTTTTGAAGAAAACACGCTTGCGTCAGTTACGTTTGACGGGATTTCACTTGATAAAAATGATGCGTATACCTATTCGTTAACTGCGACAGCTCCGTCTGTTGAGGATATGCTTGCCCAGTGGCAGGTTTTTGAGGACTCCGCGTATGTGGAGTCGGCAACTATTTCAGGATATTCCCGCGAAGATGATACGGAAATAACGTCAACCAAAAGCGAGATCGCACAGCAAGAAGGAGAAGAGCAAAAGCCACAGTCAGCGCCGCGGGAGCATGTTTCATTTATCCTTGATTTGGTGGTTAAAAAATCATTATTTGAGTAGCACGCGCCTCTTTTTTTCTGATCAAGGTTTGAGGGATTGTAAAGACGCTCCCTTGCCTACGCCCTCCTTTGGAGAGGGGCGTCTCCGCACTAAAGGAGTAAACAAACATCGCATATGAAACCGGTGATAAAAGAAAAAGAATCAGCTCGCAAGCAAATAGTCATTACTATAGGGAAGTTTTTAACCCGGTATTTTTTGTTTGTGTCTCTTGGAGTTGTTGCGACTGTTTTGTTTATTGGATATTTTTTTCTTATTAAGAGTCCGCTTGCGTATGTGAGATCAAATACAGAGACCGCGCTGAAACAAGAATTGGAAAGTCAAGAACAGAGGCGCGATGTCTTGCGCGAGGAATTGAAAAAATTACAAAATCAGCCAAAGGAAATTTTATACGCCGCTCTTCCTCAAACAGCCGAGAGCGCAGTGCTGTTTGGTCAAATGGAGCAATTATTCAACGATGTGGGCGTTCAAGTGCGTTCAATGAATATTACAGAAGAAACAGTGAAAGAGTCGCCACGATCCCAACCCCAGTCAACTGGTGTTGGAGATGAAATAAACGCCTCTCCCCAACCTCCTGATCAATCCGGATATCAGCAACCCACGGCTCCTGAAGGCGTTCAACCATCGGACAGCTCGCAAAAATCCGCACGCGATCCGCGCTTGAATCAAGTCAAAAAAGTGACGATTGATTTGGAATTGAGTGGTACGGATTATAACGGGTTTAAAAAAATACTTGAGCATATAGAAAATTTTGAACGGATCGTTGAAGTTGAATCAACCCAGTATAGCGCCAGCGATTCCACTGGCGCGGGGAAAGAAAAAAATAAAGAAAACGCCCGGTCAGAATTGTCATCTGCATTTTCTTTGGCATTAGTAACCTATTATTTGCCTGATCTATAATAAATCGTAGAGACGCACCGTTGGTGCGTCTCCGATGAGAGATGTCTCGATGAGACGCTCTAACAGAGCGTCTCTACGATATCCTTATAAAAATATGATCCGCAGACGAATACCAAAAAAGAAACTGATGATATACGCTATTTTCATGAGCGTTATGTTTGGCTCTGCCGGTATTATTTTTTACCGAACCTATGTACCGCCTTCAGGCGGGACCGTCCCGAGTTCACCTGTTATTCAAAATTCAATTTCTGGAGCGCCGTCACCTGCCGGAACAATTCAGCAACCGACACAAATCAATCAGCAAAAGCCGAGCGTTGAGTTGTTGGAAGATCCTTTTTTCGCCGGCAGAGTCGCTGTGCCGGGATTTGGCAAGTTGGAACAAGGTTCTTTAGATGTGGTTGATAGTACGCAGGCCCTGCCTGTGAGAAATGTAACAGTGTATGACATTGGGACAGGCGCTGATGTATTGGTAACATGGGAACATCCCAAAGATTCGCGCGTGCAGGAAATTTCCATCTATCGCTCGGAAGATGCAACATCACTTGGATCGTCTATTGCGGTTATAAAAAACACCAAACAAACCTATCGAGACAGCGATGTCCAATTGGGAAAGACCTATACCTATACAGTAGGTTCGCGGGCTGAAGATATTCAAGAGGGATTATCTGAATCAATCTCAATCACAGTCACGGACACGGTTGTCCCGCCGTCTCCAAAAGATATTACAGTAACGGCGACTGATTCCCGAAGCGTGCGCGTGAAATGGACAGGTGTTGATGATTCTTCTGTTGTGCTGTACCGCGTATATCGTTCCCAGACAAGTGGTGTGTTAGGAGATGAAATCGCGACAGTCGGAGCGGATAAGCCGCTGTGGTATGATGATACATTAGTTGTTCCGGGGAACAGCTATTATTATACAGTCATTGCGGTTGATGTAGGCGGCAATAGTTCCGCTCCCCGCCAAATGCGCCCAAATATCGGCAATCCGTATCCGTTTGGACGATGACCGCGTACCCCCTTAGGGGAGGGTGAGGTATGGATGATTACAGATATTCTATGATTCAGCCCTCCCGCTCCTATATTCATAGGGGGGGTATAATGTGTTCTCGTATGTCTTCATTAATCGTTAGTATCCTCAACGGCACCTCAATAATCATTTTCTTTGAAATAGCTCGCGCTATGCCACGCTTGTTTTGGTTTATTGCGCTTCTATCTTGCGCCATTACGCTGTATATCCATTGGGTGTGTTGGAAAAAAAAACGTGGCATATCATTTATGCACGCGTCTGTTCTCCAACTATTGACGATTGCGTCTTTGTGGCTTTTTTTTATCTTTATTGATCACACATTTCTTCAACATATCTGGATTATAGTATCAGGGTGTATTGTCATGCTTGTAACGTCTGCTCTGACCTTTCGGTTTCGGATTTCATCCTCAATCAAGAGTACGCGCAAGCTCCGTCTTGCGTTTCGATCTCTGCTGTTAGTGGCGTTGTTATACATGATAGCAGTCGTTTGTTTTGCAGGGATTGCTATTTTGGGATACTCGCCGCTTGTGGTCGGCGGTTTTTTAATAGCATGTTCGATGTATATTTCATGGATGTGGTTTGAGGGCTATCATGTGCTATTACAGCATCGCATTGGCGCAACAGCAATCGCGACTATCATTGGCATTGAGGCATTTGCATTGATTGTGTTGTGGCCTACAACGATCTATGCCATGGGATGCGTGTGGCTGATTGTCATGCATATGACATTGGGAGTTGTACGGCAGTATATTATATTTGGCAAAGAGGGCTTTACTCCAAGAGTGTTGTTTCGCTATCTTTCTTCATTTGTTATTGGGTTGCTTGGCGTGTTGATTACCGCGCGGTGGAGATAGAATGTGTAGAGACGCGGCGATGCCGCGTCTTAATTGTTGCGAGGTTATCCCCGCACCTATTATGAGGAAAGCTAACGCTTTTTTAAAGAGATGTAGCTGAAATAAGGTGAGATAACTTTCAATCTATAGTTCTATTGTACCCATCAGAGTAATATACCTAATAATAGGTGCGGGGTTATCCACAGAATGTGCTTGTGCATAAAATGTGTATTGATTGTATACTATAGATATGAGTCATGAAGGAATTGAAAAGAAATCGCATACACAGCGAAGAGTATTCGCTGTCATTGTTGGAGGATTTTTTTTACTGCTTGTTTTTATGAACACAGTACTTGTTGTTCAGATGGCGTTTTTTAAGATTCCCCAAATCCAAAAAAGTATTCAAGAAGTACGAGATGTAACAGAGCAAACGCTGTATCGCGTAAGCGCGCAAGCGCAAAGAAGTCGTTAGTGTTGTTCCCCCCTCTCCTTTACAAGGAGAGGGTAAGGGTGAGGTAGTCGTTAAAACATAGGCCTACGCAAAAAAAAGATATAAATAATAATAAGTATATATTTCATAAGCCTTGCATCAGGGGTTTGGTTCTTGATGCGAGGTTTATGTTTTTTTACGCTCTATGAAACAGCGCACCTTCGTGCTTTCGCGGATCAAATCTGCGAGAATCATTTATTCATTCTTACTCGTAACCACACTTTTGTGGGCTATTGGGTTGCCAATTTTGCCAATAGGCAATTGGGTTGACACAGCGCGAGCCGCGGCTCCGACCTTTACATTAAAATGGAAAACCGCATCCACAAAAGCGGTGCTGACCTTTGACCAATGGGTGTTTAATACTTCGTCAAGCCAGCAATGGGGTCCATCGGGTGGGCTTGAAGCGGCTGATTTTGCGCTTGGAGGGAGTGGCGCGCCTACAATCACCGCAGTGCAAGCGGATGGCGGAACAAAAACCGTTATTTTAACGCTTTCTGCGGCTCCCACTTCTGGCACTACAACCTTTGCCTGCGCCGCTACTTCGGTCTATAACCAAGCCGGAGAAGCGTGCAACTCTGGGACAACAGTAACTGCGGCTGGAGGAAATGCCGATTCAACCGGACCAACCATTACCGCAACTCGGCCATCTGGCAATAACTCTGTAGAAGTAGAATTTAGTGAACCAGTTGATCAGACAACTGGTGAAAACATTACTTTTTATACGCTCGTAACTGCAAATAGCACTGATACAACAGCTATCAGCCGCGCAGTTCGTCAGCCATGGGATCCTAAAATTATCCGCGTAGAGGCAGACGGAGCTCAAATAGACAATAGCGTTACTGGCGCGGATACCATTACCGTAACTGCCGGAGATAATATGGATAAAGACGGTGGTGTTGATGCAAGCAAAAGCCGAGTTACGTTGGTGTTTAGTAAAAACATGGATACAACCACATCTCAAGTCGGGGCGCATTATATTATTAAAAGCCCGGATTGCAGTAGTAATGCCGAAATTTCATTAACAGCGTTAGGGGCTGGGGATATTGTGGTTTCTGCAAATAAAGTGCGAATTGGTGTGCCTGAAGCGACATGTGATCTTGATCCAACAGATTTTGATATGAGCAGTTTTGATCCAACTGCTGTTATGGATTCCATCAGGGTTAAAAATTCCATGAACGGCGGAGGGCCAAAAGATACAGATGGCAATATCCAAATGTCTGATTGGTTTCGGCCATTAGAAAAATCAGCCGCGCCGATTGTAAAAGGAATCGGCATTGACGCGACTGCAAAAAAAGCAACAGTCAGATTTGATAAAAATTTGGATAGAAACACGGTTGCCGTTGGCGGATTTACCGTCAATACAACAGCCGAGGGAGATACGCCAACTATCAGCGCCGCGGCATTGGATTGGGATCAGCGTTCTGTTGTGTTGGTACTGCATTCCAGCACTAATTTTACAAGCGGCGGCAGTATTGATATTAAAAAGACCGCAGGCGCAGGCGCTTTGACCGATATATTGGGTAACTATGTCGCCGTAACCGGTTGTAGTGATAATACTCCGGACGCGGATCATATCCAATGTACAATTGATAGCACAGCGCCAACGATTACAAAAATAAAAGCAACTGATACCAATGGTAATAAACTACTTGAGGTGGGTGAAACAGTTGCTATAGAGTTTAGTGAAGAAATGGATCGCCAGTCAGCATGGGATCAATGGGCATTTAATGTGTTATATGGTTCAACCTGTACAGTTACCACACCAATAAGTTCTAAAGATGGATGCCAGTGGGGTTCTTGGGGAGATGGCGCAACGTCAGTATGGGGTGTCAACGGCGCTTCAGTGGCAAATAGCAAAATTACCATTACTTTAGGAACAGCGCCGAATGTTAAATCAGGGTATAAAATCGTGCCATGGGCTGATACTTCGGGCTTTGGTGGCGCTTCTGATAAATCAGGAAATAAAGTCGCCAATGTCGGCGCCATCAGTTTAGGCGCGCCGACTATCCAGTCAGTTAAATATACAGATGTCAATACGAGTTCTTCGGTGAACCTAACAGATACAGTCAAGTTTATATTCACTAAATCAATGGACACCGCAACAGTGACCAATGGAAATGTCAACACGCGCATGGTGCTGTCAAGCTCGCACATTTGGGGCACTTCTCCCACAATTGCATGGACAACAACCACGCTTACAAACGATACGTTAACAGTAACACTTACCAGTGGCGTTGATGCGGCAAATAACGACACTATTACTCCCAATGCCGCGGTTGTGGATATTAATGGTCTTTCAGTCAGTGGTACCGGACTCTTGAAAACAGCTGGTCCGACTGTCTCCAGTGTTACCGGTCTTTCCACCCTCAAACTTGTATTTACTGAAGCGGTTTTAAACACAGGCGGATTGGAATATCCGTCGCAAACCGCAACAGTTATGTCGTATGATGCAACGCCAGTGAATTTGACTGACGGAACATCAGACACGACCCAGTTGCAAGTATTATTCGCATTTGGCGGCGGTGGAACCGCGCTCGCGGCACAGGCGATTAATTATGTATCCGCAGACGGCAAGACCGTGGTGGTAGTATTAAATAGAAACGCGGCAGGGACTGACACATTAAGTGTTACCGGAACCAAGGGTGTTTCTGGCATTGCGGCGGCAAATACTGGAGACGGGACATTGGGAGCTGGTGGATTTAATGCAACGCTTGGCGCAGGAGCGACACCAACACTTCAACGGATTGAAATTATGAAACCCGGAGGCGGAACAGGAACCGGTCCAAGTGGAGGATCTTCTGCCATTAATGCGGGAGATGTGATTCGTGTTCGGTTTAGTGGAGCAATGAATCCGGCAACTATTACTGCGGCAAATGTAGGAACCGCGCTCCGGCTCTGTGCTATTGGAACATTGAATGCAACAAACACCTGCGCAGGCCCTCATAGCTGGGGCACGGTCGCATCCGGATTAGCTGTGAGCTGGTTTACTGAAACCTATCTTAATGACACGGTTGAGATTATCCCCGGATTTGATCATACCATTGCAAATGGCGATGTGATTGATCCGGCAACAACCGTTACCACTGATGCCGGAACCGCGATTACAGCGGTGGGCGATGCCGGGTCTCCGACAGAAGGAAGTATTGGCACGCTTGACGCAAGCATTGCGCGGGTATTGGCGGTTAAATATAGTGATACAAATCCGAGTGGCATCGGTGTTGCCGATGTTGTTACCTTTGTATTCAGCAAAACAATGAATACCAGCTTTGACGGCAACTCGGCAGACGGATGCGCGAATGCAGGGTTGGCGGCAAATAATTTAGAAACAAAAGTGGGGGTTCCGAGTTATCAAGGATTTTTTGTTGACAGCGCAAGTGGATCATTTACCCAACGCACAAATCCGTGGGGTACCGGTGCCGCGCCGACCATGGCATGGAAAAAGACAACAATGGCCTGCGATACTTTGGAAATTATTCTGGGAGGCACCCCGACTATTGTTGCAGGAGCAACGCCGGATAATATCTGGATTGATGGCGGGTTGATTCAAGCCGCAGGCGGAACCATGATTCAATCCTTTGCAGCATTGCATATTGATAACCAACAACCAACCCTTACATCTGTACTTGTGATTAATGACGGCGCAACGGCAAACACAGCTGAAGGCGGAGATGAGATTGCGTTTGTTTTCTCCGAGTCAATGGATCAGTCAACTGTTACTAATGGCAATGTCGCAACAGTTCTTGATTCCAATACTGTTGGAACTGATTACGGCACCAGCCCAACAGTGGTATGGCTATCTCCGAATATGGTGAAAGTAACCTTGGGCGCGACTCCGACTGTTGTGTACGCAACCAGCACGGTAAATCCAACCAATGCGGTCAAAGACAGCGCAGGCAATATTGATAATACTTCAACAGCTCCAACGGTGACGGTTTCAACAGTTCGGCCGGTATCTTCGGTGGTGCTTACTGATCCTGATACAGCAAATCCCGGACTTGATAAAAATGATATTCGGGTTACATGGACAGATAGTAGCGCAACAACAGGCCAAGGATATAACCTCTATATTTTGCCAGATAATGTGCCATTGAATTTGGCAACGCATAAACCGTTTAACAGTGTGGCGGTAAACGCGATTACCGGAACTGCAAGTTATACATATAATGCCTCAATATCCACGTTCGCGCTTTACGATGACAGCCGGTTTACCTATCTTGCGTCAGGAACCAATCCTGCGCCTGGGGCTATGTTTTATCCATTGATGCCGGGTAGTAACTATATTGCGTATGTCGTAACATGCGATGCGGTTGTGTACGCGTGCACCAGTGGCACTCCTTCGATGCCCTCTGCAAGCGCCAATACTCAGCTTATCGGTGAGTTTCAAGCATTTGATTCGACAATGCTTGGCACTATGCAAGGAACAGGCGGGACAGGTGGCGGAATTTTTGCAGGACCGATGATGGCAGGCGGCAACTTTATGGTAGAAGGGACTATGCCGTTCCAAGGGTCTATTGAGGTTCCAACCAATATCAAACTCATTGGAATTAAATTTTCTGGTCCGCTTGATCAATCAACCATGACAAGCAGTAATATTACGTTGAAAAATATTACTGATACGCCGAATGTTACAGTAACCGGAACCTTGGCATATAACTCATCGCAAAATGCTATTACTCTGACGCCGGCGTCAGTGCTTACGGCAAGTAAAAAATATCGCTTAACAATAACGAGAGATGTTAAAAATTCATTCGGCGTGCCGATTGCCGGAATGCCACAACCAGGGAGCACTGAGCCAGGGCCGTTTATCACTGATTTTAAAACCGGTTCAGGCGCGGACAGCACCGCCCCGCAAGTGCAAGATAACAAAGTTCAGGCAGAGGGGATGACTGTAAGCGCGGTGAACATTAACATTCCGGAAATGAGTGTTCGGTTTAGTGAAGATATGGATCCGACAACATTCACAACATCAAGTTTCTTACTGCAATATGATGCAACAGCGAATGCATCGTTTAGCGCGAGTGAAACGCCATTAACTACGGTAAGCGGAACAGTGGAATATGATCCATTCGGCCGTATTGCCCATATTTGGCTGAACGGCGCGCTCCCGACAGAAAAGGATTTCCGCATCAAATTAGTGGGAACCGTGGTAAAAGATATAGCGGGAAATTTTGTTGATGGCGATTATGATGGTACTGCTGGTGGGGATTACACCTTTACCTTTACCACCCGCGCTACAGCCGAAGGTGATAACGCGGCTCCGCGGATTTCGTGGTCTGATACTGATGGATTCCATCTTGGAGTTGGCTTTAATGCCGGAATGCAAAAATCAGCCGTAACCACTGCTTCAAACTGGACATTGTTGGTAGCCGGCGCAAGTGTGAGTTTATCCGGCGCAAATATCAATTATGATGCGTTTGATAATTCTGTGCACTTTGACGGACTCACGCTTACTGCGGATGCAACATATGTCATTACCGCCGGAACAAATATCAAAGGTCTGAACAATGTTCCTGTTGATGGTAGCTATGATGAAAGCACTGGCACAGTCCATGGCTTCCAAGGCGCGGGATCAAAAGGATGTTCTGCGACAACCTTTGATTTTGGATGCGGAACAAATGACGTGTTTAACCCGAACGTGATGACATTCATGCCGATTAATGTGTGGCCCATGAACCAGTTTGCAAACCAGACATCGCGGTACATGATCAACTTCCCAACAACGCAAGCAGTGCCTCTTGGCGGGAAAATCGAGCTTGAATTCCCAGTCGGGTTTGATGTTTCAAGCGCTGATAAATCAAGCGCGACAACAGAAGCGTTTATGAACGCGGATATCAATGGTCCAGGCACTGGAACCGTTACCATGGCAAGCGTTACGCCGAATAGCACAACCAGAAAGATTGTTATTGTTACTGGCGGAGCCGCAACGCAAGCAAATGATTATCTGAACTTTGAGCTGAAAAATATCGTCAACGGCGCGTCGAGCACCATGGACTGGACAAACAACAGTGGCGGACATACGGTTTCTATTACTACAAAGGACTCAACCGGAAAAACCATAGAAGGCCCATTAACCTCTATGCCATTCCCGCTTGATAAAGGAGGATCAGGATCAATATCAGGCAAAGTTACAAAAGAAGACGGAACAACCGGTGTCGCAAGCGCGAAAATTTGGCTCTCTACTCCACGTGGTGGCGGGTTTGAAAAAACCACAGGATCAGACGGATCATTCACCTTTACTGGGTTGCCGACGCCGGATGCCTCTGGTATTAATTTCTCGTACTGGTTGAATGTAGAGCCGCCCAAGAGCGCGGGCTATCTTGCTGGTAGTTCTGTTGAAATGGTTCTTACCTCAACAACAACATCAGTAACTGGAAAAACAATTAAGATCAAACAGGGGACATCTACGGTTACTGGTAAATTCAGTTATACCGCCGCGACTCTCAACACAAAACAAATCCGCGTGTGGGCATCTGGCCCTGATGGCTGGTTGGAATATAACTTTACCTTAAACGGGAAAACAGCAGGCAACGATGGCGCATCTGCCTGTACTGGCATGGCAAGCGGGTTTGACGCATGCACAAACTACACAATTACAATTTCTGACGGGCAATGGAATATTGGCGCAGATCCGTTTATGCCAATGAATATGGGCTTTGTATCAGGTCCACCGCCAGAACCGGACTTTATGCCGCCGGCATCGCAAAATATCTCGGTGTCAGGGACTGGGACAGCGAACTTCTCCTTATCAACTGCGTCAAAAACCATTACCGGAACAGTAACAGATCAAAGCAGTACTGGACTCTCGGGTGTACAGGTGTGGGCGTATGATCCATCTGGTACAAATGGATTCGGAGCAAACACGCAAACAAAAACAGATGGCACCTTTACCTTAAAGGTTGTGCCAGGCGTGTACAAAGTTGGAGCAGGAAAACCGGGATTGCCACCATTGCAAGATCAGCAAGTAACAGTTCCTGCAACCGGCACCAATACTCCGTCTTCACTCACCTTCAAATTTGTCAAATCCAATAATTCAGTAAAGGGGTCGGTATTGGATGAATCAGGAAATCCGATTCAATTTGCCGGAGTGAATGCGTATAACGCAACAAATCAGCAGTTTGTCCCGTCATCAACTAATAGCTCTGGCTACTTTACGTTGTTTTTGCCAGAAGGCACATGGACATTAGAAGTAAATGCGCCGGGCTATGGTCGGTTGAAGACAAATCCTTCAGGAGCTGAACCGACAGCGGCGGCGGCAGTTGGTGGGTTTAGTTATTCAGTCGTTATTGGGTCAACTGCTTCTGATAAATCAGGATATGACTTTAAGGCAGGCGCCGGGAGTGTAACGTATCGCACGATTGCCGGAACAGTGAAGGATTCAAATAGCACTGGCATTTCGGGCGCAATGGTTTGGGCAGATGAATTAAACGCCTCTGGCGCGTTTACCGGCAATGGGAATGGTACGCAAACAGATAGCAGTGGTGCGTTTTCAATCAAAGTCCCGGCAAATTGTACTGGAGCGGATAACAGCGCGTGTACGACAACATATCGTTTAGGCGCGCATGTCAAAGGCGTGGGGCCTTTGCCGGAAAAGACCGGATTAAAGATATCTGCAACAGGAGCTGATCTTGTAAGTCAGGATTGGTCATTGGCGGCAACAAGAACAGTTACTATTAAGATTTACAAAGGCGCGATTGCAGAAGAAAATTTATACGCTCCCAAGGAGGTGTTTATTGATGCCTTTAATCAATCATCAAACATCGGCAATCATACCCAGTTGAAAGATGCGTCAAGTGGAACAATGCAATTACAAGAAGCAAGTTATGATGTTCGGGCCTACATTCCGGGGTATGGAGAGGTAACGCCGGATTCAACTGCGTTAACCGCGGTTGGCAGTGAAAATAAATTCGTGGTTTCCGGCAATAGCACAAAGATACTGGTTTTTGCGGTATCTAATAGTACGATTACGATTTCCGGAACAGCGACAAGTGGCGGAACTCCGCTGACAAGCGCGTGGGCGCATGCCTTTAATCGCGATACCGGGCTTGGGAACGGCATTGAAATCAAATCATCAGACAGCGGTGTCTTCTCAATCACAGTCCCAACCCCAAGTACCGGAAGTTATGAATTAAATGTTGATGCACCCGGCTATACCGCGTTTAAGCAGTCAACTATTTCCACAACAACAGCAGGTATTGCCGCGGCGCTCACTCAAGCAAGCGCGGTGATTAGTGGGACTGTGTATCAATCAGATGGGACCACGGTTGCTCAATTTGCGCATGTGTGGGCAGAAGAAGTAAATGGCACAGGGTTTGCAACATCGCCTGTAACGCCCACCGGCACTTATTCACTCGCTGTTGAAACAGGCAAGAAATATAATGTCTACGCAGGCAATAAAGAAGGCAAAAAGGCGTCTTCGTCCGCTGTGAATGCCGGGTCCGGGGCAACTCTGACATTAAGCTCAACTGCCAATATCCCGGGAGCCGCGCTTTCCACTGCAACCTCTCCTATCGTTGACACTGTTGTACCGGCAAATGGAAAATTGGTTGATGATAGCGAGAATAATGACATAAAACTCAATATCGAACCCCAGGATTTGGGCTCATCAAGTAACTCGTACTCTCTTGAGATAGAGAGCACACCTGCGTTGCATTCAACGCAAACGACAGAACCATTTGGGAAAGAAGTAGATGTTTCGATTACAGATGACAGTGGCAAGTCGGTCGGGTTATTGAACAATACGATTGATTTAACCTTGCAGATTGAAAAATCCGACATGACAACCATGATCACCGATGATCCGCAGATTACAACTGCAAATGCAGGCGATCAGTTCGATAAAATGGAACTTGGGTATTGGGATGAAACCAAAGGCAATGGCACATGGGTAACTGCTTCTACCAGCAGAAAAGTGGAAGTGAAGGACGAGTCAGGTGATGCATTTACCGTAGTGGATTATGATACCTTTGTTACCAACTTGCAGAGTGGGTCAGATAATCCTTCAGCAACCGGCACGAATACTAATTCCGATTACTACGCGGATTACAAAATTACCATGACAACCTCGACAGATCACTTAACCACATGGGCCGCTATTATTCAGGGTAATTCCGATACTACCGCGCCTTCTGCTCCTGGGAGCTTGGCTGTTTCAAGTAATACTGCGAATTCTGTTGTGCTTACATGGACCGCGGGTACGGATGATGTTGCTCTTCATGCCACGCAACCATACTTAGTGTATCGTGGCACCTCGACCGGATTTACCCCTGGCGATGCGCTGGCATCGGTTAACGCGCTTACTTATACAGATACTACAGTCGGTTCGCAAGTGTACGAATATTATTATCGCGTTCGCGCTCAAGACACTTCAAATAATCAATCTGTTTCATCAGGTGAAGTAAGAGTTATATATGTGCCGACAACCAGCTCGTCAAATACCGGAAGCGTTGTCAGTACTCCCGGATCTTCAGGAGATACAACACAGCAACAGGCGCCGGCTGATTCGAGTACTACGAAAAAAACCGCTGATCCGGTAACGTCATCAAACCCTGTAACCTCATCAACGCCATCAGGTGATACAAATCTTGTGAGCGTGAAAGCAGACGCCGCTACTATTGCCAAAGAGACAGTTGAAAAAATTATTCAATTGGTTGGCAAGGTGCGCGATCTGAAGCAAGAGACATCATACGAAAAATCAGTGGTCAATAAAATCATTGCCACAGTGAAGTCAATTAAAACAGAGTTAAAGCAAAAGCTGATTGCCTTTGTAACATACGGCACTTCATCAACGCTTTCACTCGGCGCGGGAGAACGCGGTGGGGTGATCAACTCGTTTAAGGAGGCGTTTGGCAAACTGCCGGAAACCGAGGCGGATTGGGAAGATGTGGTAAAGATTGGCAATGGCAGATGGCCGACTCAAACCAGCACAGCGAGAGAAGATCAGGCGGAAAAGACATTTAAAAAGATTTATCTCCGCGCGCCTGATCGGGATAATCCGAAAGATGATGCCTCAGTGGTTGTGATAGCGTACGGCTTGCGGCCCAAGATGCGTAAGATTGAAAGCGAACGTGCGGCAATCAAATCCTTCAGAGCAATTTTTGGAAAGAATCCAACAACAGCAAGTGATTGGGATACAGTCCGTGCCATCGCCTATTCCGGCGCAAAGAGATAATTACGTTTGTAGAGACGCCCCGTTGGGGCGTCTCTACGGACATCTCACGACCGTTGTAGAGACGGAGGTTTTCCCCCGTCTTTACAAACACTCTGTCACAATTCGTGTAGAGACGCCCCGTTGGGGCGTCTTCGTGAAAGAAAGTTTGTAGAGACGTGCCCCTGGCGCGTCTCTGTGAAAGAAAGTTTGTAGAGACGTGCTGTTGGCACGTCTCCGTTGGGGGCGTCTCTACACCTGTGCTTTATGCACAGCTCTTATGTTGGAAATGATTAAAATATGATATACTATTCTCAACTTAAAATAATAGAGTTCATTTAATATTTAAAAACTATGTTCAGACATTCTTTTTATTCATTCAGGGATACTATGTCACAATGGATGGCATATTTCCTTTTACTTACATTATTTGTAAGTTTATTTGTGTTTCTACCGATTACGGTAAAAGCGGTAAATGAGCCATCGACACTTGCGTTGTTAAACGGAAGTGCAGCTGCGCTTACGACTGCAACTGTTGGCACGGAAATAACGGGGGATGCGTATGTTTTGGTGTATACGCAACTTCATGCAGCTGGAACAGGTGCGCAGGTGTGGGCTAATGCTGATAATTTTTCTGTTACAATTCCCGCAAATATGCCGGCTCCGTTAAGTACTGATGGTGCAGGAACATCTCAAGTAGCAAAGGTGTGTTATGGTGCGGCTACTTCTACTATTGTAACGACTGATTGTACGAATGGTACGGAGATCCCCTATGCAGCGGCTCTCACTGCCGGAAGCTGGGATGATGATAGTGACGCTCGGATAATACATATTGAGGTAAGTGCGGACATGGCAACGGTGCTGAATGGAGATAATGCTGGAATTACAATACTGCTTCAAAAAGGAGCAAGCGGAACAACAGCTCCTACATATGCAGACGCAACCACTGATATTACCGTTGTTGTCGCTACAGTAGCAGTAGACAGTGAAGATTTGGCAGCAGATGTGGATGCTCCAGATGGTGAAGAATTTGCTGTTGCCGCCGGAGCATTGACAAATGGCGATGTAATAGCAGGTGATGCAACAGCCGCGCCAACAGGCACTGAAGTAGGTGAGGCGCCAACATCGTATAAATTTGTCATGCAAACACCAGTTGCGCTTGTGAGCGGTGATAAGATTGTATTGACATTTGGCACCGGCTTTACCGTGACGAATGCGATTTCAAATACAGCGAAAGTAAGTTCACTCACACCGACAACTGCAAATGTAAGCAAGGCAAATGATGCCGCTGGAGCTGGCGCGGCAAATGTTGCTGTTACGACATACGCAACATTATCAGCAGGAAGAACAGCTACTATCACATTGGGCGCGACAGTTGAGGCAACCAAATATATTATCTTTACGATCGTTACAGGTGCGAGTGAAACAGTCACCGCAAACCCTCGTTCTGTTGGAGCCGCGGCATCAGTGAATGCTGTTGATTTTGATATCCAAGAAACAGGCGGAGCAAGCAGAGTTGTTTTGGCAGATGTTGCAGAAACCTATACGTCTGGCGCGCTTGTTTCACCAATAGTGAATGCAACCACTGATGAGGTTTCAGAGGCATCTGTATATACACTCACATTCACTGCTGATCATGCTCTTATCAATACGGAGCAATCGCTCTTGCATCAAAAGTGATTACTCTTAACATAGACGCAGATACTACAGTTGGCGCTGGGCAAGCGGTGGTTATTACATTTGATAACACGGTTGTGGATAATAACCCGCGGGCAGTGAAAACAAATGCCACATCAGCGGTTGATATTACAACCAAAGATACAAATAATGCTATTATTGATGATCTCGCAACTCCGGCACAGGATACCTATACAACAGGCGCGTTAACAGCAAGCGACAGCGCAGTGCCGGACACTGCATATTCCGCATCTGCTCATACTCTCACATTTACCGCTGATCATGCGCTTATCAGTACAGATAAAATTAAATATACATTTGGTTCTGATTTTACCATGGATAATGATACCGATCTTGTGGCAAATACCACGGCATTCACGATCGGTGTAGACAATAAATTAGCAAGTATCGGAGCCATTGCTCTTGCATCAAAGGTAATAACTCTTAATATAGATGCTGATACAACAGTCGGAGCTGGGCAGGCAGTGGTTATTACGTTTGATACTACTGTTGTTGATAATAATCCGGCAGTTGTAAAGACCGCCACTACTTCTGCTGTTGATGTTGCAACAACGGATTCCAGCGACAGTGGTATAGATGATCTCGCAACACCGGTTCAGGATACCTATACTGCGGCATCGCTCACATCAACGAATGTAGAGCCGGGCGCGCTGACATCAAGTACCAATACAACAGCAACAGTTACCTTTACCACGCCGATTGCAATTGCGGCAACAGATAAAATTAAAGTAACATTCGGGTCCGGGTATAACTTGGCGTATGTTAGCGCAACCAGTGGAACGTGTTCCTCAATGGATGGTACATTTTCAACCGGCGTTTCCGGACAAATAGTTACCATCACCCGAGCCGCAGGATCCGAGCAAGCGGCAACAAGCGCGGAAACCTGTACTATTACAAATGTCATTACCCCTCCGCCGGGGAGCAGTGGAACCTACACGATTAGCATTACGGATTCCAGTAGTAACACACGCACCACAAATGCGGCAGTTACCGCAGATACATTAGTTGATTGGCAACCGGTAACCGGTCCCGGTACTATTTCGGTGGTTATTAATAATGGTGATGCAACAACATTAAATCGTAATGCAACTCTAAAGATTTCTGCAAGTAATGCCACGATGATGAAAATATCCGAATCGTTTAATTTTTCATCCGTTGCATGGGAGACCTACGCAGTATCAAAGGCCTTTACCTTTTCCTCGGATCTCGGTCAAAAGTTTGTGTATGTTATATTTAAGAGTGCCAGTGGCATTGAATCAAATCCTGCAAGCGATTATATTACCCTGACAGCGGCTACATCAACCTCAACAGATGCTACAACTACCACTCAAACACCGGCAACGCCAGCCACTCCGGCAACGCAGGCAACAGATCAAGCCACTCAAACACAGCCATCAACCACTACCGATACCAAGCAATCGTCAGAGCAACCTGCAAAGGCATCAGTGCCGGCAGATACGCAGTTGATAAACATTCGGAATGATGTTGGAAGAATAATATCAACTACAATAGATGCATTGCTGATAGAATTGGGCATTAAACGCAATACGGCTAAAGAGTCATCAGTGGAAAAAGGATTGGTTGCTAAAATCAGTGTTGGTAAATCAGTATCACAGGCAGTCAAATCAACGCTTACAAACTTTATCGCTTATGGAACATCAACTACAAGGGTGCTTGGAGATGGAGAACGCGCTGGTGTGGTGAATTCATTTAAATCAGCATTTGGCAAATTACCAGAATCAAGTACTGATTGGGAAGATGTGGTTAAAATTGCAAATGGCAGATGGCCAAGCCAAATAAGTGTGGATAAAGAATCCTCTGCCGAAACGGCATTTGAAAAGATTTATCTTCGAACGCCGGATCGGGATAATCCCAAAGACGATGCCGCAGTGGTTGTGATGGCGTATGGCTTGCGACCGGGCCAGCGAAACTTAAATAGTGAAAAAGCCGCTATCAAGAGTTTTCGCGCCATTTACGGAAAATCGCCAGTATCTGCAACTGATTGGGATACAGTCCGCGCCATCGCCTATTCCGGCGCAAAGAGATAATTACGTTTGTAGAGACGCCCCGTTGGGGCGTCTCTTTTGTTGTAGAGACGTGCCGTTGGCACGTCTCTCGCGTTCCGTTGGGGCGCGTCTCTACAACGGATATGTGGTAACATAATACATATGGATGACTTGTATTACAATACATATCGAATCCAATCATCGCGATACCCTGGATACAACTATGCATCCGAGGGCTTTTATTTTGTCACATGGTGCGTAAAGGAGATGACGTGTGTGTTGTCGAAGATAGTTAATGATGAGGTGAAGTTATTTTCGATGGGGAGTATTGTGGAAGAAGAAATTTTGAAAACAGAAAAGGTGAGAAGAGGGGTTCTTATTGATTCTCATGTTATTATGCCGAATCATGTGCATTGTATTTTTCATATTGCGTGTAGAGACGCCCCGTTGGGGCGTCTTGAGTCAACGGAGCGAGAAGAAAACGAGAATACGCCATTACAAAAAGAAGACGCGCCAACGGCGCGTCTCTACAGGAGTTCTATTGGATCAATAGTAAACCAGATAAAATCTCAATCAACAAAGCGTATTTGTCAGAGCCATGACAATGCTTTTCAATGGCAATCACGCTTTTACGACCATATTATCCGCAACGACGATGACCTTGAAAAACATCGCTTGTATATAGGTATCAATTCCGTAAAATGGCCACAAGACGAGTATTTTATCGTGTAGAGACGTCCCGATGGGACGTCTCACCGGAGACGCGGCACCGCCACGTCTCTACAATTTCGTCACCGGTTCAAAGCAAATAAAATATCCTTTTTCAAGTGTGCGAGTTTTAAGGCACTGGGAAAAATTCGTAAAAATAACAGGATACTGATCTGGTTCATCATGGATTTTTTGATAAATAGATACAAATTCATCTTTGGGAAAATAAATCGCAACAGCAGGAGTGCCTTTATCTGTTGTTGTTTTTTTAGCGGAAAATCCCCCCCATGTTTTAAATGGTTTAAATGTTCCGTTGTTAGGCAAGCGGAGGGCAACAGTGCCAAGGTTTTGTTTTATCTCTCTGCCGCCAACTAAT
Source organism: Parcubacteria group bacterium GW2011_GWA2_43_13 (assembly GCA_000999025.1). Lineage (GTDB taxonomy): Bacteria > Patescibacteriota > Patescibacteriia > UBA9629 > GWA2-43-13 > GWA2-43-13. Next base: position 30,193 of record LCFM01000012.1, read on the forward strand.
TCCCATTGCTCTGTTGTATATTGAAAAGGAGGTAAATATGACGATTGAATTAATACCGTAATGATTGCGATGATGATGGAGCCAATATATGCGGATTGGCGCGGATATAACCTGATGATTTGGTGTGTGATATGAGGTATATTCATAGTTTGTTCGTTACGAACAATTTATCCACAGGCGTTTGTTGATTGTATGTATTCTGTTTGGTATAATAATAAAGTAAAAATTAAAGAGCAAAAAGCAAAATGTCATTTTACTTTTTACTCTTTAATCTTTACTTTTATCGTATGAAACCACTTACACCAAAACAAAAACGGATTATTGATTTTTTGCGTGATTTTATCAACGAACACGGCTACTCGCCGTCGTATCGCGAAATCGCGACTGAATTCGGGTTTTCTTCAGTTGCGACCATTGCTCAATACATTAAAGCGCTGGAAAGCAAAGGGCATCTTTCGATTGAGTCGCGCGCGCGTTCAATTGAACTTGAGCCGGTGGATGCAGGAGACGGTCTTTCTATAGAATTGCCTTTGGTAGGCATTATTGCCGCGGGAGAGCCGATTGAGGCGATTCAGGATAAAGAAACCATTGCCGTTCCTGCGTCTTTAGCAGGTGATCCAAACGCATTTGTGCTGAAAGTGCGCGGTGATTCAATGATTGATGATGGCATTTTAGACGGCGATTATGTGATTATAGAACGCAATTATTTTCCCCAAAATGGAGATGTGGTTGTAGCGTTATTGGACAATGCCTATGCCACGCTTAAGCGATTTTATCGTACATCAGAAGGAATCAAACTTCAACCTGCCAATAAAACCATGCAACCGATTATAGTAAAGAATCCGGCAATTCAAGGCATTGTGCGGGGTGTGTTCCGTAGGTTCAGGCCAGTGTAGTTGGTAGCTTGTAGAGACGTGGCGTTGCCACGTCTTATTGTATTGAGACGTGCCAACGGCACGTCTCTACAATTTTATGGACGATATGATATACTTTTTTTGTAGAGACGCCCCCCTGGGGCGTCTCCAGTGTCGTGCAACTGTAACATAATACCCTGATGTTCGTCTTATTTTATGATACCTGCGATAAAGAACAAACTATTAGTGTCTAAAATTCAGGCAGGCGACAGTGACGCCTTTGCTCATGTGTACGATACCAATGTGGATGCCATTTATCGCTTTGTTTTTTACAAGGTGTCTCATAAGGCAGAAGCCGAGGATATTACCAGTGAGGTTTTTTTAAAAACATGGATGTATATTAAAGAAGGCAATCAGGTTCAGAACATGAAAGCGTTGTTGTTTCGTATAGCTCGCAATTTAGTGATTGATTATTACAGAGCAAATAAAAACAAAGCAGATGTGGGGTATGAGGACTTGGCTGATGTGTTGATTTCGGATACAACCAACGCGGATGAACAATTGTACCAAAAGCAGATTCAGGAATTTTTGAAAAAAGGATTAAAAGAATTAAAAGATGAATATCGTGATGTGTTACTGTTAAGGTATGTTGAAGGGTTATCGCTTTCTGAAATAGCGCAGGTAATGGATCGAACAAATGGCGCGTGCCGGATTTTACTCCACCGCGCAACAGCATCCCTTAAAAAAATAAAAAAAGATTTTAATTGACGATCGTGTAGAGACGCGCCCCTGGCGCGTCTCAATGATCGTTGTAGAGACGTACCGTTGGTACGTCTCAATACAATGAGACGCGGCAACGCCGCGTCTCTACACAACATACTAATGAACACGCTAAAACGACAATTCGCTGTCCTCTCGCGCGTCAAAGCAAGCGAGTCATGGAAACAAGATGCCCGCAATCGGTTGATTGCGGATATTCGGTTTTATTCGTTTAATAAACCGTCATCTTTGCGTTTCTTTAAAATGAGATCTGTGGCACAAATGGTAACAACAATAGTCAATCCATTCGCGTGGATGCAATCAGGCGCGGCTCTTGTGTTGGTTGTTATGATAGCTCTGGGAGGGTCAGTGGCATCAGTCGGCGCGACACTTGGCAGTTTGCCCGGAGATACGTTGTATCCTGTAAAACGCACTATTGAAAATGTTCAAATCGTATTTTCGCCGTCAGATGAAGGAAAAGCGCGGATTCATCTGGCTCTTGCTTCCCGAAGAGCTGATGAGTTTTACGCGCTTACCGAACGTATTCAAAATAGTCCAGATGAATCGAAAACATCTCAAAAAGCGGAAAAGGCGCTGGAAGAAGTTGAAAGACAGGTGAAGATCGCTCAAAGCGCAGTGCTCAAAGTAACAGAGAGTGAATTAGATCAAAAGAAAAAAGACACCATTGCAAAAGAATTGTCTTTAAAAACAGCTCATATTGAAGGTGTCATTGATCAGGCAGTGAATGCGTTATCGCAAAATATATCAGGCATTTTAGAAGAAAAAGCAGTACAAGTTCAGCAAGATGTTCGCCGTTCAGAGCTTTATCGAATAGAGACCATGGCTTCGTTAGTGGAAGATCCCGAGCTGTTATCAAGTATGCTTGCGCCAAAGAAGGAATTACTTCACAGGAAAATAGAAGAGGCAGTACTTGAATTGCAACAAGGATTACTGCCATCTGAAAATATTCAGGAATTAACAGCAGAAGCGCGCGCGCTTTCCGCATTTAAATCAGGTGAATCATCAGGATCGGTTGCGTTAAGAAAATCCTTTGGCTTGCCGGAAAAGCCCCTTGATATAGATTCAACAGTTCCGGCGTCTTTTATATTGGAGCGCCAAGAACGAGCCATATCATTAGTAAAAGAATTAGAGCAGTTAAAAGAGGCGCTTGCTCAAGAAGGGAGTGTTGATGTATTTATTTCGATTGAAGAAAAAATTGAACAAGGAATGAATCAGGCCGATGAGATAGTAGCTGATTTGACTCGTTTTGCTTCTATCTTGGGAGTTGAGGATCCTGCTGTCCAAGGAACAACGCCACCGGAAGATCAGCAACCATTGTCTGCTCCGACCACTGACAAAGGTGTGGTTAAGGGGATAACCCTTCCATCTAATGACCAAGGCAAGAGTGTTTCTCAACAAGATCAACCGCAGACAGATACTGATAAAATGCTTCAAGATAGCAAAAAAACAGATAAAGAAACAGGAAATACCGAGCAAACTGATCCAGAAAAAGATACTAATGAACAAGTTCAACAAGAACCACCACAAGATCCGATTCCCCCTGCGATTTAGGTATTGATTTTTTTATATTTTTGTGTTCTTTTAAATTGCTCATAACAAAGGCAAAAAGAGTTGACGAAGTAAGATAAATATAGTATCTTAATTTGCATGTAATTTAATGGGTAGCGAATAGTGTAGAGACGCCCCCCTGGGGCGTCTCCAAGCCATTGCTCAAGAATTGAAGATATATTATTTTTTTGAGAAAATGATCATTTTCTCAAAAAAAGAGTATCATCTTTGGTGCTCGTCCCGCACCTATTCTTGGGAAGCATGATGTCTTTTTAAGATATGGCTTTGAGAGGGGATGCAACAGGCAAACCTATTCATAACAGAAGTTGCATTTTTACTCGTCAGGGTAAAAATACCCAAGAATAGGTGCGGGACTCGTTCATTCAGTCGTTGTAGAGACGTCCCGATGGGGCGTCTCAAATGAGACGCTCCATCGGATCGTCTCTACACAAGAGTATTTTAGTCACAGATAAGACATAGGCAAAAAGTCCTATGCTGTGGAGTAAATATGTCGAAACATTTATATATTTAAATATTGATGTATTTACTCCCAAGCATAGGGCAACTAAGGATTGCAATCCATATGAATAACACTCGTGTTATTCATGAGGCATGCCTCTGTGCTTATCTAAAAACCCCTCTTTTATAAAGTAACAAGGAGCGCAAATACCGAACCTTTTGGCAGAAAAGTCGAGTCCGAGTTTTCTCGGGCGCACAAAGGCACCGGATCCTCGTTTGCTTTATAGAGTGAGGCGGAATTAATTCAAGACCAATTGTTTTATGAGTAACGTTCTCAAACGTTCAAAAAAACTTCTCTCGGTTGGTCTTACCATTTCCACTATTGTGTGGTCAGTCGGTTTATTTAGCTTTTTGGGCGTACCTTTGGTCGCTCAAGCGGCTACAGCCGGCGATTTGGTAAAATCACCGAGTAGTTCAGCGGTCTATCTTGTGGGTACTGGTGGCACAACCATCCATGTATTTCCACACTTGAATGTCTATATGTCATGGGGTTACCCTGCTGACTTTAGCACAGTCAAGACCATGGACCTTGCAGGATTGACTCCTGGAAATCCTGTCGCATTTCGTGATGGCGCTCTCTTTAGAGGCACCGCAACCGGAATAAGTGGCAAGGATAAAACAGCTGTGTTTGTTGTAGAAAATGGTAAGTTGAGGGACATTGTTTCCGAGACCGTGTACCAAACAATCTACAGCGATGCAAGCTGGTCGCGCGTAACCTGGGTGCCGGATGATTTACTTTCCAAATTCACCTATCCATCTGGTGATCAATGGACAGCAGTAGACAAGCTCCCGGGCGGAACACTGTTTAAAACAGGAAGCGATGATACCATTTATCTTTCTGTTAATAACAACGGTGTTTACACAAAACGCGCATTCTCAAGCACAACTGCGGCAACAGCAAATCGCTTCAACGCATCAACTGCGTTAACTGTTTCCGGTACGCTTGGCACCAGCCAAACGACAGGAACACAGGTAACCGGTGCTGATAGCGCGCTGTCAACTCCGTCAGTTGCGCAATTGAGTGATACAACTCCGCAGGCCGCAACCGGCATTTCCGTATCTCTTGCTTCAACGTCTCCAGTATCTGGAACATTGGTGCAGGCGCAGGCAACTGCTGATCTCGCGCACTTTACATTGACAAACAATGGCAGTGATGCGGCAAAGATCACAAAGTTGGTGTTAAAACGCCTTGGCGTTTCCGCAGACACAACTCTTTCTGCAGTATATGTGTATGACGGAGCAAGTCGGTTGTCTGACTCTGCTACTGTATCAAGTGGTGTTATTACGTTTAATAACTCTGCTGGTATCGTGGAAATCGCGGCAGGCGCGAGCAAGAAACTTTCTGTTCGCTCAAATATTGCCGGTGATACTTCAGGGCAGACCGTTGGTGTTGGCGTTCTTGATGCCGCAAGCATCGGAACAGACAATGCAAGCGATACTGTTTCCGGTTCATTTCCGGTAAATGGCAATATCCACAGCATTGCGTCTGCAACGCTTGCGACTGTGAGCTTTGAGAATACCGCAGGCACAAGCCCAACCGCAAATGGCGCTCTTGATCCTCAAGAAGGGTTTACCGCATGGGATAACACTGTGACCATTGGTACTCGCAAAGTATCATTAAAATCAATTCGCTTCCGTGAAATCGGTTCAATCGAATTCAAGGATCTTGCGAATTTGAAATTAATGGTTGATGGCGTGCAAGTTGGTACAACTATTCCTGCATTGGATAGCACTGGATATGTAACCTTTGATTTCACAGCAACTCCTATCGAATTGAAAACAGGAAGCCGTGTGATTAAAGTTGTGTTGGATGTGATTGGCGGATCAAGCCGTGATTTCACAATATCCTTACGCGATGCCGGTGATGTATCAGTTACTGACAGCGAATACAATGCAAATATCTTGGTACAAACAGCAAGCGCGGCATTTACAAATGTTGATGCCGGAAAACAGACCGTTTCAACAGGGTCATTGACCATTACTCGCAAGAGTGATTCGCCTTCTGGCAATGTTGTCATCGGCGCATCTGCCGTTACCTTGGCAAAATATGAAGTCAAGGCATTCGGTGAAAAGATGAAAGTAGAAAGCTTGTATGTCAGTATCACCTCTTCTGATGGTGCTATTGATAAATATCGCAATGGCGCTCTCTTCTTTGATGGCGTGCAAATCGGAAGCACAGCAGATATCTACGAAACAGCAGGCACTGCGGCAACCTATACTAAGTTCAATCTTGGATCAGCCATGATTGTAACTCCGGGGACACCGAAAGTGCTTGAAGTTAAATCAGACATCTTTGACAGTGATGGTACTGATCATGTTTCTGCCGGTGATACATTGTCAGCAAGAATTCAAATTCCTGCCGCGACAAATACCCAGAGAGTGGTAACTGGAAGCTATATTTCAGCCCCTGCGGCAAATCAAGACGGTAATACGTTGACTGTTGCAGTAGGATCACTCGCCGTTTCAAAGAGTCAGTCGTATGGTGATCAGACCGTTGTGATTCCTGCATCAGCAGTCAAGATCGGTCAGTATTCTGTAACATGCGGAAGCAATGAAGCAGTAAACTTGACAACCATTACACTTGTAACAAACGTTGCAGATGAAATGGATCTTGCTGATCTGAACAATGTGTATGTAAAATACGGCACAAAGACAACTTCAATCTTGTCAACAGCTCAAGCAACCTACTCATGGAGTATTAGCGAGGCATGTGCCGCAAATGCAACTCTTGGGATAGAGGCCTATTCAGATATCGCGGCAGGAGCGGTGGTGACTAACGGTGGCGACACTGTTATCACAACCCTCGTTGTTTCAGGTACTGCGGCTTCTGGAACAGCTGTTACGAGTGGAACTGCGGTAACCGGTCAGACCATTACCGGATCAACCGGTGGTACATTGACTGTGTCTAAAGCAAATGACACTCCAGTGGCTTCTGTCGTTATTGCGGGAGACACGCCTATAGCAGGCGCGTTGAAAGTGAAATTCACTGCCGCAAGCGAAGATATCTATATCACAGAGCTTACCTTCCGCCAAAATATCACTGCAGACGACCTTGCAATCGCATCGTTGTCTCTGTATAAGGCAGAAGGAAGCGGCGCCTCTACCCAAATCGGCACAGCAAAGGACTTTAACATAGACGGAACAAATCCGGGCTATGTCTCATGGTCGCTTACTGGCGCGGATCAAGTAAAGGTTGTAAAGAATGGTTCCAGCTATGTGTTGGTAAAACCAACATACGTCTCAAGCGGACAAACAGCAGTAACCGGGCTTACTCCGCAAATCGCATTGACTCATGTCAAAGCGCAAGGCGCATCAGTTATCACTGCAACCATCTCTCCAGATGGATCGGATGATGTTACAACAACCTTGCTGGGAGCAAATCTTGATTCAACCATGAACGTGAACGAAGCGGCCTCTCCTTTCAGTATTTCTGATACCACCCTCACGGTTGATACCTTAGATGCTACAACTAATCTGGCTATTGGAACTATTATTGTTATTGAGGATGAAGAGATGTTGGTTACTGGAGTCACCAACGCAACAACGATTACAGTAACGCGCGCGTACAACAGTACAATGGCAGTTACTCACGCTAATACCAGTAATATCTCGTACAAAGCTGCATTGATTGCAAGTACTGCAAATACCAGCTTTATCTCTGGTATCAGCGAGGCAACCATTGCAGTCGGTGATGTGATTGTTGTCGGTGATGCGACCGGAACCACAAACCAAGAGCTCATGATTGTAACCGCGGTTCTGGCAAACGTTGGCGGTGGTACCAATGAGTTGATTACTGTGATTCGTGACGATACCGTTGCCGCACACGCAATTTCAGCATTGATTAGTGAAGCATTTGAAGGCAATGCAATGACTGTCATGAACACCAAACCAACCATTACGGTTGCAAGTGATTCCCCAGTTGGTTCTACTGGTGGTGGAACGCAAAAAGTGGTGTTTAAGTTCAATGTCGCGGCTACAAACAATGCAAGCGATCCGGCAGAGAACAAAGTGGTGATCACGTCAGTTGACATCACAAACAACAGGACCAGCGCGACTGTTAAGAACCTCAAGCTGTATCCTGCTGAGTCAACGTATGATCAGAATTCCACTTATGCCACCACTTGTGTTGGCCTTTCCAGCACAAAATGGCGCTGTACTTTAAGTACTGTCGGAGGCACCAATGAAGTAGTGGAAGGAATTACAAAGGTCTTTGTAGCCCGCGCTGATGTTGGGTACTCTGCGGCAGGTAGTATTGAATTCAGCGTTGCGGCTCTTGGTTCTTCAAACGCGACAGGCACTGTTACAGCAGGAGACTTTGTTTGGACTGATGGCACAACCTCAAAATCATGGGTTGACCAATCTCCAAGCTATGTCCAGTCATCCTCTGCCCAGACAACAACTGCGGCGGCTGGTGTTGCTGATAGCGTAGCGCCGACGATTACTGCAATTGCAGTTGTCGATGCGGCCGAGAATAATCTCTTAGCGGCGAACGGTACCATCGTGATTACCTTCAGCGAGATGATTGATCCAAGTACGGTTGCTGCTGATCTTGTTCCTGACGGTACCTATACCGCTACAGTAGCAAACGGTGCGACAGGCGACATTAGCTTGGTTGATGCTGGCGCAGCTGATACCATTGTGATCGCAAACATCATTACCCTCTCTGTCGGAAACGACACTTGGGTAGAAGCAGGTGGTACGCCGGATAATGCCGGGTCTACCAAGCTTTCACTTGATGCGACTGGTACTATTCTTACCGTGACCATCGTTGATGGTGTTGGTGAAAACCTTGAAGCAGGTGCTACACAAACCGTTGTAGCATCCTCTGGCGGAACGACAGTGAAGGATCTTAACGGAACCGCAATGACTGCCGCGGGCAGCGATGCAGCAACCATGACATCCGACGCTATCTAATCCGTTTTTCTCTCTTCCCCTCCTTATCAAGGAGGGGGTAAGGGGGGAGGTATAGCATTGCGGTGAGACCGCAGAAATTCCAGCCCCGACATCCAGTCGGGGCTGGTTTTGTTGTAGAGACGTGCCCCTGGCACGTCTCTGGAGTCGTCGCCGTTCTCCCTCTCCTTTATAAGGAGAGGGTAGGCCTGCCCTGTCCGAAGGATGCCCGATGGCAGACGAAGTGACAGGGGGTGAGGTATTCAACCGCTTGCCGACATTCTAAAGAGTTGATAATCTGGATGAGATAGGGACTGTAGAGACGCACCGTTGGTGCGTCTAAAATACAGGTCGTATTGGATGGAGACGTGCCCCTGGCGCGTCTCTGGATAACGTATGGAAAAAGACGCCCCAGGGGGGCGTCTCTACACACTTACATAATAGGGAGTCGTCGTCGTCCCCCCTCTCCTTTATAAGGAGAGGGTAGGCCTGCCCTGTCCGAAGGATGCCCGATGGCAGACGAAGTGACAGGGGGTGAGGTATTTACATTAATAGTATGACTATGAACAAAAAATCACTCATTATTATTTTCATTCTCGCGATACTCATCGCGCTATCCCTCATCGGCTGGGGAATGAGAGATCGCATTATTTCGATTTTTATTAAAACGCAAGAGCAGAAAGATGAAGGACTTTTAAAAGATATTCGTTTAGCAACGCAAAAAGAGGACTGGGATGAGTTTGGAAAGTTGATGGCGCAGGTTTATGAACAACGTCTCATTGAAACAAACAAAGAATATAATAAAGTCGAAAGCGAGGCGTATGTAAAAGCAACAACCTATCTTGATCAAGAAAAAGATCCACAAAAAGCATTAGACGTGGCAACAAAGGTGTACGAACTTTCCCCTTACGGCTGGCGGTTTAATTATCTAAAAGTGCGGGCATTGGAAACATTAGGCAAGCAGGCGTTTGCAGAAGAGAATGCCCAACTTGCCGAATCCTATGCCATGCAAATTCTTACAATCCAATATCGTCTTGAAGGAGCGAATTTATTGGCTGATATTTATATTAAAAAAATTGAAGAAGCATTAAAGGCAGGGGGAAAAGATCAGGCATTGCAAGCGTACCTTGCGATTAAGGATTATGAAGTGTCGCAGGATCGGAAAGATAAACTCAACCAATTAGCCCGGCAGTTGTAGAGACGCATGGCAATACGTCTCTACAAAATATTGCGTCCGTGTAGAGACGTGCCGTTGGCACGTCTCCGATCAACGCGCGGATTGAGAACTCCCTATCGGGATGTCTCTACAACGGCTCTCATGAGCAATACGTCCAATTTGAAAAATGTGCTATACTTTTACTATATGAAACGCATAGCGATTTTTTTGACTGCTTTTGTCATGATAATCTTTCCTTTAGAAAGTGCATTTTCGTATACTGTAGAGACGCCCCGTTGGGGCGTCTCCGCACCGGACGCGACGAGACGCACCAACGGTGCGTCTCTACAGATCCCGGGCCAAGTGCTTGTTCAAAAAAAGGGTGAAGCCGTGCCAGAATTATATTTGTTCGATCCCGCACAACAAACACTCGATGATGTGATCAATCAATTAAAACACGCGTCTGATGTTATTCATGTTCAGCCGAATTTTGATTATGACGCTGTAGAGACGCGCCCCTGGCGCGTCTCGATCGATGAGACGCCACAGGGTGGCGTCTCTACTGTAATGTATGGCGATAACACTTCATTTCACACTGTCGCCACAGCAGTGTCCAATGATCAATTCATTTCTGATCAAACATACCTTGATCAAATTCATGTCGGCCCGGTGTGGGATCATGCCACCCGCGGAAGTCATGAGGTAGTGGTAGCAGTTATTGATACCGGATTAGACATAGATCATCCTGATTTGATTGACAATATTTGGACAAACAAAGATGAAATAGAAAATAATGGGATAGATGATGATAACAACGGGTTTATTGACGATCGTCATGGCTGGGATTTTAACCATAACACCTATCAGCCAGAAGCAAAATTAGACAGCAAAGGATACACAGTAGAGGCGTTAACTCATGGCACGGTTGTGGCAGGCATTATCGGCGCTCGGGGTAATAACGGTATTGGCGTTACTGGTATTGCTCAAACAGTACAACTCATGGGCTTGAAAGCGCTTAACGGGCTTGGGCACGGCAATACGCTTGATGTTGTCAAGGCAATTATGTATGCAAAAGAAAATGGCGCTGATGTTATTAATATGAGTTTTGTCGGTCATTTAAAAGATGATATTTTAAAAGACGCAATCCGCGATGCGTATGAATCAGGCATTATCATTGTTGCGGCAGTAGGGAATGACGGCGCGTCTGACACAAGCGACGACGTTGGCGATCTTGACATCAATCCTTTGTACCCCGGGTGTATTGATGAAAAAGTTGCAGGAAAAAATTGGATTCTTGGAGTTGCGTCAGTTGATCAAAAAGATCGGCGTTCGCGGTTTTCGAGTTTTGGCACAACATGCGTTGACTTGGTTGCTCCGGGAGAAGGAATTTTTAATACCCAAATTTGGAATGCCAGCATTGGCGGCCTTGAAAAAGCGTATCGCGGAAACTGGAACGGCACCTCATTTGCCGCGCCAATGGTTGCCGGCGCCGCCGCGCTTATTAAAAGTTATGCTCCCGGGTTATCAGCAAAAGAGGTGTATGATTATCTTGTTTATAATGCCGATGATATCGTTGGAAAAAATTCGGAATTGACTGGAAAGTTAGGATTCGGTCGCTTGAGTATTGAGAAGGCATTTACTTCAATTGATACCTATGCGCCTGCGTCTGCTTTTGTGTCTGCTTATGTATCTCGGCAAAAAAAAGTGATTGAACGATCGTTTTTTGTGGCAGGAGCAGGTCAGGGCATGGATCCTTGGGTGCGCCTATGGTCGTATGATGGCATTTTGCAACATGAATTTTTAGCATATGATAAAACCATGAAAGCAGGGGTCTCTGTTGCATTGGGAGATGTGAATAATGATAATGAACTGGAAATTATCACCGGCCCGGCAACTCCTGCTGTGTCTCCAGTCCGCGTATTTAATCTTAAAGGTGTTCTTTTAAAAGAATTTCAAGCTTTTCCTTCTCACATCAAAATAGGTATACACATTGCCAGTGGTGATGTGTTGGGAAATAGTAAAGATGCCATTGTCATCGGAGCCGGCAATGGTGGCGGTCCTATGATCCGCGTGTTTAACGGAGATGGGGAAATGGTCTCGCAATTTTTTGCAGGAGACAGGGCTGGCAGGCAAGGGATTTCGTTTGCATTGGGAGATACGGACGGCAATGGCATTGATGAAATAGGTGCCATTACAAGCATTGCTAAAAAAAATACTATTACTTTTTATAATGCATACGGCGGAGTTGAAAGAGTAACATCAGTGCAAGAGGGCGCGCTCCCGCTTGGCAGGGATATTGTGATTGCCGAAAATGCTGTTGATACAGGTGAAGCGCGAATTATTACCGGGTCAGCTCAAGGAGAGCAAGCAGATGTGAAGATTTTTTCACTTGATGGTAGAATGGTAAAAACAATTCCGTTATTCAATCGGTTGTTAAAAAGCGGAATAACACTCACTCTTGCGGACGCGAATGCTGATGGTAAAAAAGATATTATCGCAACTCCCCGCAGAGGAGGTGGCCCGCAGGCGCAGATGTTCGATTTGGATGGAAAAG
>LCFM01000013.1 GCA_000999025.1 Parcubacteria group bacterium GW2011_GWA2_43_13
TCTCTTATCGCTGTAAAAATCCAGGAAAAAGAGATTTTCCCACTTCTAGATCAGGCATTTTGTCAAAGTTCAATTTAACTGATGTAAGTATAGCACGGAATTGCGTTTTCGTCAATGATGTGGTCTTTTATTTAATTTTAGCCAAATATACTGTTTGAACCGATAATATATCTTAAATCAGTACTGGCTGTGGATAACTTATTGTCCTTCACTGCTGAAAAACGCATTTCCCAAGCCAAAAATAAACTTATCCAATAGATCAAAGGCGTAAAGCAGCCCGCCCAAGACGACCAAAACGCCGATTATCTTGTACAGCATCCGGCTGCCGCCCCACATAGACATTTTGGCTTCGGCCCATTCATTATAGCCCAGATTTTGTACAATCCATTCGGTATAAACCACGGCCAGCGCGCCAAGCGCGGCAGCAATTAGCCCGGTAATGATTTGAATAATATTCATACTGGGTATTATATTATATTTAAAGATAATAAAAAAGGAGCATAGAAAAAGTTAAAACGACCTAAAATGTCTTGAGAAGACCCCCTTTGCAAGTCCCCGGGTTTAAGATACAATGATGGAGCTATAGCGATTTTTCTGCTATAATTTGATCACAATTTAATTGCCTAAACTCGCAGCAATGCGGGCATGGCAGCCAAAACCCTTCGCAGGTACTGAACCCCGTGTTCAGCGACTCTGCGAAGGGTCATATCCGAAAGGGTATGTAGCCGAAAGGCTTAGCTGGCGCGGGGCTTTGTGTTTTTTCGCTTCGAGTGAATAAATATTACTTAGCAAACGAATGTGACTCATGAAGCATTAAAGGCAAAAATAATGAGCCTTAATTATCAATTATATAGAATCTCTTTAAATTAAACACTATGTATTATTTCCTTAAAAATTTTATAAAACACCGGTACATGATTATGGTTACTATGATCGGAGTGTCGCTCTTTACTCTGGTCGCCTTCTTCGCGCCAGTCAGCGCCGCGGAAACATTAACCATAACCCAAAAGAACTCTGGGAAAATCCTTCTTCAGGTGGAAAGCCGCGGCGAGGCTTGGTATGTAAACCCCAAAGATTTAAAAAAATATTCCCTTGGTAAACCGGCTGACGCTTTCGCGATTATTAAAAAACTTGGCATCGGCATATCCAATGTCAATACTTCCTCGCATGGTACTGCGATATATTACTACCCGGAGGCGTGTAGTGGGTGGAAAAGTTTGAGCCCTAAATATCTAATGGCATTTGACTCACTGGATGCGCTGCTTATGGCATATCCCTCTCGGACCAAGAGTCCACAGTGCGAGTAGGTCGGTCATTTTATCAAGAGGATACCGCGCTTGATCAAACCACTTTTAGATATCTTTATTTTGAGAATAGAAAATATTGGATTCATGACACGAAAGAAATGGAGGGTGGCGTGCTGAATAGAGACTCGGCAGTAAATAAATATGAATAATGATCAAAATGTATACTTTTCGAAACGCCAAACGGTTCGCAAACGATGATGAAGGAATGGGTTTTGAGAACTATCGCTACTCTCAACGAGATTATCAATAAAAACGATGAGTAGATCTCATCTGTTTTTGTTTTAGGCCAGTTGAATTTTAGGCCATTTTTTGGTATAGTTTAAGCGAAATCTTATACATCACAAATAAATTATGCCAAAGAAAATCGCCAACAATCACAACCAGACATTCACTGAACAGGATGCTCGCATTGTTATTAACCGGAAACTTCAAGATGCCGGGTGGGTTTTGGAAGGTCCGGGCAAAAACGTTTTAACCGAGCAACACTCCGAAGCTGGTTTTATGGATTATCTCTTGCTGGACCGAAACGGTCGCAATCTTGCTTTAGTGGAAGCAAAGAAAGATTCTATTGATCCATATACAGCGAAAAATCAGGCGCAGGGTTATGCGGATGCAAATAAATGCCGGTATGTTTTTCTTGCCAATTCCGAACAATTATATTTTTGGGATTTAGAGGATGGCGATGCTAATCCTATTGAACGTTTTATCTCTCCTCAAGATTTGCAACGCCGACACGATTTAAAACTATCTCGGAAACCGCTCTCATCAGTACTGAATAATGCCGAAATATGCAATCGGCCGTATCAAACCGAAGCTTCAAATATCATTGCTAAAGAATATGACGAAGGTAAACGTTCTTTTCTTTTGGAAATGGCAACCGGTACTGGCAAAACTCGCCTTGCCGCTGCCATCATTGAACGTTTTCTTAAAGCTCATCAAGCGGAGCGAGTTCTTTTTATTGTTGATCGGATAGAGTTGGCCAAACAAGCATTGGATGCATTTCAGATTGCTTTCAAGGATGATTATCGTGCTGTTCGATATAAACCGGGTAAACACGCAGTGTTTGGTGGCGCTAACATTGTCGTCGCTACAATCCAGAGTTTGAATATCCATTTTAAGAAAGATTTTACCCCTGGTTATTTTGATCTTGTCTTCAATGACGAAGCTCATCGCTCTATTTACGGTGAATTACCCAAACAAGTAGTGGAATACTTCCAAGCAGTCCGAATAGGCCTTACTGCTACTCCCAATGACTTTCTTAAAAATATCGATGTTGAAAAATTGCAGGATGACGATCCGCTCAAATTGGAATACCGTTTCGCGCGCGATACCTACAAGCATTTCGGGTGTGATTTAAGCACTCCGACATTCCGCTACACCATTCAAGATGGTGTACGGGATGGTTTTTTGGTCGCCCCCAAAATCGCTCGAATGGTTTCCCTTATTACCAAAGAGGCAGTATCTGAAGAGGGTTGGAAAATAGAAATTGACGGCGAAGATTATACCTACCGCATTTCTCAGCTTGAAAAGCGGGTGCTCGTACCAAAGCGCAACGAACTTATTTGCCGCCAATTTTTGGAAAATGCGCTTAAAACACCGGAAGGTGCAATCGGTAAATCAATTATCTTCACTGTCTCTCAAAATCATGCCGCTGCCCTGGCTCGAGAGTTAAATAAACTAACTCCTGAACACAATGGTAAATTCGCTGAAGTTATCACCTCTCGCGTTAAAGGAGCCTCTGATCTGGCCAAGCAATTTCGGAAAGACGATAATTTTTACCCACGCGTGGCGGTAAGCGTGGATATGCTCACGACCGGCTTTGATTGTCCGGAAATACTCAATATCGTCCTTGCTCGCCCGATCGCCTCACCAACCTCATATATTCAAATTAAAGGACGCGGCACTCGCAAATATACATTTCCGGACGGCACTGAGAAAAAACAATTTTTACTTCATGACTTTTGCGAAGTGGTTAAATACTTTGAAGAGGAATATGATTTTGAAGCCCCACTCCCAACTCCAGCGGGTGAGACTGGAACAGGCGGGGGGACGCTGCCTCCACCACCGCTCATAGAAGTTAAAACTTATGAGGGCGCGGATACATTGGCTTTTTCTGAAATGATGGAGATCGGTCCGGAGGGAGAAAAAGTTGATCGCTTAAGCTATATAACGAAATGGGAAAAAACCATCAAACAGGTTATCGCTGAAAATCCTGAATTTGAAGATAAAATCAAAGTTGGCGCTGAAGATGAGGAAGTTAGTGAGTACTTGCGCGTGAATGTATTTGATAAACCTACAGAATTTTTTAATGAACGAAACCTATCCCGTGCCTATAGGGTATTCGCGGACCTTTTGGATTATGTTCGCGCTGGACTTGGTATTGAAAAGTTGCCAACACGAGAGGATCAGCTCCTTGAACTGGTTGAAAGCATACGGACTGATTATGATCTTGATCTTGAACAATCCAGACTTCTAAAAATCCTCGTTCGCCAATTAAGCCAAAGCCCTCGGCTTATCGTGCAATTTGAGCGGGGCGATTATTCATTCTTAGATCAGCCGCCGTTTACACAATTCGGTGGAACACGGATGTACATCTCCCGTTTTGACGGCAAGATCAAATCGGTTTTTGAAGCTGTTCGAACCAGTCCGGCGCTTGTCGTAATTCAATAAATTTATGCCGCTTCACTTCATTAATTCAGATATCAAGCAAAAAGTAGATCGCATTATGGACGAGCTTTTTGCTGGCGGAGTTAATAATCCAATGACCGCCATCGAACAGATCAGCTATTTGATGTTTTTGAAGTCCCTTACTGAGCTTGATGAGCATCAACAAAAGATCGCTGAATTATCCGGCAAAAAATACGAGAGCATCTTTAACGGTAAGATCAGCAAATTTGGCTGGCGTGTTTTGAGTCGTTTGTCCGGGGATGAACTTTATAACACGCTCACAGAAGTCTTTGAGCATTTGCACGAACTACCGAATCTGACTCAAACCGGCAAGACACTTTTCCGACAGGCGCATCTCAAAATCTATAACCGACCAACACTCAAGTCGGTAGTAAGCATTATCGATGGGACGGATTTCAATAATACCGAAAAATACGATACCGACGTTAAGGGTGACATGTATGAGTATCTCTTGAACCGCATCGCTGTTTCCGGCACTAACGGCCAATTCCGCACCCCGCGCCATATCATCAAGACGATGATTGAGCTGGTAAAACCAAAACCATCAGACCTTATTCTTGATCCTGCTTGTGGTACGGCCGGTTTTCTTATTGAAGCTTACAAATATATTCTCCGTGCTAATACCAGTGAAGAAGAAGCCGCCCGTGGCCATGACACCGGAGATAAACTCACGCAAGCTCAGCATGAATTTTTACGCACGAAAGCTATCAATGGATTTGATAACGATGCCGACATGATTAAGGTGGCGATTATGAACCTCTACCTCCATGATCTTTCACAATCCAACGTTTTAAACTTTGACCCACTCACTCTCCCCGAAGAAAAGAAGCGAAAGTATGACCTTGTGCTTGCCAATCCTCCGTTTGCCGGAACTATTAATCCCGAAGCAATACAGGAAGATATTGGCCTTAACACTCCAAAGACTGAACTGCTGTTTTTGAAATACATGTATGACCATTTGGTTGATGGTGGCCGTTCGGCGGTCATTGTTCCGGAAGGAGTTTTGTTCGGATCAACCGGAGCGCATAAGAAAATGCGTGAGCTCCTTGTAGATACCTGCAAAATTGATGCTGTCGTAAGTCTGCCGTCCGGAGTCTTTAAGCCATATGCCGGGGTGAAGACCGCCATTATTTTTTATACCAAAGGCGGTAAAACCGAAAAAGCATGGTTCTACGAAGTTACCGGCGATGGTCTTACGCTAGATGATAAGCGACAACCAGACGAGAAAAACAACAATCTCAAAGACCTGCCCACGGCATACGAGAAAAAAGAAGCGAGTCCTTGCAGTTGGTTTGCTACACGCGAGCAAATTATTACCGAGGATTATAACCTCACGGCTTCACGCTATAAGCCGGTAACAGTTGACTCAATAAGTCTCCGCGATCCGAAAGAGATTATCGCCGAAGTGCAAAAGCTTGAAACCGAGATTGCTGATGGACTTAAAAAGCTTAACAACAAAATATGATATGGCAACAAAAACATTTCAACTTAGCGATATATTCCAATTCCTTTCTAAGTCGCACCGAAAAGCTGGCGATGGTTTAGGGGCTGGACTATATCCATTTTTTACATCAAGTCAACTACAGACTAAGTGGTTTGATGAAGCTGATTATTCAAGTGAGGCCATTATTTTAGGAACTGGCGGTGCTCCAAGTATTCATTGTGCTGATAATTTTTCCACTAGTGCGGATACTTTTATAATTGCACCAAAAGATAGAAACGTATTAGCAAAGTATGTATATTACTTTCTTTCTGGAAATAGGAATATTTTAGATCGTGGTTTCAAGGGTGCAGGTTTAAGGCATCTTTCTAAAGAATATACGGAGAAAATTCAGGTACCATTCCCAGTCGACAAGATTGGTAACCTTGATCTTGCTGAACAAAAGCGGATTGTAAGCATGCTTGAAGAAGCCGAGTCACTCAAAAAGAAACGTGCCGAAGCGGATCAGAAAATGGACGAGCTGATTCCGGCTTTGTTTGTGCAAATGTTTGGTGATCCGGTGAATAATGAAAAAGGGTGGAAGAAATTTAAGCTAAAAGAACTAGCAAAAATAAAAATTGGCCCCTTTGGGATCCTATTGCACCTTGGAGATTATGTTTATGACGGAATTCCTCTTGTTAATCCCACACATATTATTGAGGGCAGAATTCAAATTGATCCTAAATTAACAGTTACGAAAGAGAAGGCTGACGAGTTAAGTGCATACCGAATGCATGCGGGAGATGTAGTTTTAGGAAGACGTGGTGAAATGGGAAGGTGTGCGATGGTGGCAGAAAAAGAGGACGGTTTTCTATGTGGTACAGGAAGCCTATTTATATCGCCATCAAGACAGCTCGATCAGTTTTTTCTTTATTGTGTTATCTCGTCATCTCCCATTAAAAAGGTTTTAGAGCGTGTAGCCAAAGGAGTAACGATGAAGAATCTGAACTCTGGCAATGTTGAGGATTTGAGTATTTATCTGCCACCACTTGAACTACAAAATCAATTCGCCGAGAAAGTAAAAGAAATTGAACAACAAAAAGAGAAGCAAAAACAATCCGCTATTCAGTTGGACATTCTTTTTTCAGCCCTTCTTTCTAAAGCTTTTGTTGGTAAATAACAAATATGTCTCTTCCATCTTTAGCAATAATAAAAAATTGGAAAATAGCTGATTTGAAAAGCTGGCTTAGTGATCCGATGACGCAAGAAGGATGGGACTATGATTTCAAGGTTGATTTGCCAGATTCCCGTAATGATAGAGAGAAAGGAAATTTAAGAGCGTGTTATTGTAGTTTTGCAAACTCAAGAGATGGAATGATTTTTTACGGTGTTGATGATAACAAGGGGGCGCAAGGATTGAGTTATGATCAAAATTTCAAAAATAGAATTAGTCATATTTTAACAAGCGAGATTTACCCACCAATCAAGGAATGGGATTTATTCCATGTGGTTTTTACTAATCCAAGAAAAAATCGATGTGTTTATCTTATATTTATTAAAGAGAGTTTTTATTCTGAAAAACCGCATATAACTGACGGCAGGGTCTGGGTAAGAGAAAATGGCCACCGTGATTATATTAAAACGGGAATTGACATACAAAGACATTTCCTAATTCCGGATAAACTTTTTCCGAGATATAGCGATGTTGTAATAAGAGTATTTGAAAATATTAAAAATAATTATCAAGGGCATGTCGTATTTTTAGATGTAATGATATTACAGCGATTCAAAGTTTTTCTGCAAGAGTCATGCACGAACGATATTCGTCGAGATGTTTATGCTCCACTACTTAACGATTTAGGCGACTTAGAAACTCGAATGCCAACCCTGAGTGAGGGGTATATGCGATCTCTAAGTATTCAAGGAAATGATTGGCAGAATAGAAAGAATGAGGTCGATAATATTGCTCAGAGGCTTATCGATACATTGAGGAAGATAAATTAATTTTATGAGCAAACCAGGCCAATACAATTACAAAGGGATAAATGCACAGGCATGGGCGGCGATGTCGTTATTTTTGCAATATGTGCGTGATCCAAAGTTTTCCTCGATCCAGCTTGAAGCGGCAAATTTTGAGGACTTTAACCTTGTTTTTAATGACGGCAAAAAGATTATTTGTGAATCAAAAGACAGAAAGGAAAAATTCAGTTATCCGCATCTGAAAGCACTGTTAGAGAATATTTCTAGTAAGAGTGCTCTAACCGATAAGGATGAAATTCTTGTTATATGTAGTAAGGCAAACACCGATTTAATTTCGGATGTTCGCAATGTTAAATATTTCGACGAGCTTCAAAAGAAATTTACCGAAAAAGGTTACCCGACCAAATTTTTACCCCTATTATCAAAAGTTCAGTTTTGGGTGGTGCCGTCATCGTTCAATAAGGAAGTCACCTATTCTTTGTTTGCAGAACTGATCAATTTTTGGCTTCCTCCAGAAGATATCAAAAGATTTGTTGACAGTATCTTAATCCAAAAGATTTATAAAGGCTCGGCAAGCGGAGCTACTTACAGTCGTTCTGACATTCTTAAGGAAGTAGAGGAATTTAAAAAGGAAATTCAAAATAGAAGCGATTATTTCAACTTAAGGACAAAAAAGGATAAACAATTTAAGGGATTGGAAAAGATCGTTAAGGGTAATGGAAAAAATAATCTTGGTAGTAGCTCGATTTCTGCGTTCTCGATTCGATGGGATTTGATGTCATTTGCGATGGATCGGCTCAAAACAAGAAACGATCTTGATTTGAAAAAATGGGATTATCTATGGCAATTAAATCGGGTTTATTATTTTACCTTCGGCATCTTCCATGTTTTTGAAGCTAATCTGCAAACGGACAAAAACCGAAAATATATATTGGGCTATATCAAAAAATACACAAAAACAATCCGAGGTTTTTACCGATCTGATTTCTTTGATGTGGATGTTGTAAAAATTGTCACAAAAATTATTGAAGGTGCTGATGGGACAAAGTATTTTAATGATGCTTTTATTATCATCAAGGATTTAATCACTTTTAATGAAAAGGAGTTTTTCTATCTTAAGGATAGTGGTTACGATCGAGGTGAGTGGGAAAAGGGAGAAATTTGTAAGCCCCTGCATAAGATTTATACACGGGCAGATGCAACTCTAAAGCAGAAAGTTTTCGATCTGCTTGTTTCCGGATTTAATGTTACCGAGGACGATGGAGAATTTATTCACCATGCGCCGACAGATGTATACGGGATACTTCGTGAATGGCTGAATGATGATTTTATTGGCAGATTTAGCAAAATAGTTCAACTAGCAAGTGAACAGTACCAACGTTACTACAAGAAATTTGGTAGCAAAGTTGAGTTTAAGGGTTGGGAGCATATGGGTGGCGGTGCTTCTTTTGGACCGGGTGGTCACCATGTTGGGGATCGCCATTTTGTTGGCTTCATTCTTGCACCAGCTATCCGTAAATATTACGACGCAGATAAAATTAAAGGATGGAAATTTATAGAACAGCAGTGCATTACTAAAACAGCAAAGGTTAGTAAAACTAAGCCAGATTTTCTTAACCGATCAGTATATGAAATAGTCTTAAGCCGGTATGCAGATTCTGATAAAAAAATATCGGGAGAGGCGTTCACTATTCTGAAGGAGTTTATTCTTTCCAGAAGAGGAATACCACATAAAACTGACTTGATCTATCAAGCCGTCGTTGGTTCTAATATGCCGGATGATAAAAAGTGGAGACTGGTTGAAATTACAACTAAAAAATACGGAATACCGGTCAATTCTTTCGCTGAGCAGATAGTCACCGATCTTGCAAAAAAGAGTTACGGACCGGCAAAGACCACATTGAAGCAGTGGTTTACTGATCCAAAGTATTACAAAAACTTTAGGTTTGATCTAGATTCAGTTTCCAGTATCAAAGCACTGCTTGATAGCGATCTGGCTTTTGCCGTCGAGTTAT
>LCFM01000014.1 GCA_000999025.1 Parcubacteria group bacterium GW2011_GWA2_43_13
GCCAAAGAATAATTTAAATCTTCTGACAACTCCCGTAAATCGTACTAATTTGAAGGAGTACATTCCTGTAAATTTGGGATTGTGTAGGACCAGATAGATCTGTACACCTTGAAGGTGTATAAATGGATTATTTCTGCAAAAGTCTGCTCTCGTTTAAGAAGTTGCCGTTGACGATTGAGTGAATCTGCTATAATTAATTGAAGCTATAAACTAACGACCGATATTTTTGAAATAATGGAGCTTTTGTCTGGGGAACAATTTCTACCCGCCATCGCGTTATTTATTTTTAATCCAAGTTCGAACAACTTCTTCAAAATTACGAGGTTTCTGTTGTTGGGCTTCCCACTCTTCTTGTCTAATGTAAAGCATTTTGTAAACGATGTTCTTTTGGTTTGCGTTTACATCCACGCACCATTGAGCAAGCCGCTTAATTTTCTCAACATCGTCTAAATCCTCTTGTCCTTTGGTTTCAACGACATAGTATTCTTGTGGCGATACTTTCACAATATAATCCGGGTAGTAATCTGAAATACTACCGTCCGCGTTTTTATAATCAATTTTGAAATGCACCGCAAAGTAGTTTTTAGTGTAGGAAATTATATCCTCGCAATTTTCAAGAAAGCCCGCAAATTCCAGCTCAAAATGGCTATCGCCAATAATTTTGTTAAAAATGCTTCGCTTTGGCACAATATAACCTTGATCTTTGACCACGAACGGGCGGCTTTTGCTAATTTTGATATAGTCGCGAATTTCCGCCTCGCCT
Organism: Parcubacteria group bacterium GW2011_GWA2_43_13; assembly: GCA_000999025.1. Lineage (GTDB taxonomy): Bacteria > Patescibacteriota > Patescibacteriia > UBA9629 > GWA2-43-13 > GWA2-43-13. The sequence continues at coordinate 764 of LCFM01000014.1, forward strand.
TTATCTAAAACAGTAAGTGCGTTAATTTCTTTTTTGAATGTTTCAAAGATCGTTCGCGAAGCTTCAATTTCGGATAGATTGCGAAGCGAATTTAGATTATCAAGATCAATGCGCAAATCAAATAAATATCCCGAAATAAACTCCTTAACCTTGCCATAAAGTATGTCATAGCCGGAAACAAGCCGAAGTTCTTTCATAATAATCTGCGTGAAGTATCCGATTACGCTTTGATAGTTAGGTACAAAATTACTATCAAGTTCTGTTTTGTGCGTAATTTCTCCGCTCGCGATATCGCGAAAAACAATTTCTCGTTTTTCCGCCTCTGAAAATTCTTTGATTGGGATTTTTTTATGGCCGAATTTTGTTACATCAAGTCCGGACAGATTCTTATACTCACGATAAATACGCGGGGTAAGAATCGGAATTTGAATATCCATTTTCTCAATGTCTTTTTTCAGATTTTCGCGATCAACTTCAACCACGAGCGGGCTTTTTGGGGCAGAACCTTCGCCCATTTTGCGGTGTTCAAGTTCAACCCCCTCGCTTTTAATAGATTCCACAAAATCCATGAATGCGTCAGTACCTACAACACTGACAAGCTCCGGCAAGGCCGGATCACGATACATTCGGCGCAAACCTCGGCCAAGCGTCTGCTCGGGCAAAATATTACTTTGTGCAACATACGCCCGCAAACCGACAATCGTCGTCACATTGCGGACATCCCAACCCTCCTTGAGCATAAGCACCGAAACAATCGCTTTATACGGACTGTCGAGGTGATCAATCTCGTTAGCCGCCTTACGCAATATTTTTAGTTCTTCCTCGCTCTTGCCTGTTACGCTTTCTGAAATTTCGCCATTGTCTTTTGTATGAATTACAAGCACCGCATCTTTTAACTCCAAATAAGTGTTTTCAAGATATTCTGCCACCTCATCGCAGTTTTTTGTGTCATCTGTCATCAAAAATAAGACTGCTTTCTTGCCAAGCTTAGTGTGTACATCATAAACTTTTTTCCATTCAAGAAAACCAAGATGAATATAATCTTTGTATTTTTCGGTATATTTTGCGCTTTTGTGTTCCTGTAATTTTGCGCGGCTAGCGGAATCCGGCAAAACAGGGTGCTTAACGACATTTTGATGAATTGCCTCAACAAGCGGATAATCGCTAATCGTTTGCACAAAAATTGCGCCGTTGTTGTGCTTTGGCGTAGCCGTTACGTCAACCTGCAAAGCAAGCTTACCGCCTTTCATTTTGAGCCGATTGTGAATATCCTCAATCGCCTTGAACCAGCTCATGCGCGGATCATGAATATGATGTGCCTCGTCGTTTAACACAATGAGTTCGTCTACATTGCGGACAATATCCCCAAGGTCAAGTTTTGATTCATTCGTCGCGCCAACCGGTTGCTTTCCGAGGAAATAATCGGTTGTATCGGGATCACCAAAACTCGCCGATTCTATCGCGCCCTCATAGACACGATGAATATTTGTAAGAAAAATGTTGCCAGTTTTTTGCACGGTACCAATTTCATCCTGGATATGAAGCGTTATCTGGAAATCATCACGCCAGTTTTGGCCTTGATAAGCATTGTCGGGAAGTACGGGATCCTCAAAAAATATTTTGAGCCCGTCAAAGTCGGCACGAATACGATCAAGAACAATAATATTGGGCGTAATGACCAAAAAATTGCGCGCCAGTTGGGAGTCATCCTCATAAAGTTTATGGTAGTAACACCACGCCAAAATCAAACTTAATACTTTTGTTTTCCCGCTACCGGTTGCCATTTTTACTACATATCGCGTCCACGATTCATCGAACATTCCGGCAGATACCGCGCCTGAACTATCAAAACGAAGGAGATCATATTTATCCCGCGCCTTGGCAACTTCATACAGCCAAATAATTGTTTCCACCGCTTCACGCTGTGCAAAGTAGTATTGAAAAAGAAATATTTCGCCGCTTGATGTTTCTATTGGATGGTCAGTCAAAAACCACCACTTGAGCAATGTTTTGCTTGTTTCGCTTGCGCCGCCATAACCGGCCAACCGCCAATCCCTAACTTTTTTTCGAAGCTCGGCAACGAGCGGGGGTAGCAGTTTTTCATATCCCTTTTCACGCAGATTTTCATCAGCCGGAAACCAACGGATTGCCGGATCAAGGATTTCGTATGGTGATTGTGGAAAATTTTGATGTAGTGCCATAAAAAGAAAATAAACCTTGCTAATTTGCTTATAAAATGCGGGGTGTCACGTTATTTACTTTTGTCCTGGGTAAATAAGAGACCATAAAACTATTTAAAATTCCAACTAATTCGGACCCTTATTTTAAGCCATTTTTCCGTCATTTTTTAACTAATTTGTCTCTCTTTTAACTAACTTCCAATCCGCAATTCTGATCTTTCCTTCTAATCCCTTAGTTAGGATAATGACCCACCCAGAAACGGCCTTAAGATAGAGCATAAATCGGCCTATCATGTTTTATTATCAACCCCCCTTGAAAATAAACCTTTGGGCATCTCTTGTCCCGGCTTTCTGTAGTAACGATCTTTTTTTGCCTTACCAATTTTTTCTAGCAACCCTTTTTCAGCCCAACCTCGTAAAAGTCGTGACATTTTTAACACATCAGTAATACTAGTGATCTCACGAGCTTTTGCATTAGTAATTCGATATTGCTCATTGAGATATTTACTGACTGTATCCCAGTACTCGATTTTATGAAGATTAAGTAGCAATAATAAGACAGTATTTGGTCGTAATGTGGGCGGAAAAAATAATGGCTCATACAAACCTTCTTCTTTCATAACTCTAAACATGCGATCAACGCCTTCCCCAATATCCAAATTAGGAGCAGACTGGAAACGATTAAGCGTACGCAAAATTAATGGGTTGCGAGCAAATCGTTCATTTCGTATGTTTTCAATTGTGATATGCCCTGGATAAGTTCCTGGACTCTCCACCTCCACGCGGTCATCAAAAAAACGTACCTGAATATCGTCCTGTACAGAATAATTTCTGTGTATAACCGCATTTGTTATTGCTTCTTGAAAAGCCCATTCAGGCACTAGAAATGTCGGATGGAAGGTTGCGCCACTTAATTTCGGAGGAGATTTTTTAACGACTTCGCGGAAATATCTAATCGATTGCTCTATTTGGCGGAGAAGAGGTCCCTCGATTGTAAATGGCCGCGCGACAAAATTTGGTTTGCCGGTGTATGCGGGCTTTGTTCCATAATAGTGAGATATCTTGATACCACACTTATTTTTCAAGTCTACTGCCGGATTTTTAGAGAATAGAAGCGCTCCAGCTTTAGTAAGTTCAAAAGATCCTTCAATACCGACGGCAAGGCCGTTGTCTTTTAAAAACTGCCAATCGCTCAATCCTTCGCTTGCCGTATCTTTTTTATAAATAACGAGTAAATCAACATCTATTTCGGTCAAGGATGTTATACCCGACTTCTCGTTCTCAAATTTAATCGCGCCCTTCTCGTACTTAAGACGCATTATTTCCGTAGAGCCGATTTTTACATTCTGTCTGCCTTTCCTTACAAAGGTATCGCCACGCTTGAGAGAATGCACATCGTTGCTCTTTTTTATATTCACGACGAACAGCTTGTCCGGCAACCCATTCACATTAGTTATATCAAGTTCAAATTTTCCCCAAAGGTTAAGGGGTGGTTCAATTTCTTTCTCAATGAGCTTCAAAAACTCTGAAATATTATCCAGGTTTTCACTGATTCCAAGCAAGCGCTTATGGCCCTCTGCTTTGGACGGATCTTCAAGCCCAACGACAATATAACCACCTTCTGTGTTTGCAAAGGCAACAACTGTCTCTAAAAGTTTCGCCGGTTCAATAGCGGCACGTTTGCATTCAAAAGTCTGCCACTCCTGGGTATCTAGAAAAATTTTTATTATTTCATGATCGTTCATATATTCACCTCAATAATTTTCATCGTATCGTTGCCGAAAATGTCTACGACCTTAATGGCTATTTTGCGTTTGCCATTACCAACCTCAACCGACGGGGTTTGTAAAACGAGTTCTCGCTTCTTTTTTGTGCGAAAATCTTGCCACTCATTCTCAAACACATAATCGCCAGTCCACGCCTCATCATATTCAAGTAAACTCGCTTGTGCCGGGTTTACGCTTCCATCCAACTTCCTTTGTTGGGGATCGACCTTGGGGACTCTAATCATCTCTTTTTTGCTCTCAAAATTAAAATCAACTGCCCAGTAATCAATCCAATCCGTCCATTTTTTGGTCAGTGTTTCTTTCTCAACAATGCCGTCTTTATCTTTGGCTACTTTTATTATCTGGCCATTTTCTACAATCAGTTTTTTGCCTCCGGCTTTCAAACTTTCTTCCACTTCTTTAATAGAATCCTGATTATAAAACACGGAAAAATCAGTCAGCTCAATTGCCACCATCCCTTTTTTTACAATTGGTTTAACTTCAATGTAGCTTACATCATGGAATACCACCTGATTTTTCTCAATCGCTCGCTTATCAAACACATCGCGCGGAATGTATTTGAGCGCCAGATCAACGCCTTTGTCTTTGGCTTCTTCCTGAATATTAGGGAATAATCCCATCTCAAATTCAAAAGCCAACACATCAACTTTGGTAATCTGCTTTTCCACCGCTTCTGTTATCACCGCATCCACGAACAGCCGTGATACTGGTAGGTTGATTGGCCCAATGGCGACAAGGCGAGAATTTTTCTTGCCGTGAAAAGTCTTGAAGCCGTCAAAACCTTCGGCTTTGTAAGCAGAAAGAATAAGCGCAATAAAATCTTTTTCTTTTTGGGCGATTTGATTTTGCTTCTCATCTTCGCGTAGATTTGGATTAATGCCGATGTAATGCTGGCGTTCGTATTTACCAAGGTTCAAAATTTCAAACGCGCGAAAATCTTTTCCGGCTTTTGCCAGCTCTCGCTGGACACCAATCATTCGTTTACGAGTTGTGTGAATTGAAAACTTGCCAAGGTCAGAGCCGATCCATTTACGCCCAAGTTTTTCCGCAACTACTAAAGTAGTGCCGGAGCCGGCAAAGAAGTCTGCAACGAGATCACCTTCGTTTGAAGAAACTTTAATTATGCGCTCTAGTAGGGCTTCCGGCTTCTGCGTTGGGTATCCAACCTTTTCTTTGTTCGCTGGACCTGTAGGAACTTTTATATCTGTCCACCAGTCTGTAACAGGCGTTCCTCTTTCAACGTCGACCATAATTCCTTTATGAATACTCTGCATTCTTTTGGCAGTTAGTTCATTGTATGGTCGATATTGAATGTTAAAAATATGATTATCAGTCTTTCTGTATTTTAATAAAGTATCGTGTTTTCTAGGATAATCATCAAAAGGCACTGCGCCACCACTATAAGTCCAAATTACTTCATTTCTAAATTTGTCCTTGCCAAAAATCTCGTCCATTATCAATCTCAAATAACTATTTACTCTATAATCACAATGGACATAGATACTTCCGTCATTTGCAAGCAGATCGCGCATAAGAGACAACCGCTCATAAATCATCGCGATAAAACTATCCGCGCCCTTGCCCCAAGTGTCGCGATACGCCAATTCTTCCAATACCCCCGACTTTTTAGTAAACTCCTCCTCGCCAACTTCAATGTTCATTGAAAAATCCGCGCCAACATCAAACGGCGGGTCAATGTAAATCAATTTAATGCCACCTTGCTCTTGAATTTCTTGACGGAGCGGACCATTTTTCAAGCTGGAAAGAATCAATTTGTTGTCGCCCCAAATGAGCTTGTTCGTCCATCCTTTAAGCTGGCGACCGCGAACATCCACATCAAATAGAGCCTGTTGTAGCTTAACCTCTTTTTCACTTCTCGGTTCATCAACCTGCTCAATAACTTGAAAGGGCAAAACAACATTCGTAACCTCGCTCGTCTTTCCGTTCCAAACAAGCTCTACCTCTTGTTTCTCGGCGAAAAGCAGAAAACGATACTTATCAGGCAATGGTTTGTCTGCTTCAAGATATTTTATTATGTCTCGTTTTTCGTTATCGCTTAACATATTTTTATTGCGACTCCGCTTAGCGGGAGGGCAATTCAAAATACCTTTCCATAATAAGCTCATTTCATGGCTACAGTATAATGTTATCAAAATATTTTGAAATAGCGAAAAGAGGCTTCTCGTTGCCACTGGAGTAAACACGCTGCAATAAACTAAGCCCTTAATTGTTTTTTTGACCTAAACAGGTAGTTTCTTTGATTCTTAAGTCCCTTGTTTATCAGCTTCTCCTTATGCCATAATGTTGATATATCTAACAACAGAAAGTTCAAAGTTTAAAGTTAAAAATTCAAAGTTACAGTTCAAAGTTTAAAGTTTTTGTTTTCTTTATCTTTAATCCCGTAACTTTTAACTTTTCACTTTTAATTTTTAACTCGCCTTTTGTCCCGCCGCCGTCGTTTATTTAAATTAAAACTTAACGAAAAATCAATCCGCTCCATTTTTTCAGTGGTGCTTTTTTTAGGGGCCGTGTTTTTTATCATTTCTTATTTTTCTCCCACTATAATTTCAACTGCTTTTTTCCCAAATATTGAATATTTCTTGGGCAAAGCGTCAATTCTGCTGCCAGTTTTACTGATACTTTTGGCTCTTAATCTTTCCGACATCAAGTGGGCTTTGGCCGAAAGCCGGATTTTGCTGGGATTTGCCTTAATTTTTTTTGGGTTTTTGGGCCTTTTGGGTTTGTTTTCTTTTGATAATGGAGGCTGGTTGGGAAGAAAAGAGGCCTTTTTACTTTCACAAATTTTAACCGGGCTGGGGGCTTTTTTCGTTTTCCTCGGCGCATTTTTAGGGGCGATTCTTTTAATTTTTAACTCTTCTCTGGAAGGGTTAGTTGCTTTTTTATCTTCCATAATTTTGCCTTTGCAAAATTTTATTAAGGCCAAAGATGATAAAGATAATTTAGGCCAAGCGGAAAAAACAATTAAAAAAGAAGAAGCATTATTAAAGGCTAAAGAGAGCGCAGAAGAAAAACCAATTAAAATTAAGGGGCTGGATCCAAGCTTTGAGGTTATTGATGAAGATTTTGAAGTCAAAATCAGATCCGCTTCATTGGAGGCTCAACCTGGCTTCGCCGAGGCGCTACGCCAAGGCGAGCAAAGCGAGCTTACACCAGAAAAGACGGTTTTTGCAAAAAGAGTAAATGAATCTACCGCCTTTGCTTTGCCGTCTTTTTCAATTTTGCCGGATAACCCGCCTAGTTCTGCTGACCGCGGGGACATCAAAAAAAATGCCGCCACCATTGAAAAAACTTTGGAGAGTTTTGGCATTCAAGCCAAAGTGGCAGAAGTTAACCTTGGCCCTTCGGTTACGCAATATGCCCTGGAGTTAACCGAAGGCACCAAAATTGCCAAGATTACCGCCTTACAAAACGATTTAGCCTTAAGCTTGGCCGCCTCAACCGGCACGGTCAGGATTGAAGCGCCAATCGCGGGCCGTTCTTTGGTGGGGATTGAGGTGCCTAATTATTCGCCGACTTTGGTTTCTTTAAAATCGGTTTTAACTTCAGACATAATGCAGACGGTTCGTTCCAAATTGGTGGTGGCTTTGGGCCACAATGTGGCGGGTGAACCGGTGGTAGCTGATATTGCCCGTTGGCCGCACATTTTAATTGCCGGGTCAACCGGTTCCGGCAAATCGGTTTTGATTCACAGCTTTTTGGCTAGCATCTTGTTTCGCGCGACACCGGATGAAGTCCGTTTTATTTTGGTTGATCCCAAACGGGTAGAGTTGACTCAATATAATGGCATTCCCCATCTTTTA
>LCFM01000015.1 GCA_000999025.1 Parcubacteria group bacterium GW2011_GWA2_43_13
TTTCACCGTGGGAGGAAGTATAGCAGTGGATGCTGGTGCAATAGCTGGAGGGTCTGCAATGGTAGCGCATGGAGGGAGTGTGTTCCTGTATACGGTAACGAAAGATACTGGAGGATTGAGTGGGGCTGGTGGAGGGGGGCAAGATTCAAGTAAGTGGAGTACTCCCAATAAGAATAGTGACGAATTTATTAAATTGAAAGGCGACCAGGGCTGGCGGGACGCTAAAGGGAATATTTGGAAGAAAGATAACCTACATAAAGATCATTGGGATATCAGCGATAAGAAAGGAAACAAAATCAATGAGGTAGATTTTAATGGTAATGAGCTTTGGCCAAGCGGGCCAAAAAATAAAGGCCAGTAATCTTTTATTATGAAATAATAATATTATGAGGATATAGAAGAATATCTAAAATGTGTCATTGCGAATCCTGCAGGGCGAAGCGATTCCCATATGAGTGAGCAGATGCCGAGATTGCTTTGTCGTCTACGGACTTCCTCGCAATGACAGTGCTATTCTTCTACACTTTCATTATTGATATGTATTCGTATAATAAATTTAAGAAAACAAAGCTCTGGGAGATAATGGACAAAGGTATTGATGATCTGGTAAATAATAAAGATATTGAAGAGAACACACAACGTGCTTATATCGTAGGTTATCTTTGTAAACTCCTACATGAAACAGGGCATGAAAATGCTGAAAGCAAGGATGAAAAATATAGTTGATTAGGAATTGGCTCAGAATACCTCCAATACTTGCCCCCAGATCCATATGATGCTTTTGGCTATATATTTGTAGATGGGTCTTGTATAGGAGATTATGGACATGAATTTTGATGACATTATTTTTAGTGTCTCATCATCTAATGGAGAAAAGTTAGTCAGCTTACTAGATAGTGATGAAGGGAAGTATAATTCATTTGATTTCAAATAGTGATACCGGAGCGATAGTATCCAAATATGAGTATGACCCATTTGGCGGGATAGTCGGAATGCAGGGAGCAGACAGTACAAAATATTTGTTCACTGGTCAGGAGTTTGATGCCGAGAGCGAGTTGTACTACATGAACGCGAGGTATTACAATCCGAAAGTAGGTAGGTTTATCTCGCGAGATCGTCTCTTTGGGAATAACGGTGATCTCCTAAGCCGCAACCGCTACATTTACGCAAAAAACAATCCGTTGAAATATGTTGATCCGACTGGGGAGAACCCTGAGGACCCGCAGGCGAAGTTGGCGGAAAAGAATCAAGAAGGAGGATCAGTGAGTATTGCTGGGATTAAGCAACAGTTTGATGAGATGGTAATCAAGATTGGGGATTGGGGAAATAAATTGTATGATAGTAATAAGGTAGCAAGGTACGCGATGGATCATCCGTATCAGACAGGCGCGGTGATGGGGGTGCTTGGAGGCGCAGCGGTCGCGGGAGGCGTGGTGGCGGGTGGTGGTGCAATAACCTGTGGGATATTATGCGGAACAGCCGCGGCGGAGACGGTTATTATTGGAGGGACTGCTACTAAAGTTGCAGAAGAAGTACCTAAGGGATTTCAGGTCGGGCAATATATTGATAAGGTTGGTATAGTAATAGAAAATGGGATGGGAAAGATCAAGGGATTTAATCACGATGGCACATTTCATGGATTAGATCAGATCATAAATCGGGATGTTTCGCCAGAACTATTAAAAAATACGGTTAGCCATCCATTAATCCGATTTGAACAATGGGGAGGAGAGAGGGTTATGTATTTAACACATGAAGCGAGTGTTATCTTAGATAAATCAGGAAATGTTATTACCGCGCTGACAAAAAATGAATTCTTTCCTAAACTTTTAGAGATATTAGGGAAGATTCAATAGTATTAAATATATGTCTGTAAACAGGGGTTTTAAATTATTTCGCAATGAGATTCGTTGTATAATCAATAAATACGACCCATTCCATTTGACAAACTATGGTGCACCAGAAGATGAATATGATGCTGAAGTTGATAGGGTCTTATCATTTTTGGTGAATAAGAAAAATGATAGGCCATTATATGAACAAATTAAGCAAGTATTTTTTGATTCTTTTGGAAAGGATGTGTTGTTTTGTAATTATAAAAAGTTAGCAAAGGAATTACGAGAAGTATGTAAGAAGTACAAATATTAATATGGTTTGTATTGAGAGCTTTTTTCTATGAAACAAACGAGACAAATTAGTGTTATAGAGGACAAGGACAATGGGATTATTCTTATTCCCTTGCGCGGAACAAAAGTTGCAAGATCAAAATCTATTGTTGATGAAGGTGTTCAAGTACTCAATGATTTGGGCGCGGATATTATTTTGCATTTTGACCATGAGGGAGAAATAACAGAGATTGAACTCATGGGTTTTTAGTGGAGCTGGGCATTTAAGCATGTATTTTTATGGACACCTCATCAATTTCACATATACCAACTGCATTAGCAACTCCAGGTAGGCGTTTATTAGCGATGTTACTTGAAGTAGTAATTCTTGTGATTCCAATCTTTTGGATTCTTTCGATAGCAAAATTCATGCGTGATTATTATAAAGATAGCCCTGTGTTGGTTCTGGGGATAGGAGGGATTATATATGTAATCATCGTGTGTACTCTTCAGTTAACGCTGATGGCAAAGCGTGGCCAAACTTTGGGAAAGCACTTGTTGAATATTTATGTGATTGATGACAATGGTGGTAAAAAGTTGCGACTTGGAAAATACCTCTGGTTGCGTTTTATCTTGGGGAGAACCTTGCTTGGATCAATTCCAGGTATTGGGCCGTTGTACGCACTGATTGATGTGTTGTTTATTTTTCGGCGTGATCGTAAAACTATCCATGATATGATAGCGCAGAGTAGTGTGATTTATGTATCGGGAGAGCATAGGCGTAAAAAATTAATAGATTTTTCTCCTTTGGCATAAATATGATATGGGCTTTATACAAGAAGCAGAAGAAATGAAGAAAAGAGGCGAAATGATGCTTTAATAATCACTGTATTTGCCTTATAGTTTTTTAGGAAGAGTTGACTAATACAAAAACTTGACACAACATTAAAACAGGATTAGTATTGTCCTAATATCGCCTATGAGTATACTTTTTTGTAGACAATGTAGGAGACGAAAGATATATGAGAGAGATAATAAAATGTCATGCTCATGGGTTGGATTGTGTGAAAATATTCCATGCCTTAATATGAAAACTCGCCTTGCCTAAGGCGAGTTTTTGTTTGTATGAAAAACGGCTCACAACAGTTTAAAGTCATTGTAGTGTTGAGTGTATTATTATTGGCAACGGTCTTTGGAATAGGAAAATATCATGCTCAAGCAGTTGGTTCTCCAGACTTAATTCGTGATACAACATGGTCCGGGAGAGTAAATCCTCCTACGTCAGCTACGGCAGGAAGCGCTGTTACGATTAAATTTTGGGTAAAAAATGCAGGAGGAGAACTTTCCTCCAGTTCATCGTTTGCTGTAAAAGGATATTTTAACTCAAGTGTTGTCTATAGTAATGATTACAGGTTTGCAACAGATATCAGTATGACATCAACGTGGCCAATGGGAGGTGGACAAGGATTCGAGTTTGTCCACACCATTCCAAGTGCAACGTCCGCCGGAACATATTATTATTATTTTTGGATTGATGCGTTTAATAGTTTTGTGGAATCAAATGAAACGAATAATCAGTTTTCTTACACAATCACTGTTACCGGAGGCGGGTCTGGTACTGTGGATTATGACAATAGTTCTTTAACCGTTTCTCCCTCCACTGTCACAGCCGGGGATAATGTGACATTGAGTTATCGAGTGTATAACCGTGGCACTTCAACATCTCCATCCACTCCAATATACATTTATCGCAATAAATATACTGCCAGCTATTCAATAGATAGTAGAATTGATTATTATACCATTCCATCTCTTGCTTCTGGATTAAATTCATACAATGCAGTGTCGTATAGCACCTCTTCGCTCACACCAGGGACCTATGTTTTTTCCACATTTGTGGATCCAAATAATTCCTATCCGAGTGAAGTGTTAGAGGGCAATAACAAACGAGAAGTTACCATAACTGTCAATGCTCCCATCCCCAATTTAGTGAATAGCTCATTATCAGCGAGTCCGAGTAATCCGGCTGTGGGAACGAGTGTAACTGTTTCGAGTAGAATTTCAAATCCAACCAGCGTTGATACCCCAAATGTGTTGGTGAAGTATTACCTTAATGGTGGGAGCCCGAGTTATAGCAATGCCGCCCAAGTATATGAGAAAACAGTTGATATATACAAAAATGATTATGAGGATATCAGTTTTTCGCTTTCTTTGTCCGGTCTTACATGGGGTACGTATATCCTTTCTTCGTGGGCTGATCCTAATTACAACATCACAGAAACAAGTGATGCTGATAATAAAAGAGAATATACCGTCAATATTGCAGAGCCGCCTGCGCCAGTAAAACCAAATTTAACAATTTCAAGTTTGTCATTATCTCCAAACCCTTCTGCCGTAGGGACCGAACTTACAATTGCCAGTACCGTGAGCAATATAACAGCAACTGCCTCACCTTCTGCAAGTGTAATGTACTATATTCATAAAGATACCCCAAGTAATGCAGATGTGGATAGGGTGAAAGCTACATCAGTAACATTAGGTGGCAATGGAAGTCAGAATATTTCTTTCACCGTGCCGGGGATCTATTCAGAGGGTAATTATGTGCTTCGGGCGTGGGTTGACCTTGCAAACAGTATCCCTGAAGAGAGAGACGATGATAATTATCGGGATTACTCGTTTATGATCAATGCTGTTCCTAAAACAGTTGATTTATTTCCTTATGGAGCAAGTGTCAATAAGACAACCTTTGAACAGGGAGAAACAATTACAATGAATATGACCCTGCAGGCGATTGGGAGTGAGAATGCGGGCACATTTTATATTTATTATTATCTTAAACAGGGTACGAGTGCAGATTACAGTTCCGCGTATAAGAAATCAGAAGATTTTATTTATTATTTGGCGTCAGGTTCGTCAGTAGTAAAATCGGGTACGATTGTTATACCAACAGATGCTGTTCTCGGATCGTATAAAGTATACGCATTTGTAGACGCTCCCATAGACGCACTGCATCCGAATGGAGCTGTTCTTGAGAATAATGAAACCAATAATAAACTTGAATTTGATATCACTGTTGTTGTTGTAAAGCCGAATTTGCAGGTACAGTCCATTTCTTTTTCTCCTAATCCTGCTACTGCACCAACAACAATAAACGTTGAGTATGTAATTGCAAATGTTACAAGTGGCAACCCTGGAGGTTTTTATGTTGATTCATTTTTTACGAGCGGAACATCTCCTGTGTATAGTGGGACGCCGGTTGATTCAAGTTTCATAAGCGTTGGACCGAATGCGACAAAAAAGGTGAGTTTTACAATACCGCTTATTTCGACTCGTGGAATGTATACTTTGTCAGTATGGGCTGATTCACGAGGAACAGTCCTTGAAACAATTGATAGTGATAATAAGAGCTATAGTTCTGTGGCTGTAAGACAGGCCGATCTTTTTTTATCGGGCGCAAGTTTAAATAAAACTTCTTTTACTGCTGGCGAGAGTATTGCTTTTGATGCGACGTTACGAAATATCGGTGATGATTCAGCGAACGGATTTGTTGTTTACTTTTATTTAAAACCAGGGACAACTGCTGATTATAATTCAGTATATAAAAAAGGTGAAGAATCTATTTACTCTTTAGGATCAGGAATAACAACACATTCGTTAAAAGCGATTCCTATTCCTTCAGATGCCGCTCCCGGGCCCTATAAAGTATATGTATTTGCAGATGCTTTCAGAGATCTTCTTCATCCGAACGGAAATGTTATTGAGAGTATTGAAACAAATAATACATGGGAACTTGATATTACTGTAACTGCTCCAAAACCGGATTTTTTACCATTAGGATATGTAATCCTAAACCCTACCGCAACCTATGAAGGAGATGGTCAGATGACTGTTCGGGGGTTAATCACCAATCCCGGGGCAACAGGAACAGGGGTTAATTATTCATTAAAACTAAAAAGTACGTTGACCGGAGATAGTTATAGCTTGTTAAATCCTGCTCCTGCAACATTATCAATAGCATCTAATTCTAATAACATATATGATTTAAGAGGAACAATTCCTTCGGATTGTCTGTTTCCACTTGTGGGTATTTATGATGTGATCGTAACCATTGATCCTAATAACAGCATTTCTGAAATCAATGATTCCAATAATACTACCACAACTTCAAATACAGCAGTTGTTTCGCGTGGACATTACTGTGATTCCGTCGGCGGTGAGGGCGACCCCATGTATGATTTGGATGAAGATTTCTTTTTAGACATAGAAGAACGGTATGCTGGAACCCGTGAAGGATCTATAGATATACATCCAATTTATGATATTAATTATACATCATATTCTGCCATATTATCTGACAAAAGGTTTCAGAATTATGGCGCTGATCCAGTAAATACTCGAACAGGCGCATTTGAGTTCTCTCAAACAGATTTTTCTTTGCCTGGCAGAGGTGTCTCCATCAACTATGTGCGGACATATAATAGCAAACTTCCTGAACGAAATAACCGTTTGGGTTATGGGTGGAATTCCTCATATAATATCTATTATTACAAAGATCCATCTACGCAAAATGTTCAGGTATATTTGGGAGGAACCGAGGTCGCCTTGTTTATCACATCAGACGGTGGGGTAACATACACAGCACCGCTTGGAGAAGATCACACGTTTGTGAAAGTCGGGGAGTCGTGGGAGTATCGCACGTTGGATGGGATAAAGTATACATTTTCCAATTCTGTGAGTGATAATTTAGGAGTGATAGAGGAGATTGTTGATCGCAATAATAATAAAACGACATTTTATTACACAACAGTGAAGGGAGTTCCATTGATGCAGAGGATACAAGATCCGTCCGGCAGAAGCATGCGATTTATTTATGGCGCATCTGATTCGGAATTATGGGATAAGATTGTGCAGGTGGATGAAAATGTGAGTGATACGAGTGTTTGGGTAAAACGTATTGCATATGAATATGGCAGTGGAAATCTTACTAAGGTGATAGAGTTTTACGAGAAACGAGGGGTTCCCAAATCGCGCGAGCATATATTTACTTATGACGCAAATCACCACCTGCTTACCTATAAAGATCCGCGATTGACTATTTTGCGCAATGAATATGATGCGAGTGGTCGCGTGACTAATCAATACGAAATAAAACCCGGCGGATCAGAACGGCTGATTTTTCAATTATCTTATAGCGCAGGAATCGTCGCCGCGCCCGGAAGCACAGCTTGTGCCACCACAAAAAACTTCCGCAACAGCACAACATCATATCAAATAACTGAATGTTTTAATGATAAAGCATTAAAGATTTACAGTGCTGACGGATCCGGAACTGTGGTAGAGCGCTGGGCGTACGATGAAAAGGGGATGGTGAGCGAATACACGAATCCGAATGGCAATAAAACGCAATATCTATATGACATGCGCAGAAGAAGAATTGTGGATGTTTTTCCTGATATCACCGGCTGGCATACCGAGATGAGTTATCAATACGAGGATGTGTTTAATCAGCTCATTAGGAAGCAGGAAGCCGCCAGACCAACCACCGGCACAATGGTGATTAAAACAACGCAGTATGTTATCAGCTCTACGAATGGCAATCTGCTCAAGACCATTTATCCTGATTTGTCATATGAAGAGTTTGGGTATGATGTCTGGGGAAATCTTGCATCATTGAGGGATAGAAAAGGCGCAGTATTTTCCTATCAATATAATGAACTCAGTAGTAATTACTTAATTCAAGAGAGCGTACAGGTTACGCAACATGATGGAACAAAACCAGTCGCAATAACACGATATAGTTATGATGGATATGGGCACAGAACGTCTAAAGAAACTCCTAAAGGGCATGATTATTCTTATACATATGATCAATTGGGAAATATGCTCGAGGAAATTGATCCTCGACTGGGACACACACTGTATGAATATGATGTCGAAGGTCATAAAACAGCAGAAGTGGATGCAGAAGGCAGGCGAACAGAGTACACCTATGACACGGATTTGCAGGCGAGTTTA
>LCFM01000016.1 GCA_000999025.1 Parcubacteria group bacterium GW2011_GWA2_43_13
GGGTCTTGTATAGGAGATTAATGAAAAATGATCTGTGTTAACAATGTGTATAGATCGTCTTCGCGATGATTGAAACGGAACTCGGCTTCTTTCAGATATAACTCGAATCGGCTTCTTGATATCCCATTATGTTTGCGCATCTTCCGTTTCATATATGACCAAAATGATTCTATCCCATTAATGTGATTATGACTATTAGCAAACTCTTGAGAGTGATTAATCCGATGATGCTGATACCCAGATAGCACTAATCCGTCATAACTTCTCCACTGATCGGTATAGATGTTAGAACGAGATTTTTCCACTAATTCTTCAATAATTGGGAGTAAACTGCGACGAGACGCATCATGAATAATTCTAGTATACACCGTGCCGTTCCTTTTCAAGATACCCACCACAGGAATCTTACGCTCTGTGCTTCTCCCACGCTTATCCCCTTTATGTCTGGAACCGAAATACGATTCATCGATCTCAATATCGCCAGATAATTGCTTGAAATTTTCTTCTTGATATTCAGCGATTTTCTTGCGAAATATGAGGTAATATCGATCAATGGTATGTCGGTTCAAGAGAGTCAATTCAGCGGTTTGAATGGCTGTTAATTCAAGACAAAAACATTTGAGGACTTTCCTGATTGTTTTTTCGCTTAACTTAGCATATTTCATATCCTTGTAATAGAAGTATATCAAATTCTTCTATACAAGACCCTTACCCCTGCTCCTTTTTGATACCATACGCTTGACTACTCCAGCGGCGTAAAATCAATAAACCCTTTTCTTAACTTTTCTTGTTGCAAAACAATAACAGATGTACCACCAATAAGGTCATGAATAGTTTTACGATCCTTGCGAAATATAAAAAGCGAATCTATCAGCACATAGAGTAATCCCAAAAATGGGATAGCGGCAATAATATTTCTCCCAACCACCTCACGGAGCCAAAAATATCTTCCGAATGAAACTTTTTTTCCAGATACTGTGTCTATCACTTGAATATTTAACCAGTGCTTGCCAAGTGATTGCCCACGCCGCGACATAAGCATCAAGTTGACTACAAAAAAAAGAATAAAACTAATAAACCCAACCCCCAGAAATATGCCATTATCGCCTATATTTTCAAATTCCACAGAAGAGGTTACCGACACAAGCCCGCCTATAATTGCTATAGGAAAAAAAATAGCACATTCCTCAAGTAACGTCGCCCCTAAGCGCGACCAACGCGATGCTAATTGACTTGGCATTGATAATACACCAGCATCCGGTGCTGTTTGTTGTAAAGATTGATCCATAAAACTTCGTTCTATTATTCCAAACGAAACCTGTATGAGAAAATGGCATACTCTGATTTCTCACACTTGCATCGCTCAAAATACATGAATAAATATCACAATATATCCTATCAAAATGGCGACTGCCCCATTAAGGAGAAGAAGAAACGTATGTCATTTGTATCACCTCTGCTTGCGAAACTGGATAATTCAACATCTTCACCTCATCCATCATGCCGTCAAAATACCCCCAGCCCGCGCCACCATCCCACCATCTGCCCACACTCACAATCATCGGTCGAGCGATCGGTGTGATGCCTTGTGTAGATTTTAACGCAACCAACACGCCATTGATATACATTCCAATAGTAGATTTCTGATAATTCACCACCACTGCCACATGGCGCCATTCATTAGCCGGAACCGCACCGAGAGCGCTGTTGAGTTTTGCATACCCTTGCTGACCACAACCAGTGCCGTCTAATGTGAATAATAATTCTGCTTTATCTGATAACGATAACACGATGTCCTCACATCCTCTCCCATCGGCATCTGAAATAATGGTTTGATAGCGAGCTGACTCCGGCTTCACCCAACCAGCCCAGGTAAACCCGAGCGGGCTTCCTTGAAACTGCACATCTCCATTTTGAATGGTAACATACTGGCTACTCTCTGCCTCAAAATCCAAACCATTCCCCTTTTTACCAGCTGAAAGAGTAGCCCCGGTAACTGTACCATTATGACCGGATCGCGATAGATCAGGCAATGTTGTACCAGAAATCGTGTCCATATCCCAATACCCAACCACGATTGCCATATCGTTCCTTACCTCTTTATCTGACTGCGGATAAGGATAGATTTTTACCTCATCAATCAATCCGTCAAAATACGCTCCTGACTTAATGCCATCATGTGCTCTTCCGATATTAATATTCATTCCTCGCATAATAGGATTGATTCCTGCCATGGTTTTAGTTCCCGCAAGCACCCCATCCACATACACTTGCGCCTCCTGTTTTTCGTAATTTGTAACTCCTGAAACATGAGTCCATTTGCCTACTTCAACTGACTTCGGAGTGGTTTTGACCGTTCCAATCCCCTGCTGACCGCATCCGGCACCGTCCACTCCAAACACCACTTCGCCTGGTTGCGTGATAAAAAATTGCAGATCCTCGCACCCGGCTGTATCCGCGTCAGAAAGGATGACATGATTATGGACGAGCGACTCCGGCTTAATCCACGCGCTCCATGTGTATCCGCGCGAAGGATTATGCACTAATGCGTTAGCAGGCAAAGAAACAAAATTCTGATTATCTTTTTCAAAATCAAGCGCTCTGCCGTATCTTCCGCCATCTACAACAAGCGCGCCAGCTATTGCGCCAATAAATCCATGGCCTGTGCTATCCGTAGCTTCTAATGTTTTGATTGGTTCATCATCAAATAACCATGAAACTAATGCGCCTGTACCAAGGTCAACTATTACTTCCTGATTTAACGGATAATTATGTACCACGATTTCATCCATCACCCCGTCAAAATATCTCCCATCTTTAGCCCCATCAGTCCATCTTCCAATAGAAAACTTCATGGCTCGTGTAATCGGAGTAATACCCGGCATGGTATCAGATGCTTTCTGCACACCATTTACATACACAGAAACGGTTTCTTTGGCAAAATCCGCGACTCCTGCGACATGATACCATTTGCCTGTTTCTATTGTTCCTGCCGGAGTGGTCGCGATGCCGATCCCTTGCTGGGAACATCCTTGCCCATCCACCCCAAACACCAACTCACCTTTATCAGTAACATAAAAATTCAAATCCTCGCACCCATTTGTATCAGCGTCAGTGATGATTTGATGATAACCGGATGACGCAAGTTTTATCCACGCGCTCCAAGTATATCCTTGTGGCCCGCCGTGGAACGCGGATTGCCCTGGAATCGTAATATATGATGACTGGGATTTACGAAATTCAAATCCTTTACCTTTCCAACCACTGGATCGTATCACCTGCGTGGCAGTTCCATTGCGGCTATGCCCAGAACTATCTTGTACCGCATCACCCGTATCTTCTGAACTCCATAACCCGACAACATCTCCGCTTGTTCGCTGGACTTCTTCCGGCGTGAGCGCGTAATTGTACATCTCAACTTCATCAATCAACCCGTCAAAATATTGGCCATCCACACCGCCGTCCCACAACCTGCCAATACTCACAAGCATGGCGCGATCAATCGGTGTAATGCCGTCTATGCTGTCTGACGCGATAAACCGTCCATTTACATACACACTGGCTGTTTTATTAGGATAATCCGCAACCGCGGTGATATGGCTCCACGCGCCATTAGAAATACTGCCTATCGTGGTTTTAATCAGCCCGATTCCCTGCTGTCCACAACCGGTGCCATCAACGGAAAACAACACCTCACCAAACTTTGTCACCGCAAGCCCGATATCCTCGCACCCGTTTGTATCCGCGTCATACATAATTTGATGATTATGAGTTAAGGATTCCGGCTTAATCCACGCGCTCCAGGTGAAGCCATTACCTCCGGCGTGAAACTCTCTGTCTTTCGGCACCGTGACATATCCTTTTGTGTCTTCTTCAAAATCAAGCGCGCTTCCTTGTTTGCCGATTTTTTGCCAAGTTGCTTGCGTGATTGTGGTGATTTTATTTTTTGATTGATCAAAAGCAGTCGTACCCGCGCCTTCATCAAATGAAAGATTCAATATCATCTTATTATCAGCTCCTGTTCCTCCTCCGCCACCACTTATTATAGATGCGATGGTCTTTATCTGCCCCCACATAGACGCAATCAATTGTTTTCCAATCTGGATAATACGCAAACCGATATCGCGCGCCGCGCCTAACATCCCTTTATTTGCGGTATCGTAAACCTCTACTTGGGAATCAACAAAACTTCTTGCTTGCAATTCTTTGTTGATGACGACGCCGTTTGCGTTAAAAATCACGCGTTTACCGGTTGCCAGAGAAACGACTACTTCTTCACCGGGTTGCGTGTCATCCATTTCACCCACAACCGGTGAATCTATCGGCATCCCAGCAAGCGGAACAGGAAACCCGGAGACAACAGCTCCTGTGTCTTTATTGATACCAAGCAACTGGGTTGCGGTTACTCCATACATAGTATCGCTCGCGCCTTTTGCAAGAGGATACAACATCGGACTTGGCATGGTTTTATCTGCTTCTTTTTGCCAGTGATCTGTGAGCCATGTATAGATACTAATCTTTGCGGCTTGCGGATAGGAAAGATACAACTTGCCACCAAGGATAGCTGGCGCGACAACCGCGCCCGCGTTGATCACAGTTCCTAATAATCCAAGCGCGCCGGACTGATACCGCAATGTATACACATTCCCATCTGTTGTAGTAAGCGTGATATCTTCTCCCACAATTTCATGTTTCGCCGCAACGGGATCGTAATAGATGACCGCGCTTGCTGGCGCTGACCATGAGCCAAGCAGTGTCTTTGTGGCGGTAAATGCTTTGAGAGAATATGCAGATGAAGCATTGCGCATTATCAAAACGATTTCTTTTAATCCATCTCCAGTTATATCGGCAAGCAGAGGCGACGCGGCTATAGTTTCTGTATCAAAAATCCACGGGAATCCGGAGATTAAATCCCCCTTGCCGTCAAAAAGCTGAAGCCCACCATCCTCGCTCACCACTGCCCGTTCCGCGCCCTCGCTTGTTGCAACCACATCCCCCACCGCCGGCCGCACAAAATCCTCCCGCGCCTGGGCAGGGAGCGCAGAAACATTCAATACTGTAATGAGTAAAAAAACTATTAATAACGAAGAAGTGTGTTTCATATCATAACTTTATGGTTGAATATAATACTTATTCATCTCTGCTAATTCCTCTTGTGTATATATTCGCGTTCCTGGAGGAGGTAATACTGGGTAGTTAGTAGCTTGTTCTGTTTGATAATCGTACAAGGAACCAACGAGATACTTCCCTCCGTGATATCCTGCTATGCCTGAGCTGATGCCTCCTATAAAAGCCCCAACCCCACATGCTACGCCAGCTCCAGGGCCAGTTTCAATAAAAATCGCTCCCGCAAATACACACCCTCCCTTTGCGCCTGCTACTGCGGCCACCTCTGCTGTTGCCCAACCTCCGGCAACCCTCATCGCCTCTCGCGGCTTATCTTCTGCTGTTGAGATAGAATACATATCCATTCCAGCAGAAACTCCTGTCATTACACCCCCTCCGGCCTTCACAACTCTAGCGACTCTGCCTACTGATCGCGTACCTGCACCAGCAGGCATATGATCATATACATATGCCGCAGGAGGTTCTCCTGGGAAACCAAGATAAGGAACCTTTTCTCTATAATTATGATGCCAATCAGTCATTTTCGTTTCTGCATTCCAGTCATAATCTAACCTCCATCCTTCACGCGGCTGATTGAATTTTTGATCTACGTGTAATTGAAGAACTGACGTATCTACTCCTGTAAAACCTGGATGACTCGTCATTGAAAAATAATGATTATTCGTACCAGGCATCAATATTTTACCCGTTGAAAGTATATAAGTTGTTCTCCCTGCAGGATTTACTATAGACAACCAATCTTGAAAAATACTTTGCTCCTCCATGCCTGTAGGATCAATATAACTAAAAGGATTATTCTTTGTATATATATAATCATTCGTTTTTCGTAATGCGTCTCTTGATATGAATCGCCCAGTCATCGGATTATGATACCTCGTATTCATGTAGTACAGCTCGCTCTCTGGGTCAAACTCCTGACCAGTGAACAGGTACTTCGTGCTGTCCGATCCCTGCATCCCAATTATCCCGCCAAATGGGTCATACTCATATTTGGATACTATCGCTCCGGCATCGCTCGTCACCAACACCGCTGAACCCAACACATCCTGGCTGATATATTGCAGTTTACCATCTTTCCCAATCTCCGCAACCGCGTCAATTATGGTCTTCGTTACAAGCCCAGTGTTATCCAATTCATTTAATACGCTCAATCCGCTATTGATATAATACGATGACACTCCATTCACTGTTTTGACGCTCCGATTGCCGGAATCGTCGTATTTGAATGCCAAGGTGTTATTTGGCAGAACAGGCATAAACGCCGGCTGGTTTTTTACTTGGTACTGCAGACCAGCCAGCCGATTTTGGGTATCCCAGGTATACGCCACTGTCCGAGCTTCTTTCCCGCCTCTGGTATAGGTCTCACTAATAATACTGCCGTTATTGTCATAGCTCATCGCAACACTCATCTTGCCTTGGGTGTAAGATGCCAGCTCATCTCTACTTGCTGTATACGCATACGCGGTTGACCCAAACGGAGTAGTCAATGTTGTCCGATTCCCCCACCCGTCATAGCTAAAACTCATATCAGCTATCCCTGACACGGCACTATCATTGACAGTTTTTAGTTGCCCCAAAGTATCATACGCATAATCAACAGCCCTTCCTTCTGGCAAGGTCAATCTCGCGCGGTTGCTTTCCGCGTCATAGCTGTATTCCTGTTTCCATAACTCCTCACTCGCGCTGTTCTTGATCACCTGCCGAGAAAGCCGTTCTAAAGCATCATATTCATAATCCGTCTTAATTCCATTGCCATACACAAGCGAGGTTGGCTTACCTACCCCATTATAGGTATATTGCGCGATAGTAGCGGAACTATACATTACTTTATCTAACAATCCGCGCGTGTTGTATTCATAATTAACTACCCTACTTGCCGCGTCGGTGATACTGGCTAACTGCCCGTCTGCTTTATAGGTTCTCGTAATAGAATAGGACTTACCAACCAAGGCGGTAAATGTCTTGGTCTCAATCAACAACCGATTCTCATTATCATAGGTTGAGGTGGTAGTCCCAATTTCATCAACCAATGTTTTGATGTTGCCCCAGTTATCGTATTGATAGGTGATGTGCGTTCCGCTTGCAACCAACTTATCCGTTACTCTGCCAAGCGCGTCATTAGTAAAGGTTGTTATTTGATCTTTGCCGTCTTTCTTGGTTGCGACATTGCCATCCGCGTCATAAGTATATGTTTCTGTTTTCGCGCCTAAATGCGTAATAACCAGCGGACGATTTAAAGCGTCGTATGAGATGCTTTCTGTTTTCCCTGCCGTTGTGCTCGTTAATCGGTTCCCGTTAGCGTCGTAGGTATAGGTAGTCACGGTGCCAAGCGCGTTGGTTTCTTGAATTAAACGATTGAGTTTGTCATACACAAAACTCGTGCCATTACTGCGTTTATCTGTGTGCGTCAGTTTATTGCCGACTTTATCATAACTATACCGTCTGATGCCGGACAGCGCATCTGTGATAGTGATCAATCGGTTTTTTGTGTCATACGCATAGCTCGTAATAG
>LCFM01000017.1 GCA_000999025.1 Parcubacteria group bacterium GW2011_GWA2_43_13
TAAACTCGCCTGCAAATCCGTGTCATAGGTGTACTCTGTTCGCCTGCCTTCTGCATCCACTTCTGCTGTTTTATGACCTTCGACATCATATTCATACAGAACACGCCATGTGCGAGGATCGGTTTCTTCCAGCAGATTGCCTTGCTGATCATACACATAGGAATAACTGTATCCCTTGGGCGTTTGCTTTGATATTTTATTGCCATAGGCGTCATTCCCATAACGCGTAATCATCGTAGTTTTAGAACCATCTTGTTGCGTTACTCTCACTGATTCCTGAACAATATAATTAGCTTTTGCATCATATCCTCGCTCAAAGAACGATCCTTTTCTGTCTGTAAATTGAATAACATTGCCCATCAAATCATATCCAAACTCATCAAAGGTCGCGTCAGGATAGATAACCTTAAATAGATTGCCGTTCACTGTACCAATGATATATTGCGTGGTTTTGAGTATTGTACTGCCTGAAGTCGGCCTCATCGCCTCCTGCTTTTGAGTCATTTGATTAAAAGTATTTTCATATTGATAATTGATTTCAGTATGCCAGCCGGTGATATCGGGAAAAACATCCAAAATTCTTCTTCTGCGCGTGTCATATAAATATTGGGTTTTATTGCCATTTGGGTCTGTATATTCGCTTGCCATACCTGCGCTGTCATATGCCCATCGTTCCACAACAATCCCTGATCCATCTGCTTTATATAGTTTCAGCGCTTTGTCATTAAAACATTCTGTTGTTTGATATAAAACGGTTGCATTGCGGAAATTTTTTGTTGTAGTGCACGCAACACTCCCGGGTACGTCAGCATTTGCGCCGGTATACACGAATTGAAAAATAAGCCGTTCAGCACTACCAGATTTTGTTTCGTATTGTTTTATAGTTTTGCCTTCAGTATCATATTCACTCCGCACAATGGTAAGCCGCGGATCTGTGTATGTAAGAAGGCGATGATCGGCATCATAGGTAAATAGATGCTCGCGCGATTGAGTAACTCCTCGTTTATCATAAAACTCTGTCACCTTAGTGAGATTCCCTGTTGTATATTGATACGTAGCGCGCCGTACCCACACGCTCGCATTGTTCGCATTCTCCTCAACATGCACAATTTTGTCCCACAGGTCAGAGTCCTCAGCGCCATACACAAATCGCATACTTCTACTGGAAGCATCTTCTATCCTTTGCAATAACGGAACGCCTTTCACTGTTGTATAATAAAACGAAGTTTGATTATTATTGCGATCAATAATAAACTCAATCATGCCTAAATTATCACTCACTGTTTTGCTAAACTTATATTTTATTCCCTCAAGCGTTTTATATTCCCAAGAGGTCCCGACAGAAATGAATGTATGATCTTCGCCCGGAGGAGCGGTATATGTCACGCCGCCGTCCGATGTCGTGAACATCGCAACAAGAGCGCCTCCTAAATACACCTGAATATTTTTTGTTGTCGGATCTTTGTAATAATAGATATTATATGAGGAATTCCACCCATAACCCAAACGATTATTTCGTTCCGGTAGTTTGCTGTTATATGTCCGCACATAATTGATAGAGACACCTCTGCCGGGTAAAGAAAAATCGGTCTGTGAAAATTCAAACGCGCCGGTTCGGGTGTTCACCGGATCGCCACCTGTATTTTCCGCTTTAACATCCGTGATTGTAGTTGAATGATTCTTATAATTAGGATCAAAAATACTGCGCGCGTCCACTGCTTTTTCGCTGGTACCTGCGTATTTTTCCTCTAAATCAGAAAACGAATCACCGTCCAAATCCGGCGCAGGCGTTGATCCTCCGCCTCCCCCACCACCACCTCCTCCACAATAATATCCTCTTGATACGACTGCGGTATTGGAACTTAGAATCGTATTATTTGAATCATTCGTTTCAGCAATACTGTTATTAGGATCTATATTCACAATAACCTGATACGTTCCTTCTAAAGGAAATCCGCAATCCGATGGGATTGTTCCTTGCAAATCATACACAGCGCTGGAATTCGCATTGACAGTTATTGTTGAAGGAGACACATTTGACAAATCATACAGTGCTCCTGTACTTGTATTTTTTAATTTCAGTGAATACTGCACCCCGCTCGTAGCCGCTCCGGTGTTTGAGATTGTTCCGCGCAGTGTCATCTGATATCCGCCTATATATGTCGAACTTGGATTAAGAATACTGTATCCTGATGGAACAAAATCCGGATTTACAACAACGACTTTGGGCTGTACATATACGGTGAGATACGAAGATGGTGAATTATTTGTTTCATTACTCTCATCAACTACGTTATATACATCGACATACGCTGAAAGATAAGAAGTACTAGGAGGATAATCTGCAGGATAAAAAACATTCCAATGACAGGTAAAACTCGCGCCTGGCGCCAAAGAGGGTACACTGCAAGAATCATTAAACTTAACCCATTGTACTCCCACTACATCCCAATAATAAATCCACGCCTCATGTGCACCAGACGATCCTGCTCCTTGATTTAAAACTTCTCCATATATTGTAATCGTATCACCTTGAGTTGGTCTATTATTACTCACTGCGAATGATCGAAAATACAAATCCGGCTTTGACTCGGGCTTTGGCTCAAGCGTCAAACTAAGGTATGGCCCCTCCAATGCAGATCCCTCGCTTGCATAAAAACTATACAAATAGTCAGGCCAGCTTGGTTTTGCACCGGATGACCATACAGGCGTTTCTTCCAATAAAATTCCATGATTAGGCCAACTGCCAGTCATCCATTCTCGTGCCGCACTACTTATATCCCAAAAATATGTGAGATTATAATTAAAAGCAACTGACTCTGAATCCCCAACTGGCGTTAAAGAATTTCTTAAGTCAGAATACCTGACAGAATCACTACTCCATGATGCCTCAACTTTTTGAGCTATGACATTAACACTTCCTCTGTATGTGCCAAACCCTGTTCGAGCATCTCTCGTAAGAAACATGTGCGCTGACGTGAGAGTATATGATCTACCCAAAGCGGGGAAATCAGCATTGAACTTAACAAGAGGATGCCTGATAACATAGGTACCAGCATTATTCCACAACCCCAAAAAGAGAGAATGATCACTTGTATTAGGGCTTGCTTCCGGCTCTCTTAAATGCATGTCCGTAACACATGTTGTGGTTGAGCAGTATTGAAGAACAGGATCAATCACTACTGGATATGTTCTCTCTTTTGCAAGCAGATAATCTGATGGTAATTCAACTCCGATAGAAAGCGTATGTGTTACTCCATGTACACGCACACGATAGACAAGCGGAACTGCTCCAAAATCAAACTCATTTTCCGGCTTATCATTCACCATGGCTCGTCCTATCATAAACACTTCACCACTCGGGAATGTAATATACACATCTTCACCTACTAATTTCGTTTCTTTGGAAATAACCTCTCCATTCTCTCTCTCCACAGAAACCCCATCAGGCAGAGTAAACTCTTCCCAAAACACAAGTGTTTCTTTTTCTTTTATGCCTGCCGGTTTTTCACGAAAAATAATCTGCCGAAACCGCCGACTTGTTATATCTTTAAACAATATGTCAGCTCCGGTATAAATATTGTTATAATAACTGATATCAGCTCCTGTATGTTTATACTGCAAAAAATCAGGAATCAATGGCGCTTGCTTGAATACGACAGTTCCGTCAGCAGAATATCGTTCATATCCTCCGGATGTAACACCAATAACCTTACCCCCTTCAACTTCAACTGAATACGAATACCCTGGCTCGTAACTCGGCGTTGTGGCGGACGGAAAGATTTTCTTTATGGATTTAGCAACTTTTGAAATTTTTTTCTCTTTCTTTTGCAATCGCGATTTTTCTGATTGCGCAAACACATTCCATCCCTCTGGCCGAACTTTCTTTACCCCGCCGTCTTCGTAAATTTGGCGTGGATTTTTATAAATTTTCATTATCTTTGTTCCATCTGGCTCTGTTGCTTCATCAGTATATTCATCAATAACTGTATATAATAAACCATCACCATAAGGGCTCGATTCGCTCGCCGTTACGGGCTTTTCATCTATTGTAACAGGGACCGTTTGCGAATATACAAACGAATATAACGCCAAAGAGCTTAATGCAATGCCAAGTGT
The DNA here is from genome assembly GCA_000999025.1 of Parcubacteria group bacterium GW2011_GWA2_43_13. Classification (GTDB taxonomy): domain Bacteria; phylum Patescibacteriota; class Patescibacteriia; order UBA9629; family GWA2-43-13; genus GWA2-43-13. The sequence goes on from LCFM01000017.1 coordinate 4,120, forward strand.
TGCTAATAAAATTTTATGTATTGTAAGAGTGGTACATTTCATAATCAAAAAAAGGCCACAAAAGCCCTTTTAAAAACATGGAGGTAGATTTTTTGATTCCCGCACAGTACACCCTCGGAGAAAAAGCACGATATACAGTTACTGTGTTGTAGAGATAAAAAGGTAATCATAGACACCCACATCTATAGACATATCACATCTTGTTTTTTTATGCAACGTGTGGGAGACGCCCCAACGGGGCGTCTCTACAGTACAAAACGCTATAATTTAATCACCGCACCGCCTAAACACTCATCGCCTTGATAAAACACCACACTTTGGCCCGGGGTGATAGCACGCTGGGGGGTATCAAAAATAATTTTTAAACTGCCATCTTTTTGTTCTGTCACTGTGCACGGTTCCGGCTTTTGGCGGTAGCGGATTGCGGCGGTGCAGTGTAGAGACGTGCCCATGGCATGTCTCTCGTCGTATCCGGCGGAGACGCCCCAGGGGGGCGTCTCTACAAACCCACCGATCCAATGCGCATCCACAGCAATCAAATCTCTTTTGTACAATCGCTCATCCATATTGCCCTTTGCAAGAATAAGCTGATTATTCTTAAAATCCTTATCAACCACATAATACGGCACAGGCCCTGCAACCTGAATCCCCTCTCGCTGACCGATAGTATAAAACGATAGCCCACGATGCCTGCCTACCACTTCCCCATTTAAGATAATATCACCATGATGTTCTTTAATTCTTTTTTCTAAAAACGATGCGATTTTTACTTTACCGATAAAACAAATGCCTTGACTGTCTTTTTTATCAGCCACATGGAGATTATATTTTTTTGCCAGCGCCCGCACTTCTGATTTTTGATACTCGCCGATCGGAAATACTGTATGCGCAAGTTGTTCCTGCGTAATTCGATGGAGAAAATAGGACTGATCTTTGTTTGGGTCAAGGCCTTTGAGGAGGCGATATGGCAAGACACCTCTCCCACCACCCCCTACCCCCTCCTCGGGCAGGAGGGGGAACCTCCGCGCATAATGTCCGGTCGCTACAAAATCCGCGCCAGTTGCAAGCGCCTTTTGCAAAAAAATGCCAAATTTAATTTCTTTATTGCACATCACATCCGGATTTGGAGTAATCCCTTGCTCATACGCAGAAATCATATAATCCACCACCTTTTGCTTGTATTCTTTTTCAAAATTCCACACATAAAACGGGATACCAATCTGATTCGCAACTTTGCGCGCGTCTTCAACATCCTGCTCATAGGTACAGCCGGATACTTCATTCTCTTTATCTGACCAATTGCGCATATACACACCAAACACATCAAAACCCTGCTCTTGCAAAAGAACAGCCGCAACCGAGGAATCCACTCCTCCGCTCATTCCAACGAAGACCTTTCTTTTAAGCGGGGGATTTGTTTTTTTATCTCTTTTCAGCTGATCTATCGTCATGTTTATATTTTAAGATTATCCATTATAAATTTATGCATCACGACAATACACTCCTGCGCGTATTTCAAGAACAACTCGGCTTCAGCCAATACGTCATCGCTTGCGTATTCTTTTTCAAAAGTGCTGGCAACATAACCAAATTCAGGTCCGCGATATTCAGCCGCGTCTAATAACTGATGGATCATTATATCGTTTTTAAATTCATCAATATACCTGTTCTCATTGACAAGCTCGAAAGTTGCCGGGTTGATTTCCACTTCCACAACCAGAAATACCCTGCTGACCGAATCATCCAAAATACGAATCTGTTTTATGAGATTCGCTTGTGAATAAGGGCCATTGCCTCCGCCGCTCCACAATAAATCAATCTGTTTTTTTGATAATTTGCCATGTTTAGCGCGTATTTTTTTCGTTTTGCCGTCTTCGTTTTTATATTCCAGCACTTTCTCGGCTGGAGAAATTCCGCCAAGGATCTTGTGCGGAAAGTAATTCCACGCGTCGGTTACCAGTTCAAGCACATTGCTTAATTCCGAAGCGTCTCCGCCACGATCAAACATGGCCACGACTTTCATCATGTCGTCGTTATCCTCTTCATGGAAAATAGCGTTCCGAACATGATCTAAAGTAAAATCACTCCCCATTTCCTTAAGCATATCCACGAGCCCCTGCTCAATCTCTTTCCGGCGTTCTAAAATTTGCCTGCCCCGTAGCGAACTGGTATGGGGCTGTTTTGATTCGGTTTCCATATTATTTACGCCATATTTACCACCTGTGGACAATTTTCCTTGTCTTATGCTATAGTGTAATTGATCGTAAGATCACTGATTTTAGAGCTAAAGGGCCTCGGCAACGGGGTCTTTTGTGCGT
>LCFM01000018.1 GCA_000999025.1 Parcubacteria group bacterium GW2011_GWA2_43_13
TAACTATTTTTCTATGACATTACTTTCGTCTCAACAGGTAATAGGCAATGCCGAGCAAGATGACTGGCGGCCAAAGCGGGGGTCAACGAAAAAGCGTGTTATCGGTGTTCCGCGTCAGCATTCATGGGTGTTTATAGTGGTGTGTGCGGTTGTGGTTTTAATGATACTTGCGTTTTTGCCATGGACAACTCAGCCCCTTGCGTTGGTAAAGCAAATGATTGTTATTGCCGGAGCCGGATTTGGTATTCTTTTGTGGCTTGCGCGTGGCATTCGTCAAAAAGAATTTTCTCTTGTGCGCACGCCGTTTGATATATTATTCGTCATCGCATGCGTTGTTTTTGCTGTTTCCGCAATGTTTTCTTATGTGCCTCTTCAGAGTATATTAAGCGCCAGTGGAAAAGGGCTTCCATCTCTTCTTGCTTTTATTGCTCTTGCTGTATTGTTCATGCTTATTGTGAATGTAGTTCGGACTCGCAAGCAGGTTTCAGGGCTATTGGGTTTAATAATAGGGGCTGGTATTATTGCGGAACTATTCGCGTTATTGGGGTATCTTCGGGTTATTCCATGGGTTGCTTCCGGTTTCAACTCCATTGGCACGCAACTTGATCTTGCCGTACTTGCCGCTGTTGTGACGGTTTTGTGTCTGGGGTTTATTGTCAGTACGCGCGGGTGGAAATGGAAAGGACTTGGTGTTTTTGGGGTTGTGGTAAGTTGTTTGGTATTGCATACCATTGGCTTTACGCTTTCATGGTTGTTTGTGCTTGCCGGTGCTGGCATGTTATTGGCTTGCGTCTTGGCTTTCCAGCATACTGTTCCAATGAAGAGTAAATTGATATGGGTTATTTACGCGGTTGTGCTTATTTCCGCGCTGTCGCTTTTTTTGAAAATACCTTCAATTACAGGAACAGTTATGAATATAGCAGGACGCGCGCTTGAAGCGCCGGCAGAGGTGCGGTTGTCTATTGGATCATCTTGGAATATCGCCATGGGAACGATGTTTGATAATGTAAAAAAAGGATTCATAGGAAGTGGGCAAGGGATGTTTGGGCACATGTTCTCCCAGCAAAGGCCTCAATCGTTTAATGAGACAGCTTTTTGGAATGTGCGGTTTGCTGAAAGCCATGATGCTTTTTTGGAAGCGTTAACAACAACCGGTGTTGCCGGATTTTTGGCGCTACTGCTATTGGTGTTTGCCGGGCTTGGCTTTGCGACGCTGTTGGTGGTATTAATTGCATTTCCCGCAACTCCAAAATTTATATTTCCGGTAAAGTTTTTTCAGGCGCAGAAATTCATCCAACAGCATCGGGCGCGCTACCGCGAAGAGGGGGTGTTGTTTATTGTGCTGTGTTCTGCGCTGGTGTCTTTGACTTTGGCGTTTTTCTTTATTGTTCCATCATTAACTGTGTGGCTTATCTGGGTTGTAATGATTGGCCTTGTGGTTGCGTTGTTTGACAGCATCAGAGAAAAAAGCGCGCTCACTGTTGTGAATATCAGCGAGTCGGCTCATCATTCTGTGTTTTTGTCATTTGGATTTGTTACATTTATCGTTATCGCGCTTTTTGGAGCGGTGTATATTACTCGCATTACTTTTGCAGATATTGTATTTCAGCAATTGCGCGTCGCAGTAGCCCAACCGAGTGAGCAACAAGATGAAAATTATTCAAAAGCCCGAGAGCTTGTTGTAAAGGCCATTCGTTTGAATAATGATTACGCGCCTTATTTTTTGGCATCAGCTCAATTGAATTTGGCGCAAGCGGCATTTGAGGCGAAAAAACCGCAAGAATCATTTGATAAAGAATTATTCCAATCATTGCTTGCAGGCGCGATTAATGATTCCAAAACAGCGGTTGATCTTGATCGCAATAATGTTACGATCTGGGAAGAGCGGGCGAATATTTTTGAAAGCGTGATGGCTTTTGTTCCTGATGCCGGCGGATGGGCGTTGAAATCGTACGAAGAGGGGTTATTGCGCGAGCCGACGAATCCGCGGATGCAGTTTAAGATTGGATACTTAAAAATACTTTCCGGCCTTGATAAAGATGAAAAAATTACAAACGAATCAATGTACTCTGCCGGCATTGGCGATATGGAAAAAGCAATCACTCTTGCGCCGAGTTTTTTTGAGGCGCGTATCGCAATCGCGCGGGCTTATGAACGCATCCCTGAATGGCGGAAAGCATTACAGATTATGGAAGATGGAATGTTTATTCCTGGAGTCAAAGCGCAACCGGTTGTATATTTTGAGCTTGCTCGATTGTATTACAATAAAGCGCTTGCAAAATCATCAGCTGAGGGTTCTGATTTGGATTATGCCCTTGCCGCGGCAAATGAGGCATTGGCGCTGTCTCCTGATTACGCAAACGCGCTGTATGCTCGCGCCTTGATTTACGATAAGCAAGGGCTTACAGAAAAGGCGCTTGGTGACGCGTATGCTTTAGAGACAGCAGACACAGGCAATGATATGGTGAAAAAATTGATTGATCGTTTAGAAAAAGGAGAATTTGCATTTGATGATACAACAGTTTCTGTATCTACCGGACTTGAAGGAGAAGAGGATGCGGCAGGGGTTGTGAAAGGAGAAAAGGTTGAAAAAGAAGAAGAATAGAAATGCGTAGAGACGCCCTGTTAGGGCGTCTTTTTGTGTAGGTGTTTGTAGAGAGGCGCCCCTGGGGCGTCTGAAGGCAGTATATATGTTATCAAGATGTGCCAACGGCACGTCTCTATATTTTTGATCTCCACGTTTGCGCGGCGCAGAGCGCAATCGCAAGCGCGTCTGCCGCGTCGTCTGGTTGAGGGATTTTTTTGAGTTTCAACAGCGATGTTACCATGCGTTGCATTTGCTGTTTATCTGCTCTGCCATAGCCGGTAAGCGCTTGTTTTACTTGCAAAGGGGTAAATTCCATAAGCGGGATATGCGATAGTTGAGCAGTAAGGATAATGACGCCCCGCGCCTGGCCTACATCAATAGCTGTTTTGAGATTTTTGTAAAAAAAAAGCTCCTCTACGGCAATAATATCAGGGCGCAGATTTTTGATACATGTTTTTAAGTCGCGATGGATTTTTTCAAGGCGTATTTCAATTGGGGTACTGGCAGGTGTTGTAATCGTGCCGTATTCGCGCGCAAAAAATCCGCGTTGTTTTTTTTCAACAACCCCATACCCCATAATCGCGTATCCGGGATCTATGCCAAGAAACAACATAAACGTGTTATTCCTCAAGGTTCGAATAATAATTACTCACATCTTCATCTTCTTCAAGCGCTTCAAAAAAAGTATCTATTTTTGCTTGGGTTTCAGCGTCAATAGATATTATTTGCTTTGGGATATATTCTATTTGAGCATATTCAACAGGCAAAGACATCTGTTCAATGCTATTTTTTATTTTGATAAGATCAGAAGGAGGAGTGGTAATACGAATCCCATCGTCAGATAAGGAGATATCTTCTGCTCCTGCATCTATAAGTTGGAGTTGAAAATCGTCTCCATCAATATTGGTTGGTTTTTCTATGCGGATAACGCCGCGTTGTTCAAACATCCATGCAACCGAGTTTGTTGTTCCCATAGATCCTCCGTATTTTGAAAATAAATGCCTTACATTGCCGGTGGTTCTATTTTTATTGTCTGTCGCGGCGGAAACAAGCACAGCAACTCCGCCTGGCCCAAACCCTTCATACAGCACTTCTTCTATCTGAGCGCCATCTGCTTTGCCAGTGGCGCGGTCTATTGCCCGTTTGATGTTATCATTCGGCATGTTTGCTGACCGTGCCGCATCAATGGCAAGCCGTAGGGTAAGATTTGTAGCAGGATCGCCTCCGCCATGCTTTGCCGCGATAATGATATTTTTTGAGATTCTTGAGAATAAAATACCGCGCTTTTGGTCAGTAGCGCCTTTTTTATGTTTAATGCTCGCCCATTTAGAGTGTCCGGACATAGCGTCGTCCCCCTCTCCTTATAAAGGAGAGGGTAGGGGTGAGGAAAGTGCCGTCTCCCTCTCCTTATAAAGGAGAGGGTAGGGGTGAGGTTTGAAGAATAGAGAAAATGACGTGCATAGTGTAGCATTGGAGATGTGAAAAATCAACCGCAATTCTTGACACTTTTGTATGAGTAGGACATGCTTAATATGAAGAATTTTTCTTCTGTTATTACTATCCGCCGAAAAGGAAGAGAATCAATTTTTATTTATATTATAAAACCATAATTACTTATGATACATGATTTTTTTCAACAGCAGGTAGAAAAACTCGATCCAACTGACGTATTAGGTTCTATTGGTATGATTCCAAAACAGATTGAACAAGTATGGATGCAGGGGAAAAAGTTTATTTTCCCAAGAGAGTTTTCGCAAGCGACATCAGTATGTGTATTTGGTATGGGTGGGTCAACTTTAGGGTCTGATTTTTTATCATCAGTTTTTCGAGACGAGCTTAAAGCGCCTATTACAATAGTTAATGATTACACAGTGCCTGCATGGGTGAATACATCAACTCTTGTTATTCTTTCAAGTTATTCCGGAACAACAGAAGAAGTTTTGCATGCATCAGAACAGGTGATAAAAAAGACAAAATTTATTGTTGCTGTAAGTACTGGCGGTCAGCTTGAGCAGTGGGCACGGAAGAGGAAGATTCCATCATTTATTTTTGATCCGATACATAACCCCAGCAAACAGCCACGCGTAGGTATTGGGTATGGCATAGCATCTCAATTAGTCGTATTGAAAGTGGCACGGCTCCTTTCTGTATCAGACGCGCAGATGACCATGGCTATTCGGCATCTTAATACACTTGTAAAGAAATATGGAGGCAATGGTGTCGAACAAAAAAATGAAGCAAAAAAATGCGCTCGCGCCATGGTTGGCAAAGCCGCGATTATTATGACAGCTGAACACCTAAAGGGGAGTGGTCATATTTTTCAGAATCAGATTCATGAAACAGCAAAACAATTCTCAGTCCATTTCCCTCTACCAGAGTTGAATCATCACCTACTTGAGGGGCTGAGTTTTCCAAAAGATGTTTTAAAAAATATGATTGCTGTGTGTTGTGAATCAACCCTGTATCACGCGCGCAATCAAAAACGATTTGCTGTAACAAAGAAGGTGTTGAAAAAACAGCATATCGCCTCATATGCGTTGAGATTGGAAGGGAATAGCCGGTTTGACCAAGCGCTTGGGTTAGTACTGTTTGCAAGTTACGCAACGTTGTATCTTGCGTTGCTCAATAACATGAATCCGGCTAATATTCCGTGGGTTGATTTTTTTAAGAAACAGTTGAAGTAATGTAGAGACGCCCCCCTGGGGCGTCTCCGACAATGAGACGCGCCCCACCAAAGGCGGGCAGGCAAGGGCACGTCTCTACACCTTCATTTATATCATTTAAAAACGCTCCGTATTTGGAGCGTTTTTAGTTCTGTAAGAAATTGCGTCTTAGCTACTATGTGGTTGTGGTTTTAATAATAAGATCAAGGATGAAATTCGTGAGTACAGCGGCACCTAAAATGATCATCAAGCCGATAACCCCTGCCTTCATTCTATCTTTTGCTTCTTTTGTTTTATCTTCATTACCCCCAGAAGTCATCCATTGCACTCCAGACCAAATGACGAGAATAAGAGCGATAAGCCCTAAAAATCCGAGTACAATATTGATGACTCTGCCGATAATTTCATATACCCTCTTTTCGCCTTGCTCTGACGTTACTGTTCCCAAATCTCCTGTAGCGCCACCAGTTCCTAAAATAGCATACGGGTCTCCGCCTGTGGCGGTTACGCCTGTCGCTTGTGTCTTTACTGGCGCCAGTGCAAAGAGAACAATGACAAGTGATAAAAGAGATAAGAAAAATTTAAGTGTCATAGTATGGTGATTGGGTTATGATGATGTGGTTGTGGTTTTAATAATAAGATCAAGGATGAAATTCGTGAGTACTGCGGCACCTAAAATGATCATCAAGCCAATAACTCCTGCCTTCATTCTATCTTTTGCTTCTTTTGTTTTATCTTCATTGCCACCGGAAGTCATCCACTGCACTCCAGACCAGATAACGAGAATCAATGCAATTAGCCCTAAAAACCCTAATACAATATTGATGACATTGCCGATAAGGGTGTATACTTTTGCTTCACCATCACCCTCTCCGGATTCGATTTGATATTGCTTTGAGCCAGTAAGCGTTTTTTGGACAGCCGATTCTGTTCCTAATGACCTGTCTCGAATTGTGGTAGAAGCGTGTACTGATGATTGGAGTAGAAGCGTGCCAGCAATGCCGAATGTTAATAATATGGAAGTGAGAAAAAGATGTTTGATACGAGACATAGTTCTAAATTATTAAATTGTTTGAAGTACAAGATCAAGAACAAAATTAGTAAGCACTGCGGCGCCGAGGATAATGGCAAGTCCAATGACAGCCGCGATCATGC
>LCFM01000019.1 GCA_000999025.1 Parcubacteria group bacterium GW2011_GWA2_43_13
GCGGTGGTCATCGTTTTTTCCGGTATCGTGGGCATGTTGAGCATACCCGCGCTCGAACTCATCGCCGGCTACAGTACTTTTAAGCCGATCGCCTGGTTCTGGTTGGATTACTACGCGGTGCGGCGGTCACCGCCTCGTTTGGAAGAAGCTGACGCATTTGTAACTCAAGAGCCGAAGAGTTTCTGGATATTTGCCGGAGTTTTTGTGTATGCGGTTTTGTTTATTGTTGGGCTGATTCTCTTGTACCAGACAAGAAGTGAAGGCTCGCTTACCAGTCCCTGGCAAACCATTCATCCGCATTATTTATATATTTTTATCGCGGCGACGATAGTGCTTGGTTGGTTGTCGCTCACTTCATTAAGTACACGATCAGTCGTCGTTTTATTTATTGCCCATACTTTTTTATTGCATAGTTATTTGCCGTTGTCGCATTCATTATTTTATGGGGCGGATGGCTGGCGCCATCTGGCCAATGTCCAAACAATTATTGCCGAAGAACCTTTGGTCGAGGCGGCTTTAAGCGAGGCCCCCGGCACCGGCGCTTATTTTGGAATTTTGCCGTATGGCCAGATGTGGGGATTGATGGCGCTTTTGACGCGGTTGTTTGGGGTGTCGCCGGTAGTAATCATTAAATGGTTTGTGCCGGTGATTTGGTCGCTTATTTTTCCTTTGTTAATCGTGGAATTGGCTAAACTTTTTTCTTTAGGCAAGCGCGGCACTTTTTATTTATTGTGGACAACCCTTTTCCCTTTTGCCCTGCAGGCAGCGGGATCGTTCACGTTGCCGGTTAGTTTTGGTTTGCCAATCTGGCTTTTTTTGACCATTTTAGTTTTGAAAAGGATAGATAAGCCGCGGCAGAGCCAGATGACGGCTTTGGCAGTTTTGGGATTTCTATCAATTTTTGGTTATAGCCTTTACGCTGTGCTGTTTTGGCTGGGCTGGTTTGTCGCCGAACTTATTTATTGGCCGCGGGAGCGAGGCTGGCAGGCGGTGGTCATCGTTTTTTCCGGTATCGTGGGCATGTTGAGCATACCCGCGCTCGAACTCATCGCCGGCTACAGTACTTTTAAGCCGATCGCCTGGTTCGTAATATTTTGATAAATCAGGTCCCATCGGCCGCTTATGTTCCAAATGTATTCACGGCGCATTTGTGGTGGCTGCCGATCGTCGCCATCGTATTTTTTGGGTTAGCGATCTGGGGGACATGGTATGCGCTTAGTCGCCGACAAATGACCATAGTTTGGTTTGGCGTTATGAGTTTTGCTCTCACCGGCGGCTATCTAATCTCTCGCTATCTACTCGCCGGGGAACAATTATTCAGTCGCCGGCTCGATCCGGTTCTAGCTATCATTTATTGCGTTGTGATCGTTTTTGTGTTGAGATACTTGGACCGATCTATCACCAGCCAACCGATCGTGGCGAAATTATTGCCGGTATTTTTGATATTTGACGCGTTAGTTATCGGCGCGCTTTATACGCTTGGGCCGGATACCGGTGTTGTCAGTACTGCCGATGCGCAAGCGATGGAGTATGTCTGGCAACATGACAAAAATCAACCGCGCCATTGTGTTATCGCCGACACGTATCCACTGCTCGCGCTCGAGGCAATTTCCCATAAACAGATTATTGGCGGCGGTTTCCCCATTAATGAATATTTTGCGCAACCGGAGCTGCAAGCGATCTGGCGAAAGGCTAACGGGACTCTTTCGGCGAGTGATTTGCAGGCGGCATTTCTCGCCACCGGCGCGAATAATTGTTGGATTGTCAAAAATGGCACGATTCTTAATAAGACTGATAAAAATTGAGTATATAGTGAATATATATAGAATGTCTAAGCTGCTAAAAAATTCGTTACTTTTTTTGGGATTTCTAATCACAATTCTGGGTTTTTTTAGTCTTGGTTTATTGTTCTTGTTCTCACTTTATGAAGTACTTGATGCCTGGATGGAAACTGATGATATAAGGATGTCTGTTTTCATTGCACTGATTTATTGTTTAATGGTCGTTATTGATGGATTGGCGATTTACTGTTTATATAAAATATGGAAATCGCCGAAAACAAATGTTAAAAATAGCTCATCAATTAGGGTTTTATAGGGAAAATATGTCCTGTATTTTTTGTAAAATTGTAGCGGGGGAAATCTCTAATTATACGGTGTATGAAGACGCGAATATGCTCGCTTTTTTAGACGTGCATCCGTGTTCCAAAGGGCATACGGTGATTGTGCCAAAAAAACATGTCGAAAATCTTTCGGCGATGGATGGAGAGCTGTGGAACACTACCTTGGCCGGCGTACAGCAGGCGCTCAAAAAAGTTTATACAGCGCTTAAGCCAGACGGCGTGAATATTGGTATTAATGATGGGGAAGCCGCCGGGCAAACAGTGCCACATGTGCACTGGCATATTATTCCCCGCTACAAAGGTGATGCCGGTGGATCGGTGCACTCGATTATCCGTTCCAAAGAATCTTTTGATGTATCCGCGGTCGCAAAAATGTTTTCATGAACGGAGTATTAATAACATTTTTCGCTTTCCTCGGCCGCGAGGCCTCAGGGATGTCGCCGTGGGCGATATAACCCGCTCAAAATATTATTAATACTTCGTTTATATTTGAATACTATGTTTAATGCTCAAAAAAGATACTCGGCCACGCTCCATACGACTGCTGGCGATATTATTATTTTGTTCAACCAAGGCCAGACGCCAAAGACCGTGGAAAATTTCGTCACGCTCGCCGAAAAAGGTTTCTATAACAATACTATTTTTCATCGTGTCATTGATGGGTTTATGATCCAAGGTGGGGACCCCAAGGGCGATGGTACGGGCGGGCCGGATTATCGCTTTGACGATGAACCGTTTGAAGGCGAATATATTCGCGGCACTGTGGCCATGGCAAACGCCGGGCCAAATACCAATGGCAGTCAATTTTTTATTATGCATGCCGACGTGGCATTACCAAAAAATTATACGATTTTTGGCAAGGTAGCGAGCGGTCTTGAGGTCGTTGATACGATTGCGACCGCGCCCGTTAAGGCGTCGGGCTTTGGTGAAGCATCAAAACCGGTTAATCCAGTGGTTGTCACTTCTGTTGCCATAAAAGAGACCTAGTACCTCTTCCGTCCCGTCTTTTTTTCGTGTATACTACCGTTATCTATGGAAGACCAGCACGAAGAAGAAAAACCGCAGCAACCGGAAGCCCCGGCTTATTTTAGTGACCCTAACATCAATTTTTTTGCTAAAACAAATTATCGCGGCTCAAACCGTAAGTTTGGTATTAAGATTGATGACCGTCGTCGTCACATGTACGTGGTCGGCAAAACCGGCATGGGCAAAACCACGCTTTTAGAAAACATGGTTTTGAATGATATTTACGCCGGACATGGTGTTGGCCTGGTGGATCCGCACGGTGATTTTGCCGAAAAGATTTTAAATTATATTCCCACCAGCCGCATCAATGATGTGGTGTATTTCAATCCGGCGGATATCAATTTTCCGATCGGTTTTAACATTTTGGAAACGATCAATCCCGAACATAGGCACTTGGTCGCTTCCGGCCTGATGGGTGTCTTTAAAAAGATCTGGCCCGACGTTTGGAGCGCGCGTATGGAATATATTTTAAACAATACGATTTTGGCGTTGTTAGATTATCCGGGTACCACTCTTTTAGGCATTAACAGGCTGCTTGCTGATAAAGATTACCGTGACCGCGTCGTTAAAGCGCTTAAAGATCCGGTCGTGAAGACTTTTTGGCAGACTGAATTTGCCGGTTACAGCGAGAAGTTCCGCACCGAAGCCGTTGCGCCTATTCAAAACAAAATCGGCCAGTTTTTGTCCGCCTCGGTTATCCGCAACATCGTCGCCCAGGTGAAATCGCGTATTAATATCCGCGAAATCATGGACAACAAAAAAATCTTTATCATGAATTTATCCAAAGGTCGGATCGGTGAAGATAATTCGCGGCTGCTGGGTGGCATGCTTATCACCAAAATTCAGCTGGCGGCCATGGAACGCGTAGATATGCCCGAGGCTATGCGCAGCGATTTTTTCCTCTATGTCGATGAATTTCAAAATTTCGCCACGGAAAGTTTCGCCAACATCTTGTCGGAAGCGCGCAAGTACCGTCTTGATTTGACAATGGCGCACCAGTATATGGAGCAGTTGGATGAAAAAGTTTTGGCGGCGGTTATTGGTAACGTCGGGACGACGGTTACGTTCCGAGTTGGTTCATCCGATGCCGAAATTTTAGCCAAGGAATTTATTCCGACGTTTGTAGAAGAAGATTTGATTAACTTGCCGAAGTTCCAAATTTATTTGAAGTTAATGATCGACGGCGTCGCTTCACGTCCTTTTAGCGCCGAAACACTCGAACCAATCGCCGTCCCGACGGCTTCAACAGAAAAAGTCATTCGCGTGTCGCGGGAACGTTACGCGGTCAGCCGGGAAAAGATCGAAGATAAAATTATGCGTTGGAGCGGTATGGTGCCGGGGGCAGAAGAGGATGAAGATGGTTATATCGATAGCGATGGAGCTGAAACTTCCAAGCCCACCCTAAAGATTGCGCCCGCTCCAGAATCATCGGCAGCACCTAAAAAAACGAGCGGTCCGTCGCCGGTTGTAAATCTGCGATCGACTACATTTGGAGTGCCGCCAAAACCGCCGACCGGCACGGGTAAATTTTCTGGTGGGGGAGCTTCTCGGCCAGCAGGCGGTAACGCTTCGCCAGCTTTTCAAAAGAAGAAGCCTTTTAAGCCCAACCGTCCGTCAATGCCAACCGGTGAGCCACAAAAGGTTTTACTCGGCGACCCGAAAGAAAAAGGTATTTCCTTGGACCAAGCAATGAAAGTAAAACAGCCTCCCGCGCAAAAGCCGGTTGATCCTTTTTATTCATCGATGGACGCGCCATCGATTGTCAAAGACACGCCAGCGGCCGCGCCAAAAGAAATTCGCCCCGAACCAAAAGTCACACCAACACTTCCTAAAGATACGAAGTCGAACCCAAAGCCGCTTGAGCCCGGTAAAGTAACTAAAATTGACCAGGATGGCGCACAGAGTTGACAAAAACTGATTTTTGTGCTATAATCTTTATTGTTGGGTAACATCAAAAAAGTTCCCAAAACATCTCGACTCCGTCGGGAGGGTCGACAATTTATCAAGCTTCTCAAACAACATTTTGGGAACAACAAAGAAACTACGTATGGCTTTTGGTGCTACTCGGCAAATGTACGATGTGGACCTTACCTGCAGTAAATGCGGTAACCACATTTCACAGTTGCCATTCCAGCCGTCTGGTGATCGTCCGGTCTATTGCAGTGATTGCAATCGGGCTTTCCGCCAAACTCGGCCTGGTATGGGTGGTGGTGCCGGTGCTCCTCGTGCGCCTCGTCAAATGTTCGATGTGAACATGACGTGCGCAAGTTGCGGAACCGCTATCACTCAGTTGCCTTTCGATCCGAAGGGTGACAAACCAGTCTACTGCCGTGATTGTATGAAATCACGCCGCGGTTAAGATCTGTCTTTTAAAAACCCTTGGCTTCGGCTGAGGGTTTTTTAGTATTAGTACTAATCCGCCAGTATTTGAACCGACATACTGTTCTAAGTGCTGAGAAAGGGTTCTTTTGCACGTTGGAACGGTTGCCTGCAAGTTTGAACCAAGACAAAAAGGAAGGCCGAGAATACTAGCTACGGCTTAGTAATATCAGGTAATACTGACGGAGCAAGAAATTCTTGAATCGAAGATAGTGGAGTTTCGCCGATAAGTGACAGATGCGCACGCCCGCGACTTTCGTCAACGCCGATGCAGGATGTGGCGAAACCGCTTTTTTTCGGCGCGTATAAAAGATCGCAATTCGCTTGTCCTGGATAGTTTACACGCAGACTATCTTTCATTGTCTTTTCGACATTCAGTCGTGCACGCGTATCGTGAAAGAAATCTTTTCCAAAAACTGACTTGCCCTTTATAAAATCAAAAACAACAAATGTCCGCTCCGGGTCGTTGTTTTTTATGCCGGCAAGATGTTCAGTTGTGGTAAAAGCCAGAGAGATTAAGCGTGGAGTTAAAAGTAGTACCTCCGTGTCAATACTTAGAGTGTTTGTTTCCCCATTATCTTCTGCTGCAGTAGAAACACTAGCAGTGAACCAATCTTTTGCATATTCAATCCGCTCTGCTATAGCGGCGTTTGCCTTACTCGCCAGGTCATAATTACCATAGATAATTATCTTGGGTGAATTGATAGTAATGATCGTATTATTCCTCGCTTCTTCAATAGTTATTTTTTGCCAGCTGGCAGTGGTCTGATCTACCTTGATGGCAGTGTTGGGAACATTTTTACCACCACGTTGTAAGGATATATAAAACAAGCCGACAAAAACAGCCGTAACGATAAGCCCTGCGATAATTATTTTTTGTTTAGTCATTAGTCAATGATTTCGAGTATACCCACGCTCAAGAAGTCGCCCTTACGAGCCTTAATAAGCGCACTGTAAATTTCCATCCATCTGGTGGTCTCTATGATTGTCATGCATCCGGCTGATCTCGCGCCGACATGCAAATATCTCGCGCTTTCAAAATCTATCGGAAACCAAACTTTTGGATGGATTTAAGCATGGGTCTTACTCGTTTGTATTACACTATTACAATTTTTATTATAGCAAGATTTCAGCATTTAGAAAATGGGAAGTTCTCTGGTTTTTGAAGAAAGTACTCAGATTTAAGCTGGCAACAAAACTCCTGAAAGAATATCTTGATCATACACCAGAAAAGACGCACACACTAAGGGTTT
>LCFM01000020.1 GCA_000999025.1 Parcubacteria group bacterium GW2011_GWA2_43_13
AAAATCAGCAGAATCGTCTCCGCCTTCTTTAAGGTCTTCGACCACAAGATGCATAATAGATAAAGGTGTTCGTAATTCATGAGAAATATCAGCCAATAATTGTTCTTTTAATTGCAAAGCCCCTCTCAAAGCGACTGTTCTCTCCCGCACACGCAATTCAAGATCTTTATTAAGCAACAACAGTTTTTGCTCATATTCTTTTTGAAGCGTAATATCGCGAGCAATACCTTGCAGCCCAATCATCTTATTATTCTCTAAAATAGGGACAGCACGCACCTCCATCGTAATTTTAGTACCATCTTTTGTCCTAATATGCAAAATATATCTCCCTGTCTCGCGCGCTTCTCCCCGCGCTAACTTAAAAAACTGCTCATTTGCCGTTTCAAGATCTTCGTCAGTAAGAATCCCCATATCCTCTGGAGCATACCCAAGAAGTTCATCTTCGGTATAGCCAAGTTCAGAAACAAACTTCTTATTAACAGAAGTAAATCTCCCCTGCATGTCTATTGTATAAATAAAATCAGCCGCGTTTTCAAAAAGATGCTGATATAATATTTCTGTTTTGGAACGGCTCGTGATATCGCGGACAAAAAAAGCATAATACATACCCATGCGCTTGCACACAATTTTCACAATCTCGTATTTGACATTCAATTCTTTTTCATCGTTTCTTTTAAACACTATTTCACGCCGAAAATAT
Source organism: Parcubacteria group bacterium GW2011_GWA2_43_13 (assembly GCA_000999025.1). Lineage (GTDB taxonomy): Bacteria > Patescibacteriota > Patescibacteriia > UBA9629 > GWA2-43-13 > GWA2-43-13. Next base: position 701 of record LCFM01000020.1, read on the forward strand.
CCAACGCGATCAACCTCTTGTTTTATCCCAGCCCAATTTTCAAGATGATGTGTAATAAACTCTTTCAATGGCTTATTCAAAAGCGCTGAAGCAGGATAGCCGACAATATCTTCTATTTTTTCATTCGCGCTGACAATAACATCATGGTCATCTATGACTAAACACGCCACTGGAGCATGGCGAAAAATTTCTTCAAAAAGATGAAGCTTGTCAGGAGAAGACATACGATGGTTTCTGAATACCTCACCCTACCCTCTCCTTATAAAGGAGAGGGCACGACGATACCTCACCCCCTGTCACTTCGTCTGCCATCGGGCATCCTTCGGACAGGGCAAGCTCTACCCTCTCCTTATAAAGGAGAGGGAGCGACGACGGCGACCCCCTCTACATAAACGACTCAACCACTGGCGTTAAATCCCGAGAGCCAGGAGTGTATGAATGAGATTGCTCAACTAATGATTTTTTTTCAAGTTGAGGCAAGGCAGATTCATACACCTGTTTTTCTTCTTTATAAAACAACCCGATTGGCAGATGATCACCCTGCTCTAACGCGCGTTCAAAGGCCTGAACTTTATTTGACACATCATGGGAGGTCTCTTCTAACTTATATACCCGCTCCCTAAAATACTGATATGTGTTCACTTTATTAAATGTTACGCAGGGTTGAAACACATCAACCAAAGAAAACCCTTTAAACTCCATAGCAGAAACAATCTGCTGTGTCAAATAGGGGATATCGCCGGAAAATCCGCGCGCCACATATCCGCATCCCGCGCTGATTGCGAGTGCCAATGGGTTGATTGGTTCATCTATCACGCCCTGAGGATTGGTTTTTGCTTTTGCTCCTTTGTCTGATGTCGGAGATGTTTGGCCAATGGTTAATCCATATACTTGATTATCATGTACAATATAAGTGATATTGGGATTTGCTCGGATGGTATGGATAAAATGATTTCCGCCCTCGCCATAACTTCCGCCATCTCCGCCAATCACAACAACCGGCATGCCGTGGTTTGCCAAACGCAAACCAAATGCAAGTGGCAATGCCCTGCCATGCAAACCGTGCGCCCCGTACGCATTGACAAAATTGCACATATTGCCGGAGCACCCAATATCAAATACCACATACACCTCATGTGGCTGTAATCCAAGATGAACAAACGCCTGACGCAAAGCAAGCCAAATAGAAAAATCACCACACCCCGGACACCATGTTGGCTTATACGGGGTCGCAAAATCCTGAATTGTGATATTATTTTTATATTCTTCCATATAAAGATTGCCGCGTCGTCCCCTGTAGGGGGACTCCTCGCAATGACAAACACATAAGTACTATTTTAAAATATTTACGATCTCCCGACGAATTTCTTCGGGTGTAAACGGACGGCCATCGGATTTTCCAATAACATGATTCACCGCGACTCCTGTCATTTCGCGCACCAATCCCGCGGCTTGTGCTGTTACATTATTTTCTATCATAATAATACGCCTGCATGACCGCAAAAATCTTTCAACATATTCCGCAGGAAAAGGCCACAGATAGACAAAATGCAGAACATTCACTTTCACCCCTGCTTGTAATAATAACGGCATTGCGTCTAACACCGGCCCTTTGACACTTCCCCAACACAGCAACGTAACATCAGCGCTCGCAGGGCCATACATATGCGGCGCGGGAATTTCTTGTACAATCGCATCCATCTTTTTCAGCCGTTTGTTATTTTGCGCATTGCGCACTGGGGCTTCTTCACGCGAATAGCCATATTCATCATGTTCATCGCTGTTGGCAAGATAGATACCACCCTCTTGACCAGGCAACGAACGAGCAGATACGCCATTTTCCGTTACTTCATATCTGCCAAAACGTTTTTCGCTATTCAATACTTCTTCTGTCGCCCATAATCCTCGGTGTATTTCAATGTTCTTTGTCTCCACCATCGGCGACACAGCAAGCGACTCTGCTAAAAATTTATCAGAAAGAATAATCACCGGACACTGATACTTATCCGCCAAGTTAAAGGCGTTAATGGTCTCGGTATAACACTCTTCCGGATCTCCGGGAGCAAGAACAATGCGCGGAAATTCGCCTTGCGATGCGTGCAATACAAATCGCAAATCATCTTGCCCGCCCCATGTCGGCAATCCGGTTGACGGACCTGGCCGCTGGGCTTCTAAAATCACAAGTGGCACCTCCATAATCCCTGCCATACCGAGTGCTTCCACCATTAAAGAAAATCCTCCGCCGCTTGAACCGGTCATTGCTCGCACTCCGCCAAGCGACGCGCCAATCGCAGTATTGATTGCCGCGATTTCATCTTCTGTCTGGCGTACAACAACGCCGTACTCCGGTCCGTACTGGGCTAAAAACTCCAATAATGACGACGCAGGCGTCATGGGATACGCGCCATAATAATGAATGCCGGCGACAAGCGCACCGAGCCCGATTGCCTCGTTCCCGCTCAACAGCATTGTCTGTTTTTTCCCCTTGGGAACAAGGATATATTCAAATTCTTTATCCCAATGACTGCCAACGTATTGATACCCGGCAAATGCGGCTTTTTGATTTAATGAGACAACGCTCTCCCCTTTACGCTGAAACATTGCAAAAAGCGTTTCCTTCACATACTCAAACGGCACACACGCCAGCCGAGCGCTTGCGCCTAATGCCACGGTATTTTTCATTAAATCCGCTTGCGCCGCTTCTACGGCAAGCCGCTTAAATGGCACTGATAAAAAAGAAACATACTGTGCTTTATATGAGGAAACATCTATGTGCTCCACCTCGCTATCATACAAAACAACTGCGCCGGGAGAGAGTTCTTTTACATGAAGATCAATGGTTTCACTATTCAATGCAACTAAAAGATTAACCTGCTCATGGATTGATCGCACAGAGTTTTCCGCGCTAAAAATATGATACGTATTGTGTCCGCCGCGAATCAAAGAAGGATATTCTGTGTAGCCATACACATTCAATCCTAAATGATGGCACATACGCGCCCACATTTCACCGGTCACTTTAATACCTGAACCGGCTTCTCCTCCTATTTTCCATCCTAAACAATTCACTGTCATACTTCATTGTCAAATACATCAGATATATTTTGTGTTACTTTGCGCCACCATGATTTTTTGCGCACATATCGCCATACCAACAAAATAGTACCAACAATAATTAAAATACCCAAACTTCGCAATGAAAAACGATACTCAACAATTCTATTACCAAAATAGTTCCATAAAAACGTTCCCGGAAGCGACCCCACAATACTTGCAATAATAAACGTGGCATACCGTATTTTACTCATTCCGGCGAGATAACTGAAAAAATCAAACCAAGGATTGGGAATCAATCGCAACAACACAACTACCCAAAATTCAATGCGTTCCGGAATACGCTTTTCTATTTTTTCATACTGCTCAACAGCGTATATTCTTTTTAGCAACGGCTTCCCTATGTGTCTCCCTAATGAAAAATTGATACTCTGTCCGAGAGCAAAGCCGGCAAGCGAGTACAGCATACCATACTGCCAGCCGAATAAATTTGCTCCGATCAATGTAAACGGCGTAGCCGGAACAGGAGCGCATATAACCGGAATTAACAGTATCAAAATATACACCAACGGCCCCCATACGCCCATGCGCACGACAAATGCTTCGATTTTTTCAAATGGGATGCCTATCTGCTGACCCCACCACGACAGGATGAAAATAAAAGCGATAATAATACCAACAGTGAGGTTTTGACGGAGTTTCTTTGACATAATGCATTTCTTCACTATATCAAATCCTGCCAAAAACGGAAATCGTGTACACACCATCACATGTAGAGACGGGAGAAAACATCCGTCTCTACACTCCTGCCCTCTTATCTCCCTTTAACAGTATCTCTTGCAATATCCCAATATATGCTATTCCCTTTTTTCTCTTTCATCATATACCACCATTCAACACCCCAAAAATACACCTCGCGGAATCCGGTTTTCTTTGCAATACCAATCACTTTTTTCATCTGATCAGGCGTCATAACAACCGGCTGATCTCTCTGTGCGTCCGGTCCCCACGGCTCTGCCTGCAATTCCGAAATCACGACATCGTCAACAAGCTTTTTTACCTCTCTGCCAGCATGCGCCACATTTGAGCCCTTGCCCCCAATCTCGCCTGAAACATTATCTGGGTGCGCAGTAAGCAAAAATTTATAAAACTTGCCAGTATATTCTTTTTCAATTTCTTTTGCAATTTTTTTAGCATTGTCTCCCGCTCTCGCCTCTATGGCCAAAACCACCATTATTTTTTCTTTTGGATAATTTGCAGATTCCAAAGCATCTAAACTTTCTTTTATTATTTGTTTTGACTCCTTGTAACTGGGCAGAATAACTATGTGGTAAACATCTTTCCATGTTATGCCGAGAGAGGATGAGGGCTTTAGTTTTTTAAGCTCTTTTAGCCAGTCTTTTTTCAAATAACTTTTTATCTTAAAATATCCTATAATCTGATGCAAAGAAAAATATATTATCCTAAAAAGATAATAAAAGCAAAAGCATATAATAAAAATTGCAGCCCATGAAGGAAGCAGCCACGAAAGAAGAAAAACTAAAAAAATAGTGCCCAGGCTCAGAATTCCGGGCAAAGTTTCGAATATCCGATAAACTCTTCTTTCTTTTGGATTTTTTAAATCGCTTGCTTTTGAAATATCTAAGTAATCTTTTTTATCCATCTTTTTATTAGGTGGTGGCCCCAACCGGATTTGAACCGGTGTTCTTGGCTTGAAAAGCCAGTGTACTGGACCAGGCTATACGATGGGGCCAAGTTAATTTAATCTGATTTTAGCTTGAAAATTGAAAAAAAGCAAGTTTTGTTATATAAATAATAGAATAAAAAATATGAAAATTTTAGCTATAGAAACATCCTGCGACGATACGGCATCCCCAGCTTTGGCTAAACGTGAGCATCAAAAAAACCTTGTACCTGCATTAAAATTAGCTTTGCGTAAGGCGAGAATGCTGGAAATTTTTAATTTTCAATTTTCAATTTTCAATCAATTTTCAATGACTAAATTTTCAAAAGTGAAAACAATTTTAGAGCGAGAACCGGAGCTGGAGAAAAAACTTGCGCCATTTTTGCAAAAATATGAAAAACCGGACATTGATTTGATTGCTGTAACAAACGGGCCTGGTTTAGAGCCTTGTTTATGGGTTGGAGTTAATTTTGCCAGAGCTTTATCTTATTTTTGGGATATTCCAATTGTGCCTGTAAATCATATTGAGGGCCATATTCTTGTAAATTTTTTTCAGAATAAAAATATTGAATTCCCTTCTATTGCATTAGTTGTTTCCGGCGGACACACGCAAATAATTTTAATGGAAAAAATTGGAAAGTATAAAATTTTAGGAGAAACAAGAGATGATGCAGCCGGCGAGTGCTTTGACAAATGCGCTAAAATTTTAGGGCTTAACTATCCCGGCGGGCCAGCTGTCGCCGCCATGGCAAAAAAATTCGAAATTCGAAAGAACCCTACGGGGAATCCGCCAGCGGGCGTCAAATCGAAATTCGAAATTCGTTTGCCCAGGCCCATGATAAATACAAAGGACTATGATTTTAGTTTTTCAGGATTAAAAACAGCAGTGCTTTATGCTTGGCAAAAAATAGAACTAACTCTTAACTCGAACGACCGCTCGGAAAGAGAGTTAGCGCAAAAACAAATGTCAGCTGAAATCCAGCAGGCTGTAATTGACGTTTTGCTTAAAAAAACCTTGAAAGCCGCAAAAAATTATAATGCAAAATCTCTGATTTTGGGCGGAGGAGTTTCAGCCAACAAAGAATTACGTCGGCAATTTAAACAAACGTTTAATAACTCAACAGCTGTTGAGTTATTCATTCCGCCACCAGACCTTTCAACAGACAACGCTTTAATGACAGCTGTTGCGGGTTATTTTAGATGCAAAAACAGCAAAACAGGCAACT
>LCFM01000021.1 GCA_000999025.1 Parcubacteria group bacterium GW2011_GWA2_43_13
CTTGCATCCGAGAAATCACGGAGATACGGTGATTTTTAACGACCCACAAGCGCTGGCAAACCAGCTTATTTTGGGCGATAATCTTGAAGTTCTGCGGACGCTTCCCACAGAATCCATTGACCTTATTTACATTGACCCGCCGTTTTTCTCCGGCAGAAACTACAATGTGATTTGGGGAGACACCAACGAAGTGCGCTCCTTTTATGATATTTGGGAAGGCGGGATTGATTCGTATTTAGTGTGGCTCAACGCCCGTTTTTGGGAAATGCGGCGCGTGTTGAAAAAGACCGGTTCAGTCTATGTCCATTGCGACTGGCACGCTTCGCATTACATCAAGTGCGAGATGGATAAAATTTTTGGGTATGAGAATTTTAGGAATGAAGTTGTGTGGTACTACAGACGTTGGAATGTTGCCTCTACAATGTTCGCTAGAAATCATGACGTTATTCTTTTCTATACAAAATTAGCCAAAGGATATACATTCAATAATCAATACATTCCTAAATCAGAGAAATCAAGTGGGCAAGGTCAGGCTTGGAAGAGTGTATTTGATGACGAAGGTAAAAGGCATTCGGTCTTGTTGGAGGAGCCAACGAAAGGTGTACCAATGCCCGACACTTGGGAAATCTCGATGATAAATCCAATCGGCAGAGAAAGAATTGGCTATCCCACCCAAAAACCCGAAGCGCTTTTGGAAAGAATTATCAAGGCATCTTCCAACGAAGGCGATGTGGTTGCCGACTTTTTCTGCGGAGGTGGCACGACTTTGGCAGTGGCGCAAAAATTAAAGAGACGCTTTGTCGGCTGTGATTCATCGCGCGTGGCAATTTCAGTAACCATTGATCGACTTGTGAAAGTCGGCGAGGAGATGAGCGGGGTAAAAAGCAATCTCGCAGTCAAAGAAGAAGAAAGACAATTCGCTTTAGCCTTGAACGATGCTACCATAAATGAAAAAGTGCCGAACATTGAAGTTTCGTATCTTGGCGTGTATCCGTCAGAAAAATTTGCAAGCATTTCGCAGGATGATTTTTGCGGCTTTGTTTTGACGTGCTACGGCGCGAGCAGAAATACCGCCGAAGGGAAAACACACGGATTCAGGCCGCCCGGGCAAAGCGAACCGATTTTGGTTGGGCCGTCAAACCCGAATGAATCCATAAGCGGAGAGGAAGTAAAAGCGTTTTTTGACGAAATAAAAGCGCGGCTTGAGCCGAATAAATTCGTCTCCGCAAAAATTATCGGCTGGCGATTTTCGCTGCAGATTGTCGCGTATCTTAAACTGCTTGAGGAGTATATCGCAAAACACGCGCTCCCTCTTACATGCGAACTTATTCCGCTTGACTCGCGTGCATTTCGCGCGCGGATACTCGCGCGATCGCAAGACGCAGACGAAACAGAGGAGTTTCTGCGTTTTTCCAAAGCGCCGGTTATCGGGGATATTCGCGCAAAAAAGATAAGCGGGTTAGAGTACGAATTTGAAGCGGTTGACGCGTTTTCAACAAACGAAGACGGCTGGCTCGTGAATTGCCAATGGGATTTTGATTATCAGGAAGGCCGCTTTGCGGCGAACAAAGATTATGTTCTCTCGCGCGAGAAAGTGAGGGACAAAAAACGAGGAGAGATATTTAAAGCAATTTTGAAAGCCCGCCATGCCTTTGGAAATCCCGGAGAATACACAGTCGCCTGCCGCGTGCAGGACAATCTGGCGGGGGAGAGTATTTTTAGTAAGAAAGTAAAAATATAGCGGTATGAATTATCAAATTTTAGATACAATCAAACAGGCCGCACGAAGCAGACAGGTGCTACGCATTATTTATATTGAGAAAGACGGTACGAGCGAAGGATGGCGCTATGTTGAGCCGTATAGTTTCAGCAAAGATGAAGGTGAACAGGGCTTATTTGCGTGGGACAGAGCAAAGAACGGCATCCGCCGATTTTTTATTGATAGAATCAGTCAGGCAGAAATATCGTCGGAAACTTATACGCCTCGCTACCAGATAGAAATTCTATGACTATGCCAAATGTAGAACAATTTAGATTCAAATCATTAGGTAAAACGCTAGTGATTATTGATTGGGCGAATGTCTATGGCTGGTTTTCCGATCCAAAAAGTAGAAATTATTTGGGGTGGAAAATAGAATTGCAAAAACTCTTTGATTACCTGTATGGATATAAGGAAATTGTCGATAAGCGGTTTTACTTTGGCGTTGAAACAGAAAAAACATGGTCGGAAGAATTACAGATAAAGATCCGATCAATTGGATTCAATTTACAATCAAAAGAAGTTAAGTGGGTTCCTGTCTCGCTGGAAAAATCGCACTTTAAGAAAATTATCAAAGAACTTTTTGATGTTCTAGATGGCATTAAAACAACGAATTCAGAAATTGCTACGAAGTTGTACGAATTACGGCAAAAAATAGAAAGCCGCTTGGCTGAGCGCGAACCGGATTTTGATACCGACGGCAACATGCAGGGTGAGTATCCGCCCTACTCGCCGGAAGATGCAAAAATACACAGCTCAACCTATGAGCTTATTGAAGAGATGGATATGGAGCTCAAGAAACTGAATACAAGCATAGATGAGTTGCAAAAACAAATGTCAGTGCCGGTTATGCGACGAAAGTGTGATTTTGATGTTGAAATTGCACGAGATGTTTTTAATCTTTCAAACGATTTTGATCACCTGATTCTTTTTAGTGGTGATGGTGATTATGCCGCACTGGTTGAGGATCTAACAATAAACAAGGGTAAAAAAGTTATTGTTGTTTTTGCGCCTGGCCACAAAGGAAAAGAGTACGAAAAACTCGTAGAGCAACTGCAAGAAAAACGACTGAATTACAGGTTGTTTTTATGCTCGGCTAAGCGGCTAAAAGATGACATTTGCGAGGAAAATAATATCCCCAAGGATTTCTCCTCGGGGCGTGATAGTTCCATAGTAACAGAAGGCGAGCCGAAAAGTCAATAGTTATACACAGTCCAAATATGCATTACTCTTTCAAACAACACGAGGAAAAGTTTAAGGAATGGCAAAAGGCAGGGTATCAGGGCATTCCGCCGGTTGGCGCTGACTTTTTGAAGCATTTGCGATCAGAGCATTTTAAACCGAATCTTCCTCTTTGGAACCAAGTGCAATGGAAAAAAGTCCAGCTTTCAGCGATTGAGCGGTGCGTGTATGCGTTTGAAGTTCTCGGCGAAAAAGATGTGCTGACCAAGATTGTAACCGGCGGGGGCAAGACAACCATCATCGGCGCGATGATCGCGTACATGATGCTCGCGCATAATCAGTACAAATTTTTAATACTTACGCCAAACACCATTGTCCGCGAACGGCTGGTTGATGAGTTTGACAGGCATTCGGAGTCCTACATTTATGATATTTTTCCTTTTTTTGTAAATTCCCACGAGCATTTGAAAAATAGGATTTCACTTCATGTTATGAAGCCAGAAAATAACTCTGCGGGAGTGCGAAACGAAACGATTATACTTGGGAACATTCATCAAATATACGAGAGAACGGAGAACAAAAGAGTTTTGATGGAGAATATCAAACAATTTTGCATATTTAACGACGAAGCGCACAACACGAAAGCCGAGCAATACGACAAGCTTCTGTATGAGTTCAAAATAAAAGAAAAGCGATTCTTCCGTTTAGACACGACCGCGACGCCGGATCGTTTGGATGGAAGCCATCCCGACAGCAAGATGATTTTTGTGTATGACATCGCGCAGGCGCTCTCGGATAAAATTATCAAGCGGCCCATTATTTTTCACCCTGATATAAAGAAGGTAACATTAACGTATGAAGATTTGGAGACGGGCAAGACAATATCGGCAGAAGAAGTGCCGTGGGAAGAGATTGAACAGCGTAAAATATCCGCTCGCCGTTACATCACAAGTTTAAAGCCGATGCGCCAGCAGATTGCCATTGCCTGCGAACTTTTAAAGGCACAGCGCATGAGAACGCCAGAACCATACAAACCGCTTTTGTTTTTGGTGGCGATTTCAATTAATGATGCGGAAAATATTGAGAAAGAGCTTAAGAAAGTCGGCGAAAAATACGGCATCAAAAAAATTCTTCTCGTTCACAATGAAACCGATGACGAGTTGAAAGAGGCGGCGCGGAATTTAAACAAAAATCCGCAGACAGAATACGACGCGGTGGTGTCTGTGTTAATGCTTCGGGAAGGATGGGACGTCCGCAATATCTCGGTTATCCTGCTTTTTCGCAAGTTTTGCTATAGAGAAATTGATGGGCATAAATTTTCGGTATATGGTCCCCAAGTTATCGGCAGAGGTTTGAGGCGAATGAGTAAAAATCCGGAAGAATGGGAGTCGCTTTTTATCGTTGACCATCCAATTTTGAAACACAGGTGGTTATGGGATCATCTGAAAGCAACTGAATATCCAGACGCGCTTGACCCTGCAAATATCATTATTGATATGGAAAAAATTCCCGAGGATGCAAGCGCGGAGAAAATAGACGATGGAGAGAAAACGCTTGAAGAAGCGCAAGAAAAATTTTTCCACATTGAGGATTCGACTCCAGAGCCTCCTGAAGTGGCGGAGCCAATTTATGAATGGCAAAAGTTTTTAGACGAATATGAGTATGATTTCTACAGAATGGAGATAACGCAAGACTTTGAAAGGATTAAAAGTCTGAATATAGATTCCGAGCATGTTACCTCGGAGAAAGCATGTACTCCAGAGATTGAAATTGAAAACATTGCGCGGGCGGCGAATAGAGAAGATTGGACAGTCGGGGAGTTGAAAGAGCAACTTACCAAGCAAATTCACTCCATTGCGCGATACGCGCTTTTGGAATATGAAGACTGCTTCGCCGGCTATGGGCGATCATTGACCAGATTCGTGATGTTTTTATGCGCCCAGAACTTATTGAAGGGATATTAACAAAGAAAAAATGAGGAGCAAGCGAGGAACGCTTACACAGTTAAAAAAGAATCCTCAAGGAAGCGAGAAATACGACTCCTCGCTTGAGCGGGAATATATGGTTGAGCTTGAACGCGATCCCGCGGTTTTGCGTTGGACAAAAAAGCACGGGTTAAAGATTCCCTACAGGGTTTTTGGCTTCCCGCATAAGTATTTACCGGACTTTTTGGTTGAATACAAAGATGGCCACAAAGAAATTCACGAGACAAAAGGATTACCTCTTATGCTTTGGCTTTCTACAAAGTTAAAACGAGAAGCCGCAGAAGAATATTTTGAAAAGCTCGGATGGAAATATAGAATGATTACAAAAGGGAAAATTGCTTTTTATGGTAAAGCTTCATTTTGAAAAGCCCGTATAAGCTTTTACCGCGCCATGCTTTTTATGCAATTTGTGCATACCCAGCCAATACCTCGCTTTTTTTGCAAATTGGGGCGTTGCTTTCTTCT
>LCFM01000022.1 GCA_000999025.1 Parcubacteria group bacterium GW2011_GWA2_43_13
CGTTATATTATAGCTATGTATACTATACTATACATAGCTAATTAAGCTGTCAATGGCTTCTTTTCTGACATCAAAATAGTTTCCCCGCATCACTCGACAAAAGTCGTTCCAAATCCAATCTACCCAAACCTGCTATCGCATCGAAACCCAACTGTCGATTTTCGTTGAATGTTTTTTCGGAGAGCATAAAATACTCCCATTCCTGCGGTTGGCTTGGCAGCGACACTTGGCTTGCCGTTTTGCACCAACTCACAGCCGCCCGTGCCTTCAAAACAATCAAATTCTTTTCGTTGCCTTCCGCCTTTTGCATCTCGTCTTCAGCTTTTGTTTCCACGACATACATTTTGTCCTTTGTTTTGATAATGAAGTCGGGGAAATAATCTCGCTTGATTCCGTCTTTGTCCCGATAGGAAATATTGAGCAAATGTTTTCTCTGTTGGATTTTTCCAAACGCTTCCACCTCGGCGGATTTGTCCAGGGTTTCCTCCATAAATTTTTTCTCAAAGCCCTCTCCTCGGCGTGAATATGCGGAGAGCGGATAAATACACCGCTCCACCGGCACGGAAAGTGATGCGCGCACATATATCTTTTTTACATCGCTCAATTTACCAATTTTCCCTGCTTTCACCTCATATTGAATCGCGCCCAAGCCGTCCAGTATTACTCGTTTGACATTTCCAACAACGAAATCAAATAGTGGCGCATAATTGAGCACTGTATAATTTTCTGATTTTTGAAAATCAATCTCGCCGTCGAATAAATAATTACTTACATACTCGTCAATAACTCCGGTAATATCCGCCATCTTGCTAGTGAGTATGTTCGCGCCTCGCTCCGAAGCCACCGCCATCGTCGCTTGGCGCAAGAAATGGACATAGTCAAAATACTGATTGTCCAGTTTCCATGTTTTTATTTTCCCGCCCGTCTCGGCGTGTGTTTCTGTGATGGAGATTTTGGAAAGCTGTTTTTTGAGCATCTCAAATGGAATGGAGTACTTCGGTAACCCCGAAATACCTATGGCGGAAAAATCAAACTTTGGCGACTGTTCGTACACCTGTATCGGCCATGAAAGGTCATATTTTTTAATTCTTTCGGGCGTGACTTCCGACAAAACCAAATCGCCCGTAGTTTCCGTGCCCGACGAATCGCCAATGCCAATGGCGTATCCCTGCCTCTGTAATTCTTCATAAAACCCCCTGAATTTCGGATGTTCAACGACAAACAGAAAGTCCAAAGAATTTTTAGGCGCACGCTTTCTCATCACATCCTCTCGCGCCTCCCGCTTCAAGTCCATAAGTTCGGGATATTTATACTCTGGAAACATCAGCCGAACGCCACGCCCAACAATCTGCTCCAAGAGGAGATCAGCTTTCGCGCTTCGCAAAACCACAACCACTGCCACATTTTGAGTATCAAAGCCCTCGCGCAACATCAAGACGCTCACCACAACGCGAATCGGATTTATTTCTTCCGGCTCGTCCAGTGTTTCCAGTTGCTGACGATACTTTTCCCAATCTTTTTCGTTCATCTCACCCTTTTTATCCGAATGAATCACGAGAATCTGATTGCGATAATTCCTCCCGCGCTCGTCGGTCAAATTAGCCAAATGTTCAGCAACCAAATCCGCCACCTCGGTATTTTCCGCAAGCACAAAAAGCACCGGCTTTTTATCCATTCCTTTTTCACGAAACTCCACGGCGATCTGCTCCATCTTTTTTCTGCCAATGTCCAGAAGCAATTTTTGACTTACGGAAACACCGATAACCTGTCCACGACGATGTTCATCGTCCGCCTCGGCCCGTTCGGCGCGGACATCAAGGTCTTCCATTCTCTCGCCCATCATTCCTTGCCGTTCTTCCAAAAATATCTGCTTTACAAGCATAGCTCTCATTGCTTCTACAAGGTCAAAGTTATAGACGATATGGGGAAAATATTCTTTTTTCTCCGCGCTTCCGTAGAAAGGCGTGGCGGAAAAATCAATTTGCAAAAATACGCCCTTTTCACTGCCACGTTTTTCCGCCACACGCTCATAAAGCGTAGTTAAAAATTTTCTCCATACTAATTCCTCACCTTTGGCAGTTTTGGCGCCATGGACATGGTGCGCCTCGTCGTTGAAAATAATCAAATCCGAATACTCCGAGAGAAAATCGGCAATAATTTCGCCGCGCGGCTGTTCCTCCACATCAGCGCCAGTCAATTGGTCCCATAAATTGCTGGATTCGCTCAAACGAAACTGTTGCCAATTGGTGATATACACGAACGGCTCATCTGGCGGCGTAAGATTGGGCCGAATGTCGGACGGCTCCAGTATTCGTAGATTAAAACGATTACGAAACCGCTCGCCCTCCGGCATAAAAAGCGCTCGCTCAAAATCCGACTTGGATTTGTCGCGGTTGCCGGTCTTAACATCGTGTTTGCCCAAAAACATATCCAGTAAGCGGTTCAATACTTCATGTCCGGGTGCAACAAGCAAAAAATGAGAAGAGTACTTGCCCGGCCGTTCACCATTCAAAGCGTTGAAATACTGCCACACCAAAAGCGCGGCAAGTACCCAAGTCTTGCCAGTGCCGGTTGCCATTTTGAGACAGTATTTCGCGAAAGGGATTTTCTCCACTTCTTCCGAAAGAGCCGCGCTTGCCGCCAGTGCTTCGGGCGCAAATCTTTCAAATGCCTGTTTGAGTGTCTCTATGCCCAAAATTTCGTGGCAGTAAATAAGCGTTTCTGCTGCGCGTCGCTGGCAGTCATGAAATTTCTCGTCCGTTTCTCCGGCACGATTAAACCAATATGCTAAAAGTTCGTAGGTTGTCTGCGTTACGCCATGCCAGCCCTGATCCGCCCATGCCTTTACTTCGCCCTCAAGCGCGGCGACAAGCGGTAATTCATTGAGCAGATTATTTTGGATTTTCTTTGCCATGGTATTTTGATTTATTGACTCGATTGCAAATAAACTCTCTTAAACTGCCTATAAAATACCATTTTGTGGTTATTTACTTTTGTCATTGGTAAATAACGCCCTTTCATCAGTTGCCGGCAGTCTATAACGGACATTGCGTTTTGCCCCAGTCCTAGGGGTTATTTTAGTCAAAAGCCCCTGCTCAACCCATCGATGAAAGAATTTTGAAACTTTAACGACATTTTCTGTATAAAGAATTTTCCTCGCTTCAGAGTTTGTTATATATTTATTCTTCATCAAATAATTAGAAACTTTATCCCACTCACTCGGAGCTTTCTCATTAAACAAAATCACCCTTACGGCATCTTGAAGATGAGGATAAGTCAAAAAAATAGGCGGGTACAAATTTGATATTCTCATTGTTTGACGCATGGCCCTTACGCCTTCGTTCTGATCGAGATTGGGCGGATCAGGAAATTCACGCAAATGTTTTACCAGTAGATCGTTACGATATTGATGTGATCGTTCAATCCCGATATTTGATGGAGTAATATTAAACGGTAATAATCCAGGACTTTCGATTTCTATGCGATCTTCAAAAATTCGAATTTCGATATCGCGTTTTGTATGATAATCACGGTGAATCACTGCATTGGTTATTGCTTCTTTAACAGCACGCTCAGGAATACTATATGTTGTTTTGAAGCCAGATGGTATCCGCATACCCGATCTTAACAATCCAAGAACAAACTCATGAGCATCGGTAATTTGTTTCGCAACTGGACCATTAATGTTCTTTGGCGTACCGATAAGATTTATAGTTTCTTTAACCACTTCCAGATTTCCCTCATACTGAAAAACTCGAACAGAACATTTTGAATCCAAAAGATCATTTGGAAATTCAGCGAATAGCAGAACTGCGGCTCTGGTTGGTAATAATTTTTTACTTTCACTTTGCCTAGCCAATCCTGTTTTCTCCAAAATTCGATCAATTTGATTTTCGCTAATATTACGCTTCTTTCTCCATGCCTCGTAAAAATCGGTTTTCAATAAATTAAAATCGACTTCTACCAGTTCCTTGTCTGCTCTGGAAAATCCTTTCACATACGCAAGATGTAAAATATCTTGAGGATTGAGCATTTTATTACCTCTCTCTAAACGAACCCATACATGATTTTCATAGTACCTAAACCCGTCTCCAACCTTTGGTACGAAAAGTAAACCAATTCTTTTACCATCCCCTGCGTCTACTAAAGTAGGCGGCCAAATTCCCGATATGGGAGGATAAATCTTTCTGACAGACCTGCCGAGCTCATCGTAAAGTTCTATATTTTCCTCTATACCAAAAATTCTTCCTATCCCCTTGAGTGTGGTTTTTTGAGGATCATCCACTCCAAAAATTATCATCCCGCCATCGGTATTAGCCATGGCAACAATTGATTGTAAAGTTTTATCAAGACCCTCATTCCTGCTACCAAGACGTTTGAACTCAAGCGTTCTTGATTCCGAGGGTTCCGAAACGTAAGAGTGTTCTTTTTCCGTCGTTACCACTTTTGTTTTCCGGCCGTTCCCACGCAAATCCTGCCACTGACTTTTGAAAATTAATCCGTCGTAATTCCAGTCCACTGCCCAGTAGTCAATCAATACAGCGAAGTTGTCTTTGATGAGACGCATTAGTTCCTCGCGATCTTCGTCCGCTTTCTTGCCGCTCCCAAGCGGGAAATCATATAGCACATACTTTTCAATGCCGATAGTAACCGAGTTGCCTTTTACTTCGGGCTTTTTCAGTTTCAAATACGGTTTTTCCAAAAACTTCACTTTTTCCGAGAGTCGCTCGATGTCTTCTTCGGACTTTGCCTGTTTCAGATATTCGTAAATGTCCGGCGGAATCTGGCGACTTACAATTTCGGTTTTCAAATCTTTTCCGGCGGCTTTCACTCGCGCCTGTAAAAGCTCATCATAGTTATACTCGTAATCCCATGCCAAAATCACGAGCCGCTTGTAGCCCGCGCCATCAAGCATTTGCGCTTCCTTCGCCAAATCCTCCACCTTGTGCGCCGCAACCGCCCTGTCCGGATAACCGCAATAGACCAGTTCCAGCCCGTCTTCGGTTTTCCGCACACCCAAATCCTTGCGGTTCGCTATCGGCTCCGCACCGTAGAGTTTCAAGATGATTTTCTGCATTTCATAAATCCGCACGCCGCCCAAATAAATCATTTCGCGCTGGTAGTTGCCGATGTTTTCAATGAGAAACGGCTTGCTTTTCATCTCCACCAATCGCGCGCGAGCGACTTGTATTCCGACTTTTCCAAGCTCGCACCCGATCCAACGCCTATTGAGTTTTTCGGCAACGGCGAGCGTAGTGCCGGAGCCAGCAAAAAAGTCGGCCACCAAATCACCTTCGTCTGTTGAAGCATTAAGTATCCTTTCAACTAAAGTTTCGGGTTTCTGTGTGTCATATCCAGTTAGCTCACTGGCCATTACATTTACTATTGACATCTTCCATACATCAGAGACCGGAACACCTTTTGACTCCGACAGATACTGCTTTTGATTTTTCCCTTGCAATCTGTACGGGCCTTTGCCATCACGGTCGTCGTGCGTAAAACGTTCAGCAATATACTCTTTGGTATATGGTTCAAAAAGTTTATTAAATTTCGGATTTGTTGTTCTTGAATAATAATATCTGCCAATCAAGATGCACATAGATTGAGCCGTCGGGGGCGAGGAGGCGCTTCATCAGTTGCAATCTAGGGTAGAGCATATCCAAATAGCTGTCGGTGCCGCCGGCCCAGGTGTCTTTGTAGGCGAGCCGCTCAATCACGGAAGGCTCTTTGGTAAATTCGGTTTCGCCAAGTTTTATTTTATGCGAATAGTCTGCTTTGGAATCAAACGGCGGGTCAATGTAAATGAGATTTATTTTGCCCTCGTAGCCCTGATTCAAAAGCGCCTGCATGGCAAGCAGATTGTCGCCCCAGATGAGGCGGTTCATTTTCTGTTTGTCCAGTTCTTCTTCGCCCAAAAGCTTATCTTGAAAAGACATCGGCAACTGTCCGGCGGTTTCGAGATTGGGAATTACCACCTCGGCGGTCTGAAATTCTATATCTTTTGGATTGGGCGCTCGGTGGGGCTTGGAGTCCCACACGATCCGCGCCGAGTCCTTTTTTCGATGTATGCCGTTGTTACTCGTAGCCATAAAGAAGATAATCGCACAAATCTTGATTTTGGGGAACTAGACTCAACTCTCGCCCCGCCGCCCATTACGAATTTATTTTACGTCCAAGACGCGAATTTGCTAATTCGCCCGCGAAATAGATGCGTATGGAAGGAGTGTGCGGCGGGGCGGGGCGCGCGTACTCGCGCCCGTGTACAGAACCGAATCGTGATGCAGAGTACAAGGCCACCACCTGCTCGGCGCGAGCGCTCCCTGTTTGTCTAAGAGCGAAGCGATTAGCTACAAACAGCAGTCCCTTTAGGGTGAGCGCGCGAAGTCAGTTCTCGCGTTGGAAAAAGGTTCGGACTTGGTCGTATAATCCAGCCCGAATAAAACTCGCATCGGAATCCCGAAAATTGGAACGGGCGGCGCGAAGCGCCGACCAAGGCATGGCGGGGATTTCTTGGACTTTTTTATTTTGCACATGCAGGTTCGAGCCGAAGATTTTTGGAGGGAGGATTTTTGGGAGGGAAATGCAGATACAATGCAAATCAGTGGAGTGCTTGCCACCCACCCGTGCGCGCACGAGATTATTCTTCGCCTTGCGAAGCTCCCTAAAGGGAATGCGGACGATACTTTTAATTTATCCAAATATCTATATTTATCTTTTCACCCACAATCTGCTCGAAATAACAAGCCCCAATAGCAATACCAACGGATGTTAGAGATAGATGGGAAATGTTAGATTTTTCCCAAATATCAATTAATGCCTTTCCAATATCGGTTTCCTTTTGAATCTTTTCCCTTACATCATTGGTATTTTTTATACTTTGATCGTAGAGCGATAAAAACTTCGTAAGACTTTCTTGCTCAAGTTCCTTGTCTTTAAAAAACTTTTCGAGATCGCTCTTATTCCGCACCCTGACAAAGTATTTATCTTCAGTCTGATCGAGACGCAGAATTTCGCCTTTGATTGTTTCAGGCAATATCAAATCGTCGATTTTTGGCTTTTCAATCAAATTGAAAAATAAAAAAGAATATTGTTGTCTGTAAATGTCTACTAAGTTCCAACTGCTTATCCCGATACTTCCACATCCGGCATATTCAATATGTTGGAATTCGGCGTTAGTATTTTTAAAACTGACGAATGGTTTTATGTGAGTATTCAAATATTTCTGGAATGTGTCCCACGAAACAATTCCTCCGTAAGTGGTATATTTTGATAAATAACAAAGTGTAATTATTTTAAGTTGGTCTATCGTCAATTTGCTAACTGTGGTGATTGCCTCGTTATACACAATATTTTTCAACTCCTCTTTTCCCGTTTTATCATTTTTGATTCTATTCACGACCAAATTTGCGAGTAGATTTCTCAGCTCATTATTTTGCTTTCTTCCACTGATATTGGCGGCCTCTAACAAAGCAATTTGGGTATCCGGTTCTCTTAATTTCGCCATTTCTTCCTGTGGCAGATCCTTTATCTTTGCATATAACAACATCTTGAATTCTTCCGTTCTTTCTTTAAAAATCTCCTTCGCCTCATTTTTGAAGCTACCTAATCTCTGATCTACGACTGAAACTATTAAATCCTTTGCTTCAGAATACGAAAGCCCCTTATTGATAGTTACTTGCTCTATCTTTGCTTCGTTATGCACTTTAAGTGATGGTGAATTGTGACGATTCAAGAAGCTCGCGGAAATACCGAGTTTGTCACATATCTTTCCGAGTAAGGTAATCATATTGGTATAATACTCCTATGCATTATTTTCTCTACGCACGCAAAAGCACCGATGTTGAAGACAAACAGGTTCTCTCCATTGAGGCGCAGTTGGCGGAATTGCGTGCGCTCGCAAAGAGCGAGCAGTTAGAAATCGCCGACGAGTTTGTAGAAAAGCGAAGCGCGAAGATGCCGGGCCGACCCGTTTTTATTGAAATGTTGAAGCGGATACAAAAGGGCGAGGCGCAGGGCATTGTGTGTTGGAAGCTTGATCGCTTAGCACGTAATCCAGTGGACGGCGGGCAGATAAGCTGGCTGTTGCAAGAAAATATTATTCAGCATATCCGCACGCACGACCGGAATCATTATCCTACCGACAACGTTTTGATGATGTCGGTGGAGTTTGGCATGGCGAATCAATTCATACGCGATTTGAGTTCCAACGTAAAACGCGGACTGCGTGCCAAAGTGAAGCGCGGCGAGTTTCCCAGTACCGCACCCGTTGGATATTTAAATGATGTGCGTGCAAAAACGATTGTCGTTGACCGCAAGAAATCTAAAGTTATTCGCGCGGCCTTCGAGCTTTACGCCAAAGGCAATTCGCGTCTTGAAGATATTTCCCGTTATCTTTTTGATAACGGGGTGAAAAGTTTTGGCGGTTTACCATTCCACAAAGACCGAGTGAAGTTCATTCTCACGAATGCTTTTTATGTCGGCCTCTTTACATATGGCGGTGAAATGCACGAGGGACGGCATACGCCGATAATTGAAAAACGACTGTTTGATAAAGTACAGAAAGTGATTAGTGAACGAGGGCATCCGATGAAAGCCCACAACGCGCCAAAAGCTCTGTGCGGCCTTTTACGCTGTGGCGAGTGCGGTATGAG
The DNA here is from genome assembly GCA_000999025.1 of Parcubacteria group bacterium GW2011_GWA2_43_13. Taxonomy (GTDB): domain Bacteria; phylum Patescibacteriota; class Patescibacteriia; order UBA9629; family GWA2-43-13; genus GWA2-43-13. The sequence goes on from LCFM01000022.1 coordinate 8,652, forward strand.
TATCACCGCCGAGGAAAGGACAAAATACCAACAGAACGGCAATATCCATCGCTATGTATATTATCGCTGTACAAAAAAGAAAGGCGGTTGTTCGCAACCGCATATCCGCGAGGAGGCGTTGCTTCCGCAACTGAACGCCATTCTTTCCGGCTACGCCATACCCCGCGTATGGCAAAAGGAATTTGAGAAGCTCATCGCGGAGGATGAACAGAGTTCATCTCTCAAAAACGCGGAGTTCGTTCAAGAGTTGCGCGAGAAGGTGCACGACCTTTCCCGCAAGCTCGACAGACTTACCGATTTGTATATTGCGCAGGATATTGAGCGTGGCGACTACTTGGCGCGTCGCCGTACTCTCGTTATGGAAAAGAAGTCTGTCGGGGAGCAATGTGCTCGTCTTGAAGCGAACGCCGGACATTGGCTCGAACCGATGCGAGAATGGCTAAAGGACGCTTCATTGCTTGATGAAGCGGCTCATTCGGAAGACGTACCCTCCAAAAAATCCTCCCTCCAAAAAATCTTCGGCTCGAACCTGACTTTGCGAAACAAAGAAGTCCTAGAAATCCCCGCAATGCCTTGGTCGGCGCTTCGCGCCGCCCGCGCTAATTTTCGCGAATCCGATGCGAGTTTTATTCGGGCTGTGTTTGTTAGAAAAAGTTCGAACATATTTTCGCAATAATCCGACTGATGACTAATCGCACGCTCCGCGTGCGTGGTGGCTTCTGATTGAATCGTGAAAGGCGAAATAATGAAGGAAAGGAAATTTTTGGTTTGCTCCGCCGCTTCAGAACTCCGAAAAGAGCATCTTTAGTTCAGCACTTATGGTTGCTCCTTTCTCCATTCCTCGCGGCGGTCCGAGGCGCAATACAATGCGGTTTGCGCTAGGGCGCAGGCGAATTGATTTGTGCTTGACCCACCCTCCCGTTCGCGCACAAATCCCCGTCGTTTTATAATTTCTCTTCAAAAAAACGGCGGGGATTGCTCCCTTGAATCGTCACCTAGTTTTTAACCAGCACATTTACGACCACGGTATATTTATCTGAGAGACCGCAATACGCTAGCGTTAGATAATGCTTGAATACTCTGATTGCGAAATCAACATCTTTAACCTTGCTCTTTTCCACGAGCAACCGTCGAATGTCCGTCTCGTTGGCGCAAAAATTGTGATACCAACAATCTAGGGTTTTTGGATATGAATTTTCCGGCAAGAAATTTGCATCAACATGTCTGAAATATTTGCGGAATATTTGAAGATTTTTTCTTAAATTAGGTACTGCACCGCCTGGAAATATATATTTGGATAAAAATGGATCAACACCGTAGAACATTTCGGTGTGGAACATTGAATGAATTAATGCCGAGCCGTTTTTGTTGAGAACATTTGCAATTTTTTGATATAGATGATCGTAATCTTTTATCGCTTCCATTACGCCAATGCTGATCACATAATCGAAATTGCCTTTTACATTATGTATATCGTCAATCTCTACGCTAACTAAGTCTTGAAGGCTTCTCTTGTTTATTTCTTCCCTTACATATTCTGCCTGCGCAATAGATAATGTGATCCCTTTGCATTTGATGCCAAAGTTTTCTGCCATGAAAAACATACAGCCACCCCAGCCACATCCTAAGTCAACAAGTGTTTTCCCTTTTGAATTATGGTCAATGCCCAATCTCGTGGCATAAAACTGTAACTTGTTTACCTGTGCTTCTTCTAAGGTTTTAGTACTTGCGTCCCATTTGCCACATGTATATAAGATATATTTAGAA
>LCFM01000023.1 GCA_000999025.1 Parcubacteria group bacterium GW2011_GWA2_43_13
TCTTAAAACAGTGCTTTCCTCATCTCATGCAACCTATAATGCTCTATTAATTGCAAAGCAATGGAATGCAAAATTTTTATTTACCTCTTCCTCATGGGTCTACGGCAATGCGGATTCCTCAAAGCTCATCCCTGAAACATATTGGGGATATGTTGATCCTGTGGGAGCGACTGCGCCATATGCCGAAGGCAAACGGTTTGCGGAAACGCTTGTGTATTGGTTTTCCCGACAGTATAAATTGGACACAAAAATCGCTCGGCTTGCCAGTATTTACGGGCCGCGGATGAAATTAGGCAGTGGCCGTCAAGTAGCTGATATTATCGGCCATGCCATGAAAAATGAATCCATTGAATTGAAATCGAATCAAGCGGACACGCTTACTGTTGTGTATGTGTTGGATATTATAGAAGGTTTGCTGAAAATGATGTCATCTGATGAGCACGGGCCTTTAAATTTCAGCGCGAATTCCTCGTATCGTTTGCAGGATTTAATCACCGCGGTAAAAGCCATTACAGCAAGTACTTCGCCTATTGTGGAGAAAAATGAAGTTGAACTGCACCAGCACGCAATGCTTGATATTTCACTTGCAAAAGAGCGGCTTGGCTGGTATCCTGTCGTAACAATGGAAGATGGGCTCAAAAAAACCGTTGATTCTATCCGGTCAACACAGATGAGGAAACACTAATATTCAGTTTTCAAATATCAGTTATCAGTTGTCAAATTTTTCCAGAGGGGATTTGACATTTGACAACTGACATTTGAATTTTGGAGTTATGAAAACAGTCCTTATCACCGGCGGTGCCGGACTCATTGGATCGCATATCGCGGACAGGTGCATGGCGCAGGGATATCGGGTCGTCGTGTTAGATAATCTGTCGCATGGCACGAAAGAGAATCTCCCTCAAGGGAGCGTTTTTTATCATGGCGATATTCGTGATGAGAGCGCGTTATGTGAAATCAGAGAAAAGGAAAGCCCATTGGTTGTTATTCACTGCGCGGCTCAAATTTCTGTGCCTCAAAGTATTAAAGATCCTGATGAAACATTTGCAATCAATAGTAATGCAGTTGAACGGATTATTTCAATTTTGAAACCGCTGAATATTATTTTTTCTTCAAGCGGTGGCGCGGTGTATGGTAATCCGGATATTTTACCCACACCGGAACACCACCCATTAGCGCCTCTTTCGCCCTATGGCGAGTCAAAACGCAGAGCAGAAGAAATATTAAAAATGTATCACGAACGCTACCCCCACACTGCGGTAACGATATTACGCTATGCGAATGTGTATGGTGAACGCCAGCCCTCGCACGGCGGAGGAGTTATCGCAATTTTGTGCAAAAAGTTATTAGATGATGAAGCGTTTACTCTGAATGGGGATGGAACACAGACACGAGATTTTGTCTATGTGAGTGATGTGGTTTCGGCTGTGTGTTTGTCTCTTGATCGAGAGCGCGGGGTATGGTGTTATAATATCGGATCAGACCGTGAGCTCTCGTTGCGCCAGGCAGTCGCGTCTCTTGAATCCATTGCCCAAAAAACTCTAAAGATAACTCAAGGAGATGCTGTTGATGAAGTAAGGCGCAGTGTTCTTGATATTTCAACAGCGCGGATGTGGGGATGGATTCCGGTAGTTTCTTTTGAAGAAGGGTTAAAAAGAACGTGGGAATGGTGGAACAATGCCCCCTCTCCTTAACACCTCCACCCAACCTCCTCCTTATAAAGGAGGAGGAGAACGACGCCCCCCCCTCCTTAACAAGGAGGGGGAAGGGGGAGGTATTCCATTGTGTGTTGTATGAAAATAACAGTTATCGGCGCAGGATATGTTGGTTTAGTAACAGCTGTTTGTTTAGCAGACGCGGGTTTTGATGTAGTGTGCGTGGATAAAGATACTAACAAAATTGAATTATTGAATAAAGGTGAAACCCCATTTTACGAGCCCGGATTAAAGAAACTCATGACAAAAAATAAAAAAAATATAACATTCACAACCGATTGGTCAAATGTCAATTGTCAAATGTCAATTGTCAAATTCATCTGCGTCGGCACTCCGCCACAAGAAGACGGCTCACCAGATATGACTGCCTACTGGCAGGTTATAGATGAGATTGTAGAGACGCCTCCCTGTGGCGTCTCCGGTGAGGTATACATAATAAACAAATCCACTGTCCCTGTTGGTACTGCGCGTAAAGCGCAAGAAAAATTAGGAAACGCGTTTACCGTTGTTTCAATGCCCGAGTTTTTACGCGAAGGCAAAGCAATCCATGATTTTAAAAATCCTGATCGAGTCGTGGTCGGGGTGTGTAGAGACGTGCCCCTGGCGCGTCTCGGTCAACAATCCGAAGGAGACGTTGCACCGCAACGTCTCTATAGCCGTAGCGCTCCCCTCCTTGAGGAGGGGTTGGGGGAGGTGTTAGTCACCCTCCTTAAAATATTTTTCTGCCCCATTCTCACCATGTCATGGGAAAGCGCGGAATTGACAAAATACGCAGCAAACGCTTTTTTGGCAACAAAAATATCATTTATCAATGAAATCGCGCGGCTGTGTGAAAAAGTCGGCGCGAATGTAGATGATATTGCCCAAGGCATAGGCCATGATCCCAGAATCGGCACAGCATTTTTAAAAGCAGGCATTGGGTATGGTGGAAGTTGTTTTCCAAAAGATGTCCGCGCACTCTCGGCACTTGCCTGCGCGAATGATTATGAATTTGAATTATTAAAAGCAACAATAGAAGTAAATCAATCGCAAAAAGAGTTCGTGCTTAAAAAGATGGTAGAGACGCTCCGTTGGAGCGTCTCACATGAGATGTCCCAATCGGACGTTTCTACAACAGTCGCAATCCTCGGCCTCGCGTTTAAAGGCGATACTGATGATATCCGTGAATCGCCCGCAATGTGGCTTATTCAAGAACTCGTAAAAAAAGGCGTTCATATTCAGTGTTATGATCCTCAAGCAATGGATAACGCTCGTGTTTTTGTAGAGACGCACCGTTGGTGCGTCTCCGATCATCACATTCTGGGAGACGCTCCAACGGAGCGTCTCTACACAGGGCGACCGCTGGTATTCATGTCCGATTCCCCTGAACAATGCCTTAAAAACGCAGACATGGTTGTTATAGCAACAGAATGGGAAGAGTTTAAAAATCTTGATTGGAAGGCGCTCAAAGAATTAGTAAAAACACCAGTGATAGTTGACGCAAAGAATCTTTTGGATAAAGATGAACTGGAGACGATTGGGTGGAGATATAAGGGAGTAGGGAGATGAATGCCGTTTGATAATGTCAAAATAAAAAAATATTTGGTCATTTGAACTTTAAGTATTGATGTGACATTTGTCATTTGGGTTTTGTCATTTTACATATATAGTATGGAAAAAGTTATCGTCATCATCCCTGCCTACAATGAAGCACGGGTCATCCGTACTGTCGTATCTGATGTGAAGAAATATGGATACGATGTTGTTGTGATTGATGATTGTTCCCGCGACGCTACGCATCATTACGCTCAAAAAGCAGGCGCGGTCGTGTTGCGCCATCATGTGAATCGCGGACAAGGCGCGGCATTGGCAACGGGTATGGAATACGCGCTTTCACAAGAAGCGGATATAGTTGTTACTTTTGACGCAGATGGCCAACATCGCGCGCATGAAATTCAGTCAGTCATAACCCCGATCATCAAAGGCGAAGCAGATGTCGTGTTAGGATCGCGATTTTTAGGCGCGACTCAAGACATGTCTTTATCGCGTGGCATATCATTAAAAGTGGCGTTGTTGTTTACTCGGTTGACAACAGGACTCACTTTAACCGATGTGCATAACGGATTTCGAGCATTTTCACAAGACGCGGCAGTAAAAATAAAAATTTCTCACAACCGCATGGCTCATGCCTCGGAAATTTTAGATCAAATTTCCCAACACAAGTTGCGATTCACTGAAGTGCCTGTCACAATCATCTATTCCTCATATTCAAAACAAAAAGGTGAGTCATCGCTCAAGAGAATCATCACAACGCTTTCTCAAATTATTCTCGGCAAAACATTTTCAAAATAATATGTAGAGACAGGATAGTTTGTAGAGACGCCCCGTTGGGGCGTCTCATCGCAATAAAAGTTGTCCACACACAATACTCTTATAAAAGAGTATTGTGTTGTATAATAGATGTATAACTTTTTATTATGCGTACATTGTATAGATTATTTCATAAGGTGCTGAAGCGATCCTCTCTTTTTGTTGTCATGTGTATTAAAAAAACATGGACAGCGCAAACAGATTTTGATAACAACGCGGTAACCGGGCAAGGCGCGACCACAAAGACCAATGTGGATACAAGCACCACCGCCGGCAGTGTTTTGCTTGCAAAACAGCAGGGCAGTGATGTCTCATTTTCTGAATTATTTACAGATACCACGAATGTAGATACCGGAGCGCTGACCGCGACCGTGACCGGTGGACAACTGCAATCAGGCACAACTTCATGGACTCAAACCGACTGGTCAAGCGGTGTCGGCGCAAGCACTTCTACTCAATATTCAGCCGCAACATCAATAGATAGTACAACGAATGGGCAGTTTACCTTGTTAGCAGGTGGGTATTCGCTTACCGGAGGAACGTGGACCTATCGCAAAAAAGTTACATTTGATAATTCCGCGCAAGCTGAAAATCTTACCAATTTCCCCGTGCTTATTAAATTGAGCGCGAGTAATTTTGATTTTTCAAAAGCGCAATCTGCTGGGCAAGATATTCGTTTTACCGACAGTGATGGTTCAACAGAATTGTCGTATGAAATTGAAAAATGGGATAATTCCGGACAAACTGCGGCTGTATGGGTAAAGGTTCCACAAATAAATACCAGTTCAAATACAGATTATATCTATATGTTTTACGGCAATGGAAGTATAGCTGACGGTCAGGCAGTTACGAGTGTATGGTCTAATGGATATCAGGCGGTATGGCATTTAAGTGAAAATCCGGCTGGCAGTTCCCCGCAGATGCTTGATAGTACGGCAAATAACCATGATGGGACCACGGCCGGAAGTATGACTTCTGGCCAGCAGGTTGCTGGAAAAGTTGGCGGAAGTTTGGATCTTACTGGAGATGATAATGTGAGCATTCCAGATAGTACCGCCTGGATATTAGGCACCAGCACCCTCACGATTGAGGGGTGGGTGAAATCAACAGATACCGCGTACGCGATGATCTCGCAAGTCCCTGGATTAGCTCATTGGATGTTAAGCTATGGTCATTGGGGTGGAATAGATGTCTGTTTTTATTCTCATGATGGTGGGGCGTCAGCAGGGTGTCATGTTACTTACAATACTACCACGCCAAAGTCAGGAAATTGGTATTATTTTACAATCGTTAGAGATGCAGTTGGTAGTTGGATACTTTATATAGATGGAGCCCAAGTTGCCACGGGTAGTGGCACTTCCTCTATGCCAGATTTGGCGGCAGTCATGTATTTGGGGGGGCCTGGGTATGGCGGTGGGTATCTTATTGGTCAGATTGATGAATACAGGTTTTCTGATTTAGGTGTTGCGCGCTCCGCGCCATGGATTGCGGCACAGTACAAATCCATGGCAGATACCTTTAATACCTATGCTTTAGAAGAGACCAATCCAATAACAACAGGCGATTTAACCTCAAATATCTTTGATGTCGGAGTTGCAGAAGGCGCGACATGGGGGGCACTTACCTATACTACGGATGGTAATGGGACATCAACGGTAAAAGTGCGGACATCAAACAGCGCAACCATGGACGGCGCTACTGCGTTTGGTACCTGCAACGCAGTAACCAGCGGAGCTGATATATCTGCCAATAATTGCGTGACAGACGGTCAGAGATACATACAATATTTTGTGCAACTTGATAAAACAGCCGCGTCGCCGATATTTCAAGATATTGCGACTGTCTTTGTTCCGACAAGTGGTGGGTTTGTAGCCCAATCAATCGCGGTTGACACCTTCTCCACAAATATCGTGTACGCGACATTGACAAAAAATGATACCCCGGGAGCAGGAACTGTATCCTATCAGCTTTCTAATGACGGAGGTACCACATTTGCGACTGTAACTCCCACAACATTGTATACATTTGCCACCACTGGAACATCATTAAAATGGAAAATTACACTGACTGGCAATGCCACGGTTCAGGATATTACCATTACCTATAACGGATATAAAGCGTCAGGATCAATTACGAATTTAAAAATAGATGCAGGAGCAGATGCAGTATGGACATCGCTTTCATGGGAAGAAATATTAGCAAGCGGAACAGATGTAACATTTCGAACGCGCGGAGCAACAAATGCGGAAGGATCAGGCGCGTTATCATCCGCGAGCTGGTCATCAAGCTCGTATACAACCCCTGCTGGATCAGCAATTATTGATAACACAGGAGCGTCAACCCCTATATTTCGGTATGTCGAAATTGAAATGAATCTTACCAGTACGGGTGCAAATGGTGGCGCAACACCGCAGGTTGACGCGTTTACAATAGAGTATGTCATGAATAGCGCGCCGACGATTAGTAATGTTACTGCAAGTCAAGGATCAAATGGTATTGTGACAGTTGGCTATGATATGGCAGACAGCGAGGAAAATTCAGCAACAGTTTCATTATATTATCGTCCGGCAAGCGTAACAGTAAATGAAGAACTCACAGATAGCGATACAACGGCAATTATTGTATCTGACGGCACGCAATTTCCTGATGCCGGAACAATGTTGATTGATAACGAAGTTATCACCTATACATCAAAAAGCGGTAATAATTTACAAGGCACTATTGAACGCGGAATCGGGTCTAGTAATGCCGTCGCGCATATCACAGGAACTGCAATGTTTGTTAAAGCGGTAACCGTTAGTGGTCATACAGGCGTAAGCGTTACCACGGGTACGGGAAAAAGCGCGACATGGACACCGACAACGGATTTTGACGGGATGTATGCCTCTGTTGTTATGAAGGTGTGGGCAGATGACGGAAATGCGGCAAATCAATTTGGCACAGCAAATGCGACAGCGTTTAATCTTGATACCAAAGATCCAGCAAGCGTGTCATTGGTTGTAAGTGCAGGAAAAGAAACAGCAAATCGCGCGGATTTAACCATAGCAGGAAGTGATGACAATAGTTTAACCATGGTACTTTCCAACGACAGCGGATTGGCGGCAGATACTGTAAATGCCACATCAGGCCAATCAGTTGCCTTTAGCACAAGCGCTACTGATTGGGTTTTGCAAACAAATCCGGATACAGTGTATGTGCGTGTAACAGATGCAAAAGGAAATGCCAGTTCTATTGTGTCATCAGCAACACCTGCGACTCCGGCATCTCTTGCTTTGGTTGAAACATCAAATACAAAAGTATCTCCTGAGCAATATCGGTTATTTGTATCATGGGGTGTAGTTGCGACGCCCGGCCCGGGTTTTGGTTCATATAAAGTGTATCGAAAAACAACAGGCGCGTATGCACTTTTATCAACAATTGCTGACAGCGAGCTTAATTATTATCAAGATATTACCGTAGCGGCAGACACAGAATACACATATTATATTGTAACAGTAGATACTAATGGCAATATCAGTCAGCGCTCATCAACAATTTCCGGCACAGCAAATGGGATAGTGGATAGCGGAGAAACCGCGGGAGGAGATGACCAAACCGCGCCGACAATCACGGCAGGGCCAACCGCAAGCGTGAGCGGAACAACAGTAACAATTACATGGACA
>LCFM01000024.1 GCA_000999025.1 Parcubacteria group bacterium GW2011_GWA2_43_13
GTGTGCGTTCTCAACAAAAGTTTTGAATTTTGAATTTCTAATTTTGAATTTGTTTCGCCGCGCCCGCCATCGCTGCGCTCAGGCGCTACGGGCGGGGATTTCGTATTTCGGATTTCGGATTTACTTTTTGGCTTCAGCCAAAAAGTATCCCACATATCTCTCGCGGGATGATCTTTGGGAATATTGAGCGCGTCAAAATTGTAATGCTCCGTTTCAATTTCAGGTCCGTCTATTAGACTAAACCCCATCTCGGAGAAAATTTCATTTGTCCTGCGAATGACTCTAGTGAGAGGATGAATATGCCCCAATTTTTCTTCATTATCCATATTGCAAATTATACAGAAAATCAGCCTTTATTCAATAAGAACAGAAGGTTTTAGGTAGTAGGTTGTAGGTGGCCGCGCCCGCCATCGCTACGCTCAGGCGTTGCGGGCGGGTAGGTAGTAGGTTTTTGGGAAAAAATTTACATACTCATAAGATATTTAGCCAGCAGTAAAATTAAAGATATAGTAAGAATCTGAAGAGAAATTCCCGCGACAATATGTTGTTTCAATTTTTTATAGCGGCTATGAGTGAAAAGATGGAAAATATACAAAGATTTGAAAGGTTCTTTTCTGAATTTGAAATACACAAACTGTAAAATATCCGGAATTATTCCACCGCTTATGCCGGCAATTAAAATTAACATTGAGTGTCCAAAACCGAAAAAATAAAATAAAAAAGAAGAAGCGATGGAGCCCAACAAAGCGTCAATAAACACCTTTTTAAAGTCTGAAAGAAAATTCTTACCGACAACTATGTCATTATTAAGAGGGGCATCGGCATCTTCTTTGGAAGACAACAGCTTATAGTCCCAATGAGGAATCGCGTCCATTATGTAATGACTGGCGACCGCGGCGGAAAAAGCTAGCGCCGGATGAGACGGAAACGCGCTCGCCGCAGCAACCCCTATTATCGCATGGCTGGTTAAGATCATATTGATTGATTTAAGGTAAGATTATAATACAATCAAAGATCAAAATATACTCACGCCGCCGCCAACTCCACAAAGAACCGCGAACCCTTGCCTTCCCCTTCGGACTCCGCCCAGATTCTGCCGTTGTGGGCTTCAACGATGCTTTTCGCTATAAAGAGACCGAACCCGGTGCTGTCAACATTTACCTTTTGAGAATTTTTACCTTTGCCTCCTTCGGTAAATAGCTTTTCTTTGTCTTCTTTCGTAAGCCCAACCCCCGTGTCTTTGACGCTGAATAAAATCTTGCCGTTATTCTTGGATAAAGAAACGGTAATCTTGCCGGCGGGAGTGTATTTGATGGAATTGTCTATCAGATTTTTTATCACATTTTTAATCTGAAAACTGTCTCCTGAAATATTGTAATCCCCTTCTCTTATGTCAGTTTCAAACGACAAACCTTTTGCTTCAGCATTTTTCTTTTGTTCCGAGACAACATCAAGAATGAGGTGTCTCAAGTCCATCGCCGCTATATTGTATTCCATTGTTCCCCTCTTTATGTTTGCCGCGCTTAAAACATTCTGCACCATATCAATGCCTTCATTGTCCGATCTCAGACCTTCTTTAACGGCTGTTTCCATCTTATCTTCAAGACGGCCGTAATCGCCTTCAACCAAAGCCGAAAATATGTATTTGGACTTAGTAAAAAATCCTTTGACTTGATGGGTGATGAAGTTCAAAAGATTGGTCTGCTGTTCATTTACAATTTGCAGTTGCTCCCTCTGTTCGGCGATAGTCTGCACAAATTTGTTCATCAGAAAACTTATGATAAGCACTATCATAAATACCGACGAGCGATAGATGACCGCAGAAATATCTTGCGCGAAGATAATTTCGGAAAATGAAACGATTGAGAGAGCGAATGTCAATCCGGCAACCGCAGCCGTTCTTAAATTAAAAAGCTTGTGCTTGTATATCGCATAGCCGGTAAAAGCGACAAATGGAAAAACAAAAAACGCTCCGAATGGAATAAAAATATAAATATTTAAAAAAGCCGGTAAAATGAAATTTAGAAAAATTATTAAAGTAAAAGTAATAATAATTCCTTTCATGACAAGCATTGATTGTTTTCTTTCAATTTTATTTGTTTTAATGACTTTATTGATGAAATTATAAATTCCTCCTCCCACCAAAAAGAAAACAAGAACGGCAAACGCGATAATTCCTGGTCCTTTTGCCACACTAGCGACTTGGCCTGCTTTGACTTCGCCAACGATACTACTAAAAACCAAATGAGTTAAGGTCAAAACAAGCACCCCTATGACAACCGGGGTTAATATAAATTTATACCAAACCGGAAATTTAAACTCTTTTTTAGGGAAAACATACAACAATTGAAAAAGAGAAAAAGCGAACCAAACCGCAGAAAACATTAATAACCTCAAAAGAATTAGTGTTGCATATATTGAGTTTGATTGATAACTTGCGTAATTAAAAATACTCCAAAAAGCGGCGGAAATTGCCAAATAAAGAAATGATTTGTTTGTAACGCTTTTTTTGTCGCTTAAATAAATAACGAATCCCAGAATGCCTATGGCGGCAATAGTAACCCCAACAGACAATAAATCCAAATTTTTAAAAGGCAGATTTTTCAATAAATCAAGTAATTGATTCGTTATCATTTTAATTTAAAAATATTCCAATAAGTAAAAACCTGTTCCTTTGTAAAATGAAATTCTTCCTTTGTTTGCTGAAGACAATATCAAATCTTTTTTATGTCTAAACCTCAAATTTGAAAAAATTTCCGCGTTCAAAAAATTTGGGTAATTCCATCCGGCCAATGTCTGTAGTATCATTATCGGCCAATCTTTATACCCATCATATTCCAAAGATTTTTTTGAGATTTCCTCTATTATCTTATCAAGTTTTTCTTTGTCGGACGATTGAACCAAGTGATGCTTAAAGAGAGAATTGTAGACTAAATCAAAATATTTTGGCGGAAATTCAGCGCCAAGATTGAAAATATTATTTTTGCACAAAATAACGGCTATGCCTTTATTCAATCTCGCTATCTCTTCAAGCCTGTTTTTTGTCAGAATTTCAATATCAAAAATCTCAATTCCTTTTCCTAAAGAATTGAGATTTTCTTTTGCTATCTTATTAGTCACTGGCGATTTGTCCACTCCGATGAAAATAATCGGTTTATCATATTTCTTTTCAATCAATTCGGAAATGACTTGCCTGTCCACTTCCATTCCTCCCGCCCCAAGATTGACGAGGGTTAACGGTCTATTTTTCTTAAAGATAAATTCCAAAATCTTATCAACCAGCGGTTTGATCAATTTGATTTTTTTATTTCTCTCAACCTCCATCAACCTGCCGTGCATACTCACATCCCACTCCTCCACCGGAAAATCGGTTAATTCCAAAAGTCTTGCGCCGTCAATCTTCGGCGCTCTGGTCAAAAGCCACCACACATAGCGTGGCAAAGATTTCATCGCCTCCACGAATCGTATGTTCTCTTCTATAGCATAAAGTCTATCACCATATCGCGGATCATTCTTAAACTCCTGTAACTTCTGCAATATCCCCTCTATTTCAATTCTTCTTTTTTTCATATTCATAATCAGAAAAGATTTAATAACATCAACTTATGTTATGGATAAGTTTTAATATTTTTTAGTCTTGGGTACAAAATAGCATCCTTTATATCGTCACGACACAAACTCCAAGTAATAAATCTTTCGATACCCAATCCGAAACCAGAAGTTGTTTTATAGCCAGGAAGTCTTCGCAAATCCATATACCATTCATAATGCTCAGTGCTCAATTTTTGTCTAGTTAATGAATTTACTATTTCAATAGGATCATCCTGTCTTTGGCCGCAGCCAACTATCTCGCCACCAAAAGAACCTTTTATTATTGGCGGGAAAATAAGATCAGCGTTGATTACTTTACTTGAATTTTTAGGATCTGGCTTTTGATAAAAAGGAACTCTGTCACGATCATAATTTTTAATCCAAAACGGCATATCAAAATTAAAAATTTCAGCTAATTTAATTTCCCCTTTTGACAAGATGTCTTGGCCAAATTTTGTAAAATTAACCATATTTCTATTGCCACTTTCAATTAAAGCCTCAACGGCTTCATTGAATGTAATTTCTGGAAACTTTTTTGATTTAATAATCTTGTTTAGACTTAAAGAAGTTTCCTTAAAATTCAAACTTAATCTTTCTAAAATATTTGGCATAAATTGTCTGGATCTTCACCTCTCATTGAAGGCAAATAACAATAAACCTTATCAATATCGTTTAATAACAATGGTTCAAATCCAAACTGAGAAGAATCAACTAAGTTCGATTTAAATTGACCGAATTTAATCGGAATTGCCTCTGAGTCTGATCCCGGACCCATTGGAGATGATATGCTTGGGGTAAGCATAAACAAATCGACATTTTTAGCTTCTTGCTGGACACTGAAATAATAATCAGAAGTTATTTTTATATAGTGGCGCAATGTTATGAGAGCTTTAAAATACCCACTTCGGGTCAATTCCAAATAGTGAGTTTGGGGATCGTATTTAGGCAAGGCAAAATACTCAAGATGTAAATCTTTATATTTTTCATCATCATCTCTAATTTGTTTTTGTAAATAATCAGATATCATTATATTAATGTTCAATTATTTTAATTTTAACATCTCTGTCTGTTGAATAAATTTCCAAACTTCCGCCTATGGGAATAGCAGCAATGGGAGTCGTGTGTCCAAAATCAATGTTGGCAATGATTGGAATGTTTTTAAGCTCTTTTTTTGTGTTTATTATTCTCCACAACAATTCTTTCGTCATCTTTGTCTCTTTCTGAAAACGCCCGATTAAAATCCCATTGACACCTGAAAAATCGGGCTGATGAATCAATGATTGCAACTGGCGATCAAAAAGCTGAAGATTTATTTCAGCGTCTTCTTCAAGAATCAAAATCGAATCATCAAGCCCTGGCCAATACTCTGTCCCCTGCAAAGCGTTCAGGCACCTTACATGGCCGCCAACAATTCTGCCAAAGGCGTACCCATGATTTAACACCCAATATCCATCATTTTTAATAAAGACTCTTTTTTCTTGATTTAAATACCACGGATCATCGCTCCATTCTTTTGAGGGTAGCAAATCATAGGCGGCATCCTCCATGCAACATTTTGTAAAATTTTCTAATGAATATTCAAAACCGAGTTTCATAGCCCAGCTAGAAAAATGGGGACCTATGTAAGTAATCATTCCTGTTTTAGCGGTGATTGCGTTTGCCAATGTTGTCACATCGGAGAAGCCACAAATAATTTTAGGGTTTTTCGAAATTAATTCATAATCAATATACTGAAGCAGTTGGTTAGAATTATATCCGCCTATAACTGTCAATATAGCATCGACTGATTTATCAGAATAAGCTTCATGTAGATCTGCTATTCTAGATTCAACGGAAGATGAATTAAATTCATCTATTTCATTCACATTTTTTCCAAAAGATAATCTAAAACCAAATTTTTCAAGCCGACCAATGGCTTCATTTTTTATGTCTTCAGACAATAATTTCAAACTTCGCACGGGTGCTATTACTCGAATATGCGCACCTTTTTCAATTTTTTTTGCTTTGATGGTATTTTTAATCCCCGTCATATTATTATTTTTTATTTAAGTGATGATTCCAGCGCCTCTTTAATCTTTTTCTCATCTTCTGTTAAATCTTTCTTTGCGAACAATTCATTTTCATAAGATTTAACAGATCCAACAATAATACCATAAATTCGCTCAGTCGATTCGGGAAATTCTCTTTTTTCAAATTCTGAAATTATCTGAGACAAACTATCAATGCCTAATTTTGATTTCGCGCGGAAATAACTCAGCGATCGCACATACTGTTTTAGAATTCTGCTACGATTATGCTGACCGAACGGACGAAGCCCCTCTCGGTACAAAACAGTGCTTGTTATTATAGAATCTTCAAACTTTCTCTTAATCGTCTCATTTTCCAAGTTTAATCCAGCAACAGGGGTACAATCCTGGACATGGTCTAGTCCGTGTAGCTGTTTTAAAATTGTTGTTGAACCAAGAGCTATTTCCACGCCCAGCTTTCTTTCGGCTCTCTCTATGAGGATAATGTTTCCTATATCAGAAAAACTGTCCCGATTGGAGTCTCTAAAAGCAATATTAAAATTCCTACCCTGCACACCCTCGATTCCCAATTTGTGCCTATAATAATCAAGTTTTCTAGTATCTACTTCTAAATTTTCATGGTTATAATGTCTTTTACAGGCATCCATTAAATCGACATCTTTGGAATTTATGCGAATTAAAAAGTTTTTAGGCGATATAGCCAATTTTTTTTCAAAAAAATCAAAAGTTTCTTCGCAAGCTTCGTTAAGTCTTTCTGGTGGAGTTACCGCGCCTATACTTGGAAAATATGATCCCCAATTTGGAAAATAGTTATTATCTAACAATCTATCTGCATTTCTTGTTCTAATGCAATCTTGTCGCATGAAAAGTCCCGGGGAAGAAACACGATTTTCAGTCAGATAAGGCTTAAAAACACTAATATGGGAACCGATAAACCTAACTGTAGGATCTATCCCCGAACTTATCAAAACTGGCGGTTCTTCTTTATACCCCAACGAAGAATAATGCTCTTTGAAATTATTAATCAACAATTCAACATGTTCCTTTGCTGTTTCTGGAGAAAATTTTTCCTTCCCATAAATATTAAAATCGCTTTCATTTTTTGGTATTTTTTCTCCCTGATTAGAATTGAACTTATGAATTTCAGACATAAAAAAAATAAAAGTTTACTTGATAGTATAAAGCCGATCAGCGTATCGCGGATCGTTCTTAAACTCCCGCAACTTCTGCAAAATTCCCTCTATCTCAATTCTTCTTTTTTTCATAATTCCGAAAGATATATGATTTAGTGACAATCATAGTATAGCAGATTATTCGGGAAGTGGTGGGAATTTTATGTCAATCTTATAATAAGTCCGATGCGTTTCCGAAAAACATCGACACAAGCCTTGAGATTTAAATATTTAGACCTAAATTTTGAGCGAAGAATGTGAGCAAAAACGCTTGGCTTTCAACAATTTTCTTTATTGGCTTGCCCGCACCATGACCAGCTTCCATCTCGGTAAAAAGAAGAACCTGATTATTTTTGTTGACAGACTGTAGCATGGCCGTCATTTTTCGAGCATGCAGCGGATTGACGCGGGTATCTTTATTAGCGGTTGTAAAGAGAAACGAAGGATATTCTGTTCCGCTCTTAATATTATGGTATGGACTCCATTTCAAAATTCTCTGCAAGTCCTCTTTTATTTGAGGATTTCCATATTCATGAATCCAGCGAGACGCGACTCCAAACAAAGGAAACCTTACCATATCCGTCAAAGGCACACGGGAACAAACCGCTTTAAATAAATCAGGCCGTTGGACAGC
>LCFM01000025.1 GCA_000999025.1 Parcubacteria group bacterium GW2011_GWA2_43_13
TATTCCCCTGTTCAATTGGCACTACATCTCTCTGTGGTAATTGATTTTTTTCAATCCGCAGATCCGCTGTAATCGGAAGTGATTGCACGCTTTGATTTTTCCCCACTTCAACCTTACTCAACACTATCACATAGTCAGAAGGCATATCAACAACGCGAATACTGTGCACCCATCTTCCATCAGGACCTGCGATAGTCCGATACTCCTGACGATGCGAACCATCTCCCTGATCTTCGATTGTCGCAATAACAGTGTGGCCCGGTATCGTGGTGCCTCCTATATGATAAACCGTTCCGGTTAAACCCAAAACACCATATAATGTCGGCGGAGGAATAACCGGCTCAAATATAACTGTTACGCCTTCGCGCGCTTCGCCGGTAAATGAAACCGCGCCACTTTTCAATCCAAGCTGATCGCGCACAAACACGCTCCATTCATAGAGTCCAGGTTGAGGATTATGAACCCCTGCCTCAAACTCGCCTGTTGCATTCGCTTGCACTATCCCGACTCGTACGCCATTTCGCAGTACAGATACTTGAGCATAGGGCGATGTTTCCCCTCGTATGATCACAAACCAATTCGTTCGTTCTGACATTTGCCGCAACACATCCAAATTCACAGCTCCAGGGGCGCTGACTTGCTGGGTTTCCTCCTCTGACTCTTCAAGTTCTTCCGGCACAGGCGCTGACCCGGGATTGATAATAAAAATACCAACACTCACAGTGTCAGCCGAGCCGAAAGCAATCTGATGAACGCAAAAGAA
The DNA here is from genome assembly GCA_000999025.1 of Parcubacteria group bacterium GW2011_GWA2_43_13. Lineage (GTDB taxonomy): Bacteria > Patescibacteriota > Patescibacteriia > UBA9629 > GWA2-43-13 > GWA2-43-13. The sequence goes on from LCFM01000025.1 coordinate 764, forward strand.
TACCACCGCAAACCCCACCATCGCTCGCAAAAATAATTTCATACACCTATGATGCAATTTTGATGCGCGCAAATTTACGCTTTCCAACTTGCACAATACTGTTGTTTTGAATATGAACGCGCTCGTCTTTTTTCGTTATTAATTGAGAGTCAATCTTGACTGCCCCTTGCTGAACCATGCGACCTGCTTCTGATTTACTTGAAACCAATCGGGCTAAAACCAAAAGATCACTAATGCTTAACAAAGATGCGCGAACCACGACATCTCGAACATCAGACGGTATTTCTTTTTTTTGAAATACTCTGTTAAATTCGCGTTCAGCCATCTCTGCGTCACGCGGCGAGTGATACAGCGCTACAATCTCGCGACCAAGCCGCGCTTTCGCAGAGCGAGGATTTTCTCCTTTTTTTAATGCGCGTTTTATTTCTTGAATCTCGTCATCAGTCACACATGTGGCAAGTTCAAAATATTTTACAATAAGATGATCTGGCAAACGCATCACCTTGCCAAACATTTCCTTTGGATTTTCAAGCACGCCGATATAATTATTCAACGATTTTCCCATTTTCTCTTTGCCGTCTATGCCCTCAAGTATCGGCACAGTCATAATGTCTTGCGGTTTTTTGCCGTACGCCTGCTGAATAGTTCGTCCGGCAAGAAGATTAAATGTCTGATCAGTCCCGCCAAGCTCAATATCCGCTTTAAGCGCAACAGAATCATATCCTTGCATAAGCGGATATAATAATTCATGTAAATAAATTTCGCGCTTTTCTTTTTGGCGCTCACGAAACATGTCACGCTGAAGCATTTGCTGGACAGTAAACGTAGAAGCAAGTTGTACCACGTCTTTAAATGTCATGGGAACGTGTTTCAATTTTGCCAGTTGGATCTCCAATTTGACCGGTAAAGGTGCCAACAACAAGCACGGCCTTGTGCCCCAACTCCTGAAATTCTCTCAATTTTCTCAACACAACCATGTGTCCTAAGTGAAGATCCGCTCCAGAAGGGTCAATCCCGAGTTTCACTCGCAGTTTCTTTCCTGATTCAAGATGTTTCCGAACATGCTCTTTTATAATCACATCAGCAACGCCTCGCGTGAGTAATTGATTGATTTTTTCTTGCTTTGTCATAGAATAGGATTCTATCCCCCTACCATTTTTTTATTGCCTTTGATACACTAACAATATCATATCGTTTTTTGATTGACAATCAAAAAATGCCCTCTTCCCCCCTTTTTGTGATATATGACAAAACACAGTCGTTCTTGGCGCAACCTTCCTGCCCGCCCGTTCTCTCGCACTGCAAAATCCTTTTCTCAAAAATCCAGTTACAACCCTCGCCGCAAGCGCATCTTTTTTTTGCTGATAAAAAAATGCGCGCCCTTTTTAGGCATTGCCATACTATTAAGCATTTCGCTTACTGCCGGCGCTTTTTGGTGGTATTCACGGGAATTACCAGACCCTAATCGCCTGATTGACAGAGATATTCCGCAAACCACGAAAATATACGATAAAACCGGCGAACATGTGTTATACGAAATTCATGGCGAAGAAAAACGTACTCTTGTTCGGCTCGCAGAACTTCCTGATTATGTAAAATGGGCCGCCATCGCGCTTGAAGATAAAAATTTTTACAAACATAAAGGATTTGATTACTGGGGCATTATTCGGGCAATGTTCAGTAATGTTGCTTCAGGCGACTTAACAGGACAAGGCGGGTCAACTATTACTCAACAGTTGGTAAAAAATGCAATTCTCACAAAAGAAAAAGTCCTTTCGCGCAAAATCAAAGAACTTATTTTAGCCCATCAATTAGAAAAAAAATTTAGTAAAGATGAAATTTTGCAAATGTATCTTAATGAAATCCCGTACGGATCAAACGCATACGGCATCCAATCGGCAAGCCAAACATTCTTTGGCAAAGATGCGCAAGCGCTGACCATTGCGGAGTCCGCCCTCCTCGCTTCCCTTCCCAATGCCCCTTCCCGTTTTTCGCCGTATGGATCTCATAAAGACGATCTTCTTGGACGCGAGAAAAAAACGCTCAAAGCCATGCATGACCAAGGATATATCAATGATGATGAATTTGAAAAAGCGAATAATCAGGAGCTTGTATTCAAGCCACGCATTGATAAAATCGAGGCGCCTCATTTTGTCTTTTACATAAAAGAACAATTATCGGAAAAGTACGGAGAAACCATGGTTGAGCAAGGAGGATTGAAAGTCATTACAACATTGGACTACGACAAACAAAAAGCGGCTGAAAAGGCAATCGCCGACATGTCATCAAAAATAGAAGCAAGCGGAGGATCAAATGCCGCGCTTGCGGCAATTGATCCCAAAACAGGACAGATACTCGCAATGGTAGGATCGCGCGACTTTTTTAATCAAGATATTGACGGACAGGTCAATGTTACCATTAGACCGCGTCAGCCGGGGTCATCATTCAAACCAATGGTATACACTGCCGCGTTTCGCAAGGGCTACTCTCCGTCAACTATTTTATATGATGTTGTTACTGATTTTGATCCTCGCCCAGACAGCCAGTACGCACCTAAAAATTACACACTCAAAGAATACGGCCCGGTAACCATGCGACAAGCACTGCAAGGATCACTCAATATCCCTGCCGTTAAAACACTGTATTTGGTCGGCGTTAAAACAGCAACAGATCTTGCAAAAAACCTCGGCTATACAACACTCACAAACCCTGATCGCTATGGGCTTGCTCTGGTTTTAGGAGGAGGGGAAGTAAAACTCCTTGAGCATACTGGCGCCTTTGGAGTACTTGCTAATGAAGGTATACGCAACCCCATTGTCGGCATACTCAAAGTCGAATCTCCTGACGGTAAAGTACTTGAAGAATTCAAAGAATCGCCTACTCAAGTATTAGATGCTCAAACGGCACGCCTTACCAATAACATATTAAGCGACAACCAGGCACGGACATTCATTTTTGGCGCAAACAGCGCATTGCAATTGGGGAGCAGGCCGGTAGCCGCAAAAACTGGCACAACAAATGATTATAAAGATGCATGGACATTGGGCTATACTCCTTCACTTGCCGCAGGCGTGTGGGTTGGCAATAATGATAATACGCCAATGAAAGGCGAAGGAGGCAGTACGCTTGCCGCTCCTATCTGGAACGCGTTCATGCGCGCGGCGCTTGCCAACACCCAGGTAGAACAGTTCACTCCTCCAGAATCTATTAACACGGGCAAGCCGGTACTTGACGGAATATCAGGAGAAAGAAAAATAAAAATAGACCGCGCTTCAAAAAAATTAGCAACCGAATTTACTCCGATCTCTTTTGTTGAAGAAAAAACATTCAGAGACCTGCACTCTATTCTTCACTATGTTCAAAAAGATAATCCGCGTGGAGACCGGCAAAGCGATCCGTCAAAAGATCCTCAATATGGCGACTGGGAAGCGGCAATTGCGCGATGGGCAAAAGAAAACAACATCGTTGCTTCAGATGAATCAGCTCCAACAGAGTCGGATGACGTGCATACCCCTCAAAATAGGCCATCACTTACTGTATATGAGCCAACGACAAATAGTTCAATAAAACAGGCGCAACTTATTCCCTCTCTTGCCGTATCTGCGCCGCGCGGTGTCTCACGAGTTGAATACCTTATAGATGAAATCCTCTGGGACACTGTCGGAGCCGCGCCATACGTCCGAACGCTTCAACTTGATCGGCTTGGAAAAGGAGAACATATTTTGCGCGTTACAGCGCTTGATGATATTGACAATAGCACATCAATCGAAATCCCATTCATCTATGAGGGTCCGTCCCAACCGACCGGACAAAACACAACGCCAACTACTATTCCTTTATCCACGCTATGGCTGTCGCCAACAGATAAAAGCACCATACCCCAATCGTCATTCCCTCTCACGCTCACCATCACTGTTTCTCCGCCATCTCAAGTGAAGAGGGTGAATTACTATTATTCAAGTCAAAACAACATTCCGATATTTATTGATTCAACGCGCGAACCGACAACGCCGCAGGCAACAACAACATGGCGAACTGCGCCACCTCCTGGCACATACACCCTCTACGCAAATAGCGTTGATTCAAATAATGTGAGCCACAAAACAAATGAAGTAACTGTTGTTATACAGTAAAGAGCCAAGTCCAAGCGTCTCTATAATGACGCTTGGCGAATTACAAAATAGATATGGAGAGACGTGCCGTTGGCACGTCTTATTTGAAATATATCTAATTTTAGACGTCCAACGGGACGTCTCTACAAGTTTACGAGCTTTTTTTGTCCCTATCTTTCAAAATAAGATACTGTTGCGCAATTGTCAGCAGTGTTGTTACTAACCAATATAATGATAACCCGCCAGGTAATCTCAAGCCAATAAACACCGTAATAATCGGCATGGTATACATCATCTGCTTGTTGATCATAGCCGCCATGCTCTCATCTTTCGCCCCTTCTGTTTTTGGAGGCCTCGCATGCATAAGCATCTTTGTCGCAAAAAACTGTGCAACACCCGCGGCAACGGCAAGTGGAATTGACGGCAGAGATAAATCCATTAATCCGAAAAACGCAATAGGATTAATACTTTCCGGCTTGTGTATAAACGGATACACCAAATCCAATCTCCCATATCATCTTTATACTGTGTTTTCAACGCTTCGATTTTCGGTTGAAGGCGAGAAAGATTTTTCTGCGATTCAAGCGCTTTATTATTTAATGTCCATAATGCTAATTTAATGATAACAGTCAACAAAATAATCGCCGCGCCAATGTCGGGAATCGTATTGTATAAAAAAACCAATGCGTTTAATATCGGCTGATAAAAAATAGTTGTGAACATACTACGAAAATGACAAATTCCAAATAATAAATATCAAAATTCAAATTTCAAATAATCACTATTTAACATTTGTCATTTGACATTATCCTCCCCTCCCTTACTCCACGGATGGCAACGCATGATACGGCATACACCTTTCCATACCCCTCTGACTATACCATACTTTTCAATCGCCTGATAGGTAAACTCCGAGCACGTTGGAGTAAACTTGCACTGACCAAACGGAGCATAGATTCGCAATGGCCCGTGATCAAGTGACAGTGTTTTTTGATACAATCGAATGCTTTTGAGTATCCACGACTTGATCATACGTTACAGGACTCCCATTTTTTTACAGGCAAAAAAAACCGATTCTCTCAATACACGCGCGTCGCTCTCGACCGCAGGCGACTTGGCACTAATAATCATATCCATCGACTTTGGGCAGAGAGAAAACACATTTCGCATGACCGGCCTTAACCAGCGCTTTATTCTGTTTCTGACAACCGCCTTTTTTGAAATTTTATTTGACACAACAACAGTACCCCGACTGTGAGGAAATAACGAAAAAAACACTCGAACCGTTACATATCGAGTATGAAATACTACGCCCTTCTTAAACACCTGCTCTATATCACGTCGAGCGCACAGGCGATGAGACGCTTGCAACATAGGAAGTTATACTTGTGTCACTTTTTTTCTTCCCTTCGCACGCCTTCGTTTTAACACCCGCTCGCCAGAAGATGTTTTCATGCGCGCGCGAAATCCATGGGTTTTTACACGCTTGCGTTTTTTAGGTTGATAGGTTCGTTTTGGCATAAAAAGTAATGACTACTATACAAGTACTATAGAAAAAATACAAGCTAAACCAACGTAACGCTCGCAATCGTGTCGTCTGTTTCTTTAAACCGCATCAAACGCACGCCTTGCGTTGCGCGTTTCAGCACATTCACGCTTTTAAGCGGCAATCGAATAACCTGCCCCTTTGAAGACATCATAACTAAATCACCTTTTACGCTTTCGTCTGAAAAATCCTTAGGCACCACGCGCGCGGAAACAATAGTCCCTGTTTTTTTTGTAACATTAGCTGTTTTTATTCCTGACCCGCCTCTTTTTTGTACTTTATATTCTTTTGTATTCGTTCTTTTACCGCTTCCGTATTCAGTAACAACAAGCAGATAATGCGGTTGTGATTTTTCTTCTTCGCGCCGAATAATTTCCATGCCCACAATGATGTCGCTTTCTTTGAGCCGCATGCCGCGCACTCCGGCGGCTGTTCTTCCCATAGCGCGGATATCGGTTTCTTGAAATCGAATTGCCTGGCCATGAGACGACACTAACATCATATCATCTTTTCCGCTCGACGATCTTACCCAGGCAAGACGATCTTCTCCTTTCAGCGTAAGCGCGATCAACCCGGAACTGCGGACATTTTGAAATGCGCTAATCTCAACGCGCTTAATCACCCCCTGCAGTGTTACCATGACAAAATATTTTTCCTTTTTCACATCTGCCATAGATACAATCGCAGACACCTTTTCATTCGGATGCAATGAAAGAAAATTAACAACCGCCTGCCCTTTTGCTGTGCGAGATGACACAGGAACTTCGTACGCAGGAAGCTGAAACACCCTGCCTTTTGTTGTAAAAAATAAAAGCTGGGAATGCGTGTTGGCTGTGAGAATTTCTTCCACAGTGTCCTCTTCTTTTGTCGTCAATCCGATCACCCCTTTCCCTCCGCGGCCTTGCGATTTAAACGTATCAGGCGGCACGCGTTTAATATATCCATCCCGTGTCAGCATAATCACAACCTCTTCTTTTGCAATCAAATCCTCTTGGCTGAACTCGCCAATGGCATGAGGAACAATTTCCGTGCGCCGCGCATCTGCGTATTTTTCAGACAGCATCGCAAGGTCCGCCTTAATAATGGCCATCAATTTTTTCTCGCTCGCCAAAATCGCTTCCAACTCCGCGATCAGCGCGCGCAATTCCTTAAGTTCATCTTCTATCTTTTTACGCTCAAGATTCGCAAGCTGATGCAAGCGCATATCAAGAATCGCATTCGCCTGTCGCTCGGAAAAAGAAAACTTTTCCATTAACCGCTCGCGTGCGTCATTCCTATCCATGGACGCGCGAATCAGTTTTATAATAACGTCAATATGATCAAGCGCTTTTACCAACCCTTCTAAAATATGGGCTCGATCTTTCGCCTTTGCCAACTCATATTCGGTTCTCCTTCGAATCACAATTTTTCGATGCTTGATATGTTCCTCAAGAACCATTTTCAGTGTCAGCACGCGCGGTTGAATACCGTCAACCAAGGCAAGCATGTTCACATGAAATTTCGTCTGCAATGACGTAAGTTTGTATAATTGATTCAAGACCTTTTGCGGATACGCGTCTTTTTTTAATTCAATAACAATGCGCACGCCGTCTTTATTCGATTCATCGCGCAATCCGGATATTGTTTCTATTTTTTTATCGCGCACGAGTTCTGCGATTTTTTCAATCAACGTGGCTTTATTCACCTGATACGGAATTTCGAAAACAACAATGCGATGTTTGCCTTTATCTTCCTCTATCTCGGCGCGCGCGCGCATGACAATCCCTCCTCGACCGGTTGCGTACGCTTGTTTAATATCTTCTGTATTATAAATCAATCCGCCTGTCGGAAAATCCGGTCCCTTGACACACTCCATCAAATCATCAATTGATGCATCAGAATGATCAATAAGATAGGCAATCGCATCGCACACTTCAGTAAGATTATGTGGCGGAACATTAGTAGCCATGCCGACTGCGATACCCAGTGTCCCATTGATTAAAAAATTCGGGACTTTTCCAGGCAACGGACGTGGCTCTTTTTGCGAACCATCATAGTTAGGATAAAAATCAACAGTATCTTTTTCAATATCCATTAATAACTCTTCCGCTATGGGCATAAGTTTGCACTCCGTATACCGCATTGCCGCGGCGCTATCGCCATCCATGGAACCAAAATTTCCTTGCCCATCAACCAACTGATGTCGCATTGAAAAATTATCCCACATGGCATATAAAATCCTGCGATGCACCGGCTTTAGCCCGTCGCGGATATCAGGCAGAGCGCGTGAAACAATAACAGACATCGCATAATCCAAATACGATGTCTTCATTTCATCAGTAATAGAGCGCGGTTCAACTCTCCCAATCCCCACAAACGCGTCTTCCTCACGCTCTTCTTGTTTTTTTCGCGACATACAATAAATATTACTGGCTGATAGGTTGCCCAAACACTTTTTGCTCCATATGTAATAATTCGCTTTCCGTAGCAGTGCCTTCAATCTTCACTCCTTTCACCTCTCTGCCCAACGATGTCAGCGATTTAAACTCTTGCGCCATGGTTTTCCAAAATGTCGCGTCTTCGGATGCGTTGCTCATCTGTGCATCAATCCGGTTAAATGCCGAACCAAGCGAAAGCATCCAAAAACCCACAATAACCAATGTAACGCATGCAACGCACAGCGCAACAAGCGCACGCGCTTTATCTGAATCACGATGTGTTTTTGTTTTTTTCCTTGTACTCATACAGTAAGAATATAATACTCTGTTTCTTCTGATGGTAAGTCCTTTTTAGTGATTTTCACCTTTTCTTGTGGCTCAACAGCCCGCGCTCCGACCTCTTTCAAAAACTCGCTTAACTGATCTCTTTCAATCGCATACCCTTCTACTGCGTAATCCATGGGGATAACAATCCGCGGCTCAATCTGACTGATAACATCAGGCGCGTCTTTGGGCGATAACACGCCATGACCGCCTACTGGCAAAAGCAGAACATCAACTCCTTCAATAAGCTCAAGTTGATCTACTGACAACTCTCCGCTAATCCCTGCCACATGGCCAATAGTTACACCTTCTGCGTTTAAAACATATAATGTGCTATTTTTTGCACGAATGCCATACACAAAAATACCCTGCGCCTCATATTCTCCTGGAGAATCAATCAGCTCACAGCCCGCCTCTTGCGGTTTGACGCGCTCCGGATCAGTGGCTCCGTATGTGGAATTCAAGACAATATCCGCCTTTAACTGATTTTGACGCAACCCGCTTTGTTCAGACGGAGGGTCAATAATAACAACCGTCTTTTCCACTTGAATTCTAAACCCATTTCCGCCTAACCATTGAATATACATACGCAAAAATAATACCACAACGCGCTATC
>LCFM01000026.1 GCA_000999025.1 Parcubacteria group bacterium GW2011_GWA2_43_13
ATTTAAGGAAAATTTGGAGTTAGCAGCCAATCTTATCATAAAATTTTGGAAAAAGAATCCGGAGCTTTTGGTTGATGTTTTGATAAAAGGATTTCAAAACATTAGCGATGGGAAAAAAGAAAAGCTTTCAGAAGTTTTTTTTGGTAAAAAATTGTGGGCTAAATTTAAAAAAGCCGCGGAATCGGCTTAAAAGCGGAGGTCTATAAAATGAAAAAGCAAAATAGCAAGGCTTCAGAAAGAAAATTAAGCGCGAAGAAAAAATTAGCCAGAGATCAGCTAAGAGATGAAGTGTTTTGGGCGCTAACTTTGTTACATTCGGTTCTGGGAACTTGCGATAGGTTAAGGACTTGTTCTAGCGCGGAAAAGAATAAAAGATTGGTAGGTTTTGGTTATAATGGTTCTCTTCCGAGCCAGCCTCATTGTGATGAAGTCGGGCATCTTATGATAGATGGGCACTGTGAGAGAACCAGGCACGGTGAAACAAATTTAAGGATTAATACGAGCCCCGAAGACCTTAGAGATTCAATAGTTAGAGTTATTGCGACGCCTTGCCTTCCCTGTATGAGGGATGAATTAATTTCTTTCGGCGCAAGAGAAGTTTATTATAGCGGCATCTATCAAAACGCGAAGGGGAAAGAAATTATTGAAGAGCTGGCAAAAAGAAGCAATGTGGAGCTTGTTCATTGCGATATTGATTGGGTTAGTATTTTCCAAAAAATTTTTAATAGATTATCCGAACCCGGCGGGGCTTTTTTTAACCAAGGTTTTAAGATAAAATTGATTAAGGAGTCAGTATGAAATTAAATCTATATCGAGGAAAATTTATCGCGATTGAGGGTATTGATGGAAGCGGAAAAACCACGCAGGTTAAATTTATTCGCGATTATTTAAAGGAATCTGGATTGGACGTTTTTGTTACAAAAGAGCCGACAGAAGATGGTGTTGGAAAAGAAATAAGGTATATTTTGGATAATAGGGGCATAAATAAAGACGGCACTAAAATTACAGATAAAGAACTGCAAAGAATGTATATACAAGATCGGGGTCAGCACATACTAAAACTGGTTGTTCCTAATTTAGGACAAGGCGTAATAGTCATTACCGACAGGCAATTTTTATCAACCCTTGCCTATGGCCAGGCTTTTGGGCTTAATATAGCCGATCTTTTAAAAGAGCACGAGAAAATTCTGGGCGACGCGTTTATAGTACCCGATTTGACTATAGTTTTAACCGTTGATCCTAAAGAGGCAATTAACCGCCTTAAAAAGATAAAAAAAGGCAAGGATTATTTTGAGGATGTTGTAAAACTGGGAAGGATTAAAAATGCCTATCTTTATTTAGCAAGAAAACTCCCGAAAAATTTTCCTAAAATTAAGATAGCCGTTATTGACGGCAGCCAAAGTCCGGAAGATGTTTTTGAAGAAGTTAAAAAAGAAGTTTTGAAAGTGATAGGGAGAGAGAAATGAAATTTATTACAGAGCCAGAAGTCTATTTAATTTCTCGTTCAACGATAGACAATTCAGAACTTCAGAGATTTTTGGAAGACGAAGGAATAGTCGCGTGGGAAACAGATGCCGTAAAATCTCCCGAGAAAATAGTAGAGGTGGGCGGCAGGGTTTGCTATATGTCTTTTATCAAAGGAAGAAAGACCAATCAAGAGTATATTGAAAATTTACTTTCTAGCGGCCACGGTTCTGTTCTTGAGCATGTTGTATGGACATTTATAGTGACTGGCGTTTCTCGAGGATTCTCTCATGAGATGGTAAGACATAGGGTGGGGTTTAGCTATTCCCAGCGTTCTACTCGCTACGTCGATGAAGCCGAAGGCAACTTTGTAATCCCGCCATTCAAACTTTCTAAAACCGATTTAAGAAAATTATGCCGTGGAGCGGCAAGATGCAAATTGCCTATTGGTTTAGAAACCAAAATTGTTATTACCTCTAACGCTCGAGGGTTCAGGCATTTTGTTGAAATGAGAGCGAATCAAGCGGCTGAACTGGAGATAAGAAAGGTGGCTATTAAGATTTTGCGGATTTTACAAAAAGAAGCTCCCAATATTTTTAGCGACTATGAAATAAAAATACTTCAGGACGGCAGTGAGGTGGTTAAAACCGAATATAAAAAAGTTTAACAAAAAGCCCAAGAATATCCTTGGGCTTTTTAAGTTGTTGAATTAATTAAATTCGTTTAAGATATAAATATATGAAACCATACATTGACTACACTCTATTAAAGCCAGAATCAACTATTCAGGATTTTATAAATTTATGTAAAGAAGCAAAAAAATACACCGAAGTAATTAGAGGCGTTTGTGTATTACCTGACCAAAATATTATTAAAATCTGTTTGCAAGAACTTGACGGAAGCAGTATATTCGTTTGTGCCGTGAACAATTTCCCGCTTGGTCGAGGGGGTGAGAGAATAAAATATGAGGAGGCAATTCTGGCAAAAGAATACGGAGTCAAAGAAATTGACACTGTAATAAATACCGGAGCGCTTCGGGAAGGAAATTTCAACCTTGTTTTAAAAGAGCTCAAAGCCGTAACCAGTGTTTTCCACGGAACTACTAAGGTTATTCTTGAAACTGGCCATAAATGGTATACGGAAGACCTGATAAAAAAAGCAACTGAATTAGTTGCCAAGTCCGGAGCTTTTTGTGTTAAGACATCTACCGGGTTTATTGAAAATATACCGGTAGAAAACAAAGTAGAACATGTTAAATGGATGCACGAAGCAGTTTCCGAACTTGTAAAATCTGTCCTGAACAAAATCCGAACTTTTTTCTGCGAAAATCCGGACGCTGATTTCTGATAATTTCCGCTCGGGCGGGCAAAAAGGAAGGGGGTTGGGGGGAAGGAATTTTTGCCCGCCCTCGCTTTCCGATTCCAATTTTTTTCCGTCGCCGAATTTCGTATTTTGCTTCGCAAAATGCGCCGCCAAAGAAGATGTTGCCCTTGCCCCTACCCACCCGTGCGCGGGCAACGACAAGGAACTCCCTTTTGTGTGCATATGATGAGATACATAGGTGACACCCAGAGAATCAAGAAATATGCCAAAAACGATTGATTCAGAGGGTGTTGTCTATTATGATAGAGCAATAGTTAATAGAATCTACGGACAGGGGTTTCATTTCACCAATGACCTTGTCCCGCTCTATCATATGCTCTCATACTTTAGAAAATACGATAATCTGTCAAAATCAGCTAAATTAAGGTTGAAGTGGATGGATTACTGTAAAAATTGCCGAAATGTTAGTTTAACCTGCCGTCATTTCGGCATCTCCAGAAAAACCTTTTACAAGTGGCGGAAGAAATACAACCCCAATAATCTTTTTACCTTAGAAGACGAACGTCGGGCGCCAATTAAAAGGAGACAACGGGAAATTACTCCGGAACAGAATCTAAGAATCATTCAATTAAGAAAGAAATACATTAAATACGGCAAAATCAAGTTAGCTAAGATATACGGGCGGGAATACAACGAGCCTATCTCCAGCTGGAAAATTCAGAAAGTCATTGAAAAATACAAGCTTTACCACAACCCGCGAAAAACAGCTAAGATTACAAGAAAAAGGCTGACGGCAATAAAGAAGAAAAGAATCACTGAATTAAGGAAGAAACCCAGGAACGGATTCCTTATTTGCTTGGACGCCATTGAGATTAGATGGAACAACCTTAAAAGATACATCTTTACCGGCATAGATTCTTTTTCCAAGGTCGCTTTTGCCAGAATGTATCAAAAAGCTAATTCTTTAAACGCGTCTGACTTCCTAGATAGACTGCTTTATCTAACCAACGGCAAAATTGAGAATATTCAAACCGATAATGGCAGTGAATTTGAAAAATACTTTAATAGAGGATGTCAAAGACTAAATTTAACCAGATACTACAGCCGTCCGAGGACTCCCAAAGACAACCCGGTTAATGAAAGATTCAACAAAACCTTAGAAGATGAATTTATCAATCTTGGCAACTTTACTGCGGATGTTGTATCATTTAACCAAAATCTGACTGATTGGCTGATTGAATACAATTTTAGAAGACCGCATCAATCGCTTAACTACGAGACGCCGATAAAGTTCAATAATTCTATTAAAGTGTCACCTATGTACCCGTCAAGTACATTGTGTTTACGGTTTTGTTAATTTTTGATATAATATACATAGCAGTTGATAACTACCTATATTGTACTATCTTAACAAATAATAGTAAATGATTACTACCTATGGCAAATAATAAAAGTATTATAGCTGAAAACATAAAAAAATATCGCAAAAAGAAGGGTATCACGCAAGATAGGCTTTCAAAAATGGCGGATATTACTTATAACACGATTATTAAAATTGAATCGGGGGCAACCTATAATCCAAGAGTGGAAACATTAAAACAAATCGCTGACGCTTTGGGCGTTGGGATTGATGATTTAATGAAATAAGAAATAGATATGAAATATAACGACGCAATACTTCAGCAAAATATACCAGAGTTTGTAAATTTATTTATATCAACAAATTTCTGCGATGATTTTGGCTATTCAAAAATGAATTGTTAGGAGAATACAAATCAGCGTATTTCATTGAAAGCAAGCTTAAAGGAAAGATATTAAAGTTCGAACCATTCGGCAAAAATAGGCACAAATTAGATTTTAGTTTTCGGGATAAAGATGGTCTTGAATGGTTTGCGGAAGTTAAATCTCCATCGTGGAGAAATGAGGTTGTTCAAGAAGTTGAATGGCAATCGCTTGAAAATTTGAACAAAAAAATTGAGCCATTTCAAGTTATTAAATTAGATACTTACCAATCAAGTATTCCGTGTCCAAAATGTCAACGAGCGATTAGTTTTACTGTTATAAACCGATCTCTTGATCGTTCAATTGTCAATGAAACAATAAAAAATGTTAGGTGTAATCATTGTAAAAAAACTATTTGGCAACTGTCGGAAAACGATCGCATAAAGCAAATAAGAAACAGGTTGAATCAGCCGAAATTTTTGAGAGGCGAAGGCAGAACTATCTCTATAGAAAATGCGATAAAAGATTCAGTAAAAAATTCTATAGATAAATTTCTGCCCGATAGAAACAATTTGCTTATTATTACGCCGAATATGTTTGCAGATACTGTTGGTTTTTCCAGTTTATTTAATGGCAAGCAAACTCGTAAAATAGTTAATGATATTGATAATACAGCAGTTATCAGCCGAGTTTTGATTTTAGAGGTAGAATTGCGTGATAAATTTCAATATCGTAGCAATTCTGTAAGTATTAAGAAATAATAATGGTAAAAGATTATTCAAAAATAAAAAATATGAACCACTGGACAAAATTAAGCATTGAATATGCGAGTCAGAGAAGTTATTTAGATGATTTATTCCAAGTATATCCTACTATCCCCGAAGGAATTCGTGAGCTAAACAGAGGACTTTGGAAAGATGTCGAAAAAGCGTTTGAAAAGCGAAATAATACAACGCTTCTAAAGAATCTTTTGAAACTTGATTTGTTTCCGATCAAAGATTCGTATGTTGCTTATTTGAAGCGAGACAAAACAGCCCTAGAACGAAATCCAGCAACAGCCGCGCGTCTTTCAGGTCGTTTATATGAAATGGGACTTGATACAATTTATGCTCGTTGCTCTGAACCGAAAGAAACAAATCGGCAAATCGGACCACTTTTCAAACGCTGGCTCAAAAAGAAAGCGTTGGGTATTGAACCGATAAAGCTCGATAAATTTTTGAAAGCAAAAGGAAATGCTATTTTGGACGCAAGCGACGCAGAAATGATGGCATTTGCGCGAGAACATTTGAGCTACAAACACAACAAAGGGTTAGATTTTATCGGTCGTTTTAATGGAAAATATGTAATTGGAGAAGCAAAATTTTTAACCGATTTTGGCGGACATCAAAACGCCCAATTCAATGACGCTATTGCCACAATCAAAGCTAAAAATGTCAAAGCAATTAAAGTGGCAATTCTCGACGGCGTCCTCTATATCAAAGGCAAAAATAAAATGTGCAAAGATATTACGGGAAAATTAAAAAACGAAAATATCATGAGTGCACTTGTTTTACGGGAATTTCTATACCAACTTTAGCGTTATGATTATTACTTATGACAATAAAAAACAAAAGGAAGATATTCTCGAAAAAACTTCGAGAGCAGAGCTAAAAATTGTATCAGGCAAAGGAGCAAGAAATAAGCTAATTCATGCCGATAATCTTTCTGCTTTAAAAGCTTTACTTGATGATTATTCGGGTAAGGTTGATCTGATTTATATTGATCCGCCATTTGCAACAAATGGACGTTTTAAAATCAGCGAAGACCGAGCAAATACAATCAGTAGTAGCAATGGCGACGAAGTTGCATATAGTGATACTCTTATCGGAGCCGATTTTTTGGAATTTTTGCGAGAACGCTTGATTTTTTTGCGGGAACTTTTATCGGAGCGTGGGTCAATTTATCTCCATATTGATTATAAAATTGGACATTATGTAAAGCTTATAATGGACGAGGTTTTTGGGCGAGATATGTTCCGAAACGATATTACCCGTATTAAATGCAATCCGAAAAACTTTGATCGCAAGGCATACGGGAACATAAAAGATTTGATATTGTTTTACTCAAAATCGGGAAGCCCGATTTGGAATGACCCGCGTCTTCCTTTTTCAGAAGAGGACGAGGAGCGTTTATTTAAAAAAATTGATAAAGAAGGTCGGCGTTATACGACAATCCCGCTTCATGCACCTGGCGAAACTGCAAACGGAAATACAGGTAAAGAATGGAAGGGAATGAAGCCGCCAAAGGGTCGCCATTGGCGAACTGATCCAACTATTTTAGAAAAATGGGATAAACAAGAGTTGATTGAATGGTCGACAAATGGCGTTCCTCGCAAAAAAATCTTCTTTGACGAAAAAGAAGGTAAAAAAATGCAGGATATTTGGGAGTTCAAAGACCCACAATATCCGCAGTATCCAACAGAAAAAAGTTTGGATTTGTTAAAATTTATTATTGAAGCATCGTCAAACGAGGGTGATTTAGTGCTTGATTGTTTTGCTGGCTCCGGCACGGCGCTCGTTGCGGCACAAGAATTAGGTCGCAACTGGATTGGAATTGATAAGTCAGAACACGCTATAAAAGTTGCCCAAAAACGACTAAATGATTTACCGAGTAGTTTATTTTCAAAAGTTGAGTATGAATTTATAAAGCAGATATAGACGGCGTGCCAACTTTGTTGGCACGGAATTCGGCGGCGGCGGAAAAGCGAGGGCGGGCAAAAATTCCTTCCCCCCAACCCCCTTCCTTTTTGCCCGCCCGAGCGGAAATTATCAAAATTCAGCGTCCGGATTTTCTTTGAAAAAAGTTCGGATTTTGTTCAGGAGACACAGCACTTAGTTTTTCTTCGAGCGAAGTGAGTTAGAAAAACAAGTGCCCCGAAGGAGCGAAGCGGAAGCGGGGCCAACTTACTTGCCCATTCGTAGCCTTGGCGAAGGAGGGAGATAGGTTCGGATTCCGAGGAGCGTTAATTAAAATCTATGTTTGAATGGCCTATGGGCTGGAAATGGGGACTGCCAAGGGTAAAGAGATAACATGCTAAATAAAGTATTCAGTGGGCA
>LCFM01000027.1 GCA_000999025.1 Parcubacteria group bacterium GW2011_GWA2_43_13
TACGCACTTTTTTTATACATGTTTGCAAATGTTAGCTATTCTATCCTTGCAGGATAACACAAAATGGTCATTTCAGACTGCTGAAATGACCATTAGCTCAAATAATTCAACTAAAGAGGGGCAATCAATTCATTTGACTTGCCCCTTTCGTTTTATCTTTATAAATATATAATGAAAGAATGTTAAATTTAAATTTTTCATACAATCGTGAAAAAGACGCGCTTAATTGGGTTAATACAGCCAAAGACATCAATCCGTCTTTTAATTTTTCTTACGAGGCAAGCATCGCGCCAATATCGGAAAAGTTGATAAAAGAAATAATAAGATTAGACAAAAAAGAAGCTGTTGAAGAAGTTTTAAAGCATTTTTCCAGCAATACTGGCAACAAAAGGCAAGAATTAAAAGAAGAATTTATTGAATATTATATCGATGCTCTCAACAAGCATTGGCAAAAACATGGAGAAGAACTTACGAAAAAAATAGAAAAAATATTTGGCAAATTCAAAATTAAAACATGTAGCATTTTTATTACGACACTGTATATTTGCGATTATAATTACGAAGAAAAATATTTTTATTTAAGCCTTTATCATTCGCTAGCGAAAAATTTTACAATCATCGCCCACGAATTATCGCACTTTTTATTTTATGATCATTTTCAAGATTATTTAAAAAAAATAGGCGCATCAGAGGATAAGTTTCAAGACCTGAAAGAAAGCTCGACTGTTTTGCTGAATACTGAAGAATTTGAAAATTCATTACTGATTGAAGATTCTGGCTATAAGCCCCATCAAAAATTAAGAGAATTAATTTTATCGTCTTGGCAAAAACAGAAAAATCTGAAAAAAGTAATAGATGATGTTGTAAATAATATTATTTAAAAAACATGATTAATCAAACAAGAAAATCCCCCGTCCAGCTTACAGCTCGGACGGGGGATAATATTGAATGTTGGACACTCGGTGTCCGACAAAAAGAACATTTAGAACAAGCGAAGCGATAGAACATCTAGAACTTAGCCAACGCTTCACTTCTTTACTTTAAAGAACTTTTCAACTTTTGCGTCTTCGTGACCTTTCTTGGACGCTGAAACTGAAATTTTGTATGGACCGACGGGGTTGTTGCTCCTAATTCTGAAATTAAACCTCGCCTCAGCCGTATTTCTTTTCACTCCATACAGCCAAGTTCCGTTGACCCTCGTCATCTGACAAGAAATCTTGTCTGCCTCCGTAAGATTTCCGTCGGCATCCTTTACTGACACTTTCACCTTGACCTTGCCACCTCTTCGGACAGTTTCCTTGTTTAAAGAAACATCCAAAAATATTTCTCCCAAAACGGGGGTAGGTGTCGGACTTGAAGTTGGTGTCGGCGAAGGGGACGGACTCGGTGTCGGACTCGGTGTCGGTGTGGCAGAAGGGGACGGAGACGGCGTCGGACTTGGTGTCGGACTAGGCGACGATGTCGGCGAAGGTGTTGGAGTTGGAGTAGGTGTCGGTGTTGGTTCAAGCGCTCCTCCAATCGTAACTTCCACCTCGGCTATCGTTTCTTCACCCACACCCGTCGTCAAGGAAACATATTTGATTGATATATTCCCTTTCGAACCTAGACCGCAAATTTCCTCGTCTGGAGAAAGGAATGATTCATAATCATTGTATTCTTTAAGAAAAACATTTGCGTTATATCCTCCATTACCATCATTATTCACGACTTCTCCATGTTCTCTTATCACTAGACCACTTTTAACATTATCGTCGTTAAGGTAAGGCTCAAGGCTTTTTTCGTACAATTCAATAGAGATATACTTGTTTTCGCTTACCTCTATTATTGCCAGCTGTTTTTTGTCTGTGCTTTCCACCTCCCGCGGACATAATTTTGCGGAAGAAAAATAAGAAGAAAAAACAACGACTCTTTCTTTATCCAGCCAACCAAGCTGTGTGTATTGCGCATACAATGAGAAAAAAGAATATCTATCCCCCATGACACTGGCGAAGCTATTGTATTCCTCGGGTTCAGAT
This sequence comes from Parcubacteria group bacterium GW2011_GWA2_43_13, assembly GCA_000999025.1. GTDB lineage: Bacteria > Patescibacteriota > Patescibacteriia > UBA9629 > GWA2-43-13 > GWA2-43-13. The sequence continues at coordinate 2,016 of LCFM01000027.1, forward strand.
CCTGTATAACCACAGGCGTCTTTTTTTGCTATATTTTCTCCTGCTTCGTGCTTCAAATCTCCCAATGCATGTCCCAACTCGTGACTATTCACCCTTGGGCTCCTTGAAAACAAGTCGGATCCCATTCTAACATAGGAAAAGTCACAAATTCCATCGTCAGTTTGAGTGTACCCCACTCCTGTTGACGCCCACGCCCTTGTGAAAGTCCCATCGTTGTCTGCCACAACAATGAACAGGCAATCAATTTCAGTAAAATCAACGGAATCATCCACTAATTTCACCGCCTCAGGGATGGTAATGGTGGAAACGGAATTTCCGTCGGCGGTGGTTAATTCCGCCTTTGTTTTGTCTGATTTTTTCCAACCAACCACAGTAAGGTTTAATGTAGCCTTGCTGTGCTGTCTTTTGTCTTCAAAGAAATCCTTTGAAGGCTGGAAGTATTCCTTTGCTTTTTCCGCTTCCCATGGGATATTTTCACCTGACGGTTGAATAAGGACTATTAAAATATCTATTCCACCGCTACTTTTAGATGCCTGCTTTTTAGTTTTAGAATAAGGCGACAAGTGTAACTTTCCCTTAGGCGACAAAATCGCCCTTTGCCCCGGCCGTGGGGGAGGATAATCCATCATATGTATTTGTTCCCGTGTTAAGGGAACAAGAGAAGTATCCTTGCGTTGTAGGAAATACTTTGTCTCCGATTTTTTCTCTAAAAAATTGTCGCCGATTTCAACGATAATTTTCCCCTTTTCCGTTTTTCCGGCAATCACATTGTTAAATGAAACAAACGACAATACAGTAAAAATAACAACAGCAAATCTGAGATGTTGATAACTTATTAACGCAAAGCTTTTTATTGTGTGTTAAAATAAATTAAATTAATTATTTTCATCATAAAAATAATGTTGACTTTTAAAGTTTTCAAACTTGCGGCGATTTTTTTTGTTTTAGCTTTTGTTTTATTTTTTCATAATGTTTCGCTGGCTCAAGAACGGATAAACGGGAGAGATTCCGGAATGGCCGTTTTGGTGAAAAGCGCCGAAATAAAAACAGGAGATGGTGGAATAGAAATTGAAGCTGTTTTGTTCAACCCCAGTCCGTCCACGGAAACCCCTCTATCTACTTACTTATTGACTCTAAACAGCATTGACCCTCTTGCCGTATCCAAAAATCTTGATTATACTCCGCCTCCTCTAATCGTTTCGGCTCAAGAGGGGGAGGACTACTTTTCATTAAAACCCAAAGAAAGGAAAATGGTAAAATATTTTTTGCCGACCAGCCGATATTTGCCGACCGCCAATTACGCGTTTAATTTCCGTTTGATGCGAAAAGACGGCGATACCGTCGGCCTGTACAGAGAAATTTTGCGAAATTTCGGTTTTAACGAAAAAAAATCAAATCAAGAAAATTACAACAAAGGTTTTTTGGCTTTCTATCAAGAAAGTTGCCTTATTTTGAACGCGAAAGGGGATAAATTTGAGCCAAATGAAGGTCCCGTTTTTAATTCTTCAGAACAGCCGAAAGTGAGGTGTCTGGTTGAAAATGTCGGTGATGAAGATATTGCCGTTCGCCCCCAAATTGAATGGAAAGAATTTTTTGTTTACGGCCGTCCATCAAGCGGAGCGAGACTGAAAAAAGTTTTGGACGATACTTTTACTTTTAAAAAAGGCGAAACAAAATCGGTGGAAATTTCTCTTCCGCCGGTTAAAGAACCGCAAGTGTATCAGGCCATGTTGAGTTTTGAGGACGAAAGTGGCGCCAAGAGGTCTTTTAATATGCCTTTTCGTTGGACGATCGGCGGGTCGTCTGCCCGAGTGGACAAAGTGTCTTTGATCAGCCCGATTAAAAATATTTATCAAAATGGCGAGACGATGTCTTTGTCGGTTGATTATTTCGGCTCAATGGATCTTTATTGGAACAATTCAAGCGGCGATTTAGCGGGATTGGGCAGGGTTAAAATGCTAGCAGTCGTAAAAGACAAAAACGGCGAAGTTTGCGGAGATAAAGTTTTGAACTTGCCGGATATAAACGATTCCGCGAGGAAAAACCAAATTATAGATATCGTTCTGGATAAGAAATGCGAAAATGCGTCTTATGCGGTGTCTATTCATTCCGGTGAAGAAAAACTGGCCGAAGAAACGGCGGAAGTGCCGAAAACGGCGGAATCTAAAACAATGAAAAATTATTATTACTATATTATCGCGGCGGTTTTATTCTTGGCATTGTTCGCGCTCATAAAAAGACGCAAGAAAGCGATTGTTCCCGCAATAATGATACTTTTTGCTTTTTCCGCTTTCGGACTGTTTTTCAATTCGGCGGACGCTTCGTCCACAAAAACTTACACCGGCATAAAATACGGCGGGGAAGATTATGGCGGCGATGCCGCTGACAATTCCGACCCGCTATATTCTTTCTATGGTGTCAACGACACCAGCAATGTGAACAAATTAGTCATCAAAAAAATTGAGGCGAATTTGGATAGCGACTTAAACGGTTTTTTCGCCGACATATATTACGCCGCCGGCTTTACCAGTTGTTCCAATTCCACTATGCAAATCCGTTTCAAGATGTATATTGAAGCCGACGGATTATCTAAAACCCAGGTGAATTTCGCTCCGTCCGGCTCCGTGAATTACCAGCCTAAACAGATCAGGGAGTATACCAGTATAACCTATAAAGCCGACGAAGAACTTTTTGACATAGACCCGTCTTTCCTGAAAAATTTCTACGATTCCGGCGGAAATATGCGAACAAATCCTCGTTTGATTGTTGAAATCGTCCAGTCGGGAAAATCCACCCATAGCAATCCTTATCATCGCGGAGACTTTTCCAAGCCGGTCAGCACGGTTGATTTTGCCTCCAGATCGGACGCTTTTGACGCCAGCGATACGATAAGATACACAATTCCTCTGAACTTGCCCGACCCTTCCCTCAGCAATTTTAGTCTTAGCGGAACTTCACCGATTGATTACAACTGCAAACCGACTTTAAGCTGGACGGTCAACGATGTTAAATCTTGTAGCGCGAACGGCGGTTGGAGTGGGACAAAGAGCGCGGCAAACGGGACACATTCCGAAACTATGGCGAGTGGGATAACATCATCAACCAATTACGGACTTAGCTGTTCCCGAAATCTTGGTTCAACAATCGGCACCAAGGCTTACACCGGCAATGTTACGGTGGGAGTAAATGCCCG